>CAZRHE010000014.1:0-38866 GCA_964599875.1 uncultured Bacteroidaceae bacterium
TCGAGGTAGATGATGCACTTCGACGGGCATTTTTCCGAACACTTTCCGCAACTGACGCACTTTTTGTAGTCGATGACGGGAAGATTGTTCACCATTTCGATTGCGTGTTCGGGGCAAATCTTTGCGCATAGTCCGCAGCCGACGCAACCGTTTTTGCACATTGCTCTGACGTCTTTCGCACCGCGCAGACAGTTGGAGCACGCGATATACACTTTTGCTTGTTTGGGTATTCTCTTTATGATTGCCTTAGGGCAAGCGACGATACACCGTCCGCAAGCGATACATTTTTCGTGGTCTATGTAAGCGAATCCGCCGTCGCGCACGTCGATTGCGTGTTCGGGACAGCAGTCCGTACAGGAGCCCATGCCGAGGCAACCCCACTTGCATTGCTTTCTTCCGCCGCCGAGAAGTTCCATACTTCTGCAGTCGCCGTAGCCCATATATTCGTACTTATCGGTGGCGTTGTTTCCGCCCCTGCAACATACGACGAGTTTTGTTTCTTCTCCGCTGACCGAAACGCCGAGGATATCACCGATTTCCTTTTTGTTTTCGGCGGGAGTTGCAGAACAAGCGTCCACTTCGGCGCGACCTTCGACGAGTGCCTTTGCAAAATCAGCACATCCCGCGAATCCGCATCCGCCGCAATTTGCGCCCGAAAGTTTTTTAGTGATTTCGCCTATTCTTTCATCTTCTTGCACCGTAAATTTTTTCCCGCAGACCGCAAGCAGTATTCCGAGCACGAGTGCGGTGACGAACAACACCAGAACCGAATAAAGTATAGTCATCGGATCGACGGTTGCCGCAGAAATCAACGTATTCATAGTCGCACACCTCCTAACTTATCATGCCGCTGAATGCGGTGAACGCCATCGCCATAATGGAAGCGGTGATGAGAGTGATGGGGAAACCTCTGAACGGCTTGGGGACGAGAGTGATATCCATTCTTTCGCGAATACCCGCAAGGAGCAAAATGGAAAGAGTAAATCCGCATCCGCTGAAAACGCCGTTGAGGAAGGATTGCAGCAGGCTTATGCCTTCCGCAACGCCGTAGGTCTGAACGTTCAGAATAGCGACGCCGAGCACCGCGCAGTTGGTCGTTATCAAGGGAAGATAAACGCCGAGCGCACTGTAAAGAGAGGGCATAAACTTTTTGAGAACCATCTCGACGAGTTGGACGAGCGCCGCTATGACGAGAATAAACGCTATCGTCTGCAAATACTCTATCCCCGCAACGACGAGAAGTTTCTGTATGAGCCAAGTGAATATGGACGCAATGCCCATAACGAATATGACCGCTATACCCATGCCGAGTGCGGTATCCGTCTTTTTGGATACGCCGAGGAAGGGGCAAATGCCGAGGAATTGGCAAAGGACGAAGTTATTGACGAATATTGCGCCTATTATAAGGTAGAAATAAGTCATAACGTCACCTCCTCTGCGTTTTCGAGATCCGCTTTGGCGTCTTCTATATGCGCCGCCGCCTCTTCGAGTTTAGCCTTGCGTTTCTCCTCTTTTTTGTCGGACAGGTAGTTGATGAGAGCCATCAAAAGTCCGAATACGAGGAATCCGCCCGCCGGCATAACGAATATGGAAAGCGCGTAGTCGGGAGCAAGGGTAAGCCCGAAACTCACCGAGCCGAGAGAGCCTGCGAATATCGTGCCTGCGCCGATAAGTTCTCTGATAAATCCCATGACGGTGAGGGAGAGAGTGAATCCGAGTCCCATTCCGAGTCCGTCGAGGATACTGTCACCCACCTTGTTCGTGCTTGCAAACGCCTCTGCGCGAGCAAGGATTATACAGTTGACGACTATGAGCGGCAAGTATATTCCGAGTGCGCTGTAAAGCGCGGGAACGAATTTTTTGAGGAGCATTTCCACGATGGTGACGAAAGTCGCTATGATGAGGACGTAGCAAGGGATTCTCACCTTATCGGGAATCACGTTTCTGAGAAGAGAAACGAGCATATTCGAGCACACCAAAACTATGGTAGCGGCAAGTCCCATTCCGAGCCCGTTGAACGCCGAAGTCGAAACCGCAAGCGTCGGGCAAGTGCCGAGGACGAGCCTGAATACGGGATTGGAAGTGATTATGCCGTTTGTCAAGATTTTGCCTTTATCGTTTGCCATAATCACGCCTCCTTATTATACGCCTTGTATGCGCGCACGGCGGCGGCAACGGCGTTGTGATAACCCGTCGAAGTGAAAGTCGCGCCCGAAAGTGCCACAACTTCTCCGTCTTTGAGGTCACCGGACGGGGACTTCTTGTAGAAAGTCACACCGTCGATATCGTCGAGGTCGAGCCCGACGTATTTTGCTTTGTTTGCCTTTTCGACCTTGTTGAAGTAGCCCGCGGTTTCTCCTTGGTCGTAAACGACTACGTCCTTTATAACGCCGTCCGACGAGATATAGATAAGCATTTCTATCGTGCCGTCTTTCGCGCCGTTGCCCGTCGTGTAGTAGCAATATCCGATTTCTTCTTCACCGTTCTTTGCGACGAAACAGGAATTGACGTATTCGTCCATTGCCGCTCTATCCTCGGATTTGGATATTCCGCTCACGTCGACACCGTAAAACGCCGCGACGTCTTTCATTATGGTTTCGTCGGGGTCCACGTAGGTTATCCAGTTCATGACGCCGAGGAGTATGCCGGCGACCAGTGCGATTGCGGCAAGCACGACGACGCATTTTACCAGGTCTTTCGTGAAGAATCTCTGTTTTTTAGGAGTGGTTGCAACTTGTTCAGTCATTATTCCGCCTCCTTTACGCCTTTCTTTTCAAGGCGTTTTTCTTCGATTTTAACAAGCCATTCTTTAGGTTTTTTCGCAATATTCGTTCTCGGCGTGCCGAACGCTTTCGGACGAAGTTTTTCAAGGAGCGGAGTTGCTATATTCATGAGAAGTATAGCAAAGGACACGCCCTCGGGATACGAACCGAATCTTCTTATAATCACCGTGATAAATCCGAGCCCTATGCCGAACAAAACGACGGCAAGCGTGGATTTAGGCGAGGTTGCGTAGTCGGTCGCCATAAAGAATGCACCGAACATAAGACCGCCGCCGAGAAGGAAGGTCCATATATATTCGCCGACGTAACCCGTTTTCGCATAGAAAATCGCGGTAAACACGACGACGGAAGCGATATAGATGACGGGGATACGAACGTCTATCGTGCGTCTTATCACGAGATAGACCGCGCCGATAAGCACCGCAAGGGTACAAACTTCGCCCGCACTGCCCCCTATTCTTCCGAGGAACATATCAAGCGCGCTGAGCCCTTCTGCGGGATTGACGCCTGCCGCCGCACCTTCGACGATTGAAAGCGGAGTTGCGGTCGTGATTGCGTCGGGAAGATTGATATTGACCGCTTGACCGAAATAGGTGAACAAATTCGCGCCGTCCGAAAGGTCGATGGGTGCGACGAATTTCGTCATCACGCCCGTCCAACACAGCATAACGAATATACGCGCCGCGATTGCGGGGTTAGCGAAGTTTCTGCCTATTCCGCCGAAAAGCATTTTGACGACGAGAATTGCAAACGCCGCCCCGACTATCGCCACATAAAACGGCACGACTGCGGGAAGGTTGAGTGCGAATATCATGCCCGTAACTATCGCGGACAAGTCGCCGACGGATTGTTCTCTCTTGGTAATCACGTTGAAAAGCCACTCGCAAAATACCGCCGTCGCAACGCTCAAAATCGTCAAGAAAAGCGGATAGAATCCGTAAATCAGGATAGACGCAATGAGAGTCGGACACAGCGCGATAATCACGTCGAGCATGATTTTTCTCGTGCTTGTCGGAGAGGTGATATGGGGAGAAGAGGACACTACGTACTTTGACATATCACTTTATCCCCCTTATTTTAATTTCTTTTTTAGAAAGCCTTATCGCCTGAACGAGAGGGCGTTTCGATGGACAGCAATAAGAACAAACTCCGCATTCTATGCAGTTCATGACGCCGAGTTTTGCAGTCGTTTCGTAATCCCCCGCGATTATCGCTCTTTCGATATCTCTGGGCATAAGGTTCATAGGACAACGTTGTATGCACTTTCCGCAATTTATACATTGCGTGGTGCCGTCCGTGTTGAATTCCTTCTTGGTGAGGAACAAAAGTGCGGAAGAGCCTTTCGCGCAAGCGACGTCGAGGTCTGCTTGTGCAAATCCCATCATAGGGCCGCCGCTGACCACTTTTTTGGTTGCGTCTTCGTCCACGCTTCCTCTGCAATGTTCGTAGATATAGGAATAGAGAGTGCCCGTGCGCACCCAGTAATTGCCGATTTTGTCCACTCCTCTGCCCGAAACCGTCATAGCGCGCTTATAAAGAGGCTCTCCGAGTTCGATTGCTCTTGCGACGGCAAGCGCGGTATGCACGTTGGACACCACGCAACCGACGTCCGCAGGAAGACCTCCCGGCGGGACCGCTCTTTTCAAAATGGCGTAGATAAGTTGTTTTTCCGCGCCTTGCGGATATTTCGCGACCAAAGTCAAAACCGAAATATCTCCGCCGTCTGGGCATTTGGACGCAAGAATGGCTATCGCCTCTTTCTTGTTCGACTCTATGCCGATATACGCTTTGCTTACGCCGAGTGCTTTCATCTCGTAACGCACGCCGCGCAAAAATTCGTCTGTATGTTCGACGAGAAGTCTGTAGTCGCAAGTTATGTACGGTTCGCATTCCGCGCCGTTGATTATGAGAGAATCCACGGGTTTCGAGGGTGCGAATTTTACGTGAGTGGGGAAAGTTGCGCCACCCATACCTACTATGCCCGCCTCTTTTATACGAGTCAAAATTTCGTCCCTGTCGGGGTTTTCAAGGACGGGAAGGCTGACTTTATCATACTTGAAGTCGTTGTCGATGACGATATGATCCGCCTCTACGCCGTTCGCGGTCGAAAGACGCTTGATTGCGCTGACCGTGCCCGATACGGGTGCGAAAACGTGAGCGGACACGAAGCCGCTCCCTTCTCCTATCATCTGACCTTCTTTCACGTAATCACCGACGGACACTATCGCCTTTGCGGGTGCGCCGATGTGTTGAGATAAAGAAACGTATAACTTGTCGGGGATGCTGAAATCGTAAAGCGGACAGTCCTTGGTGCGTTTATTTGCGCTTGGATGTGTTCCGCGACGAAACGTTCTATACATCTTGTAGTTCCTTTGCAGTCGTCTGCACGTTGTAATACTTTCGGAAAACGGACGAAAGCGAACGTTCTCCGATTATGGTTTTATTAGTATGCATATTATATAACAGTTTTTCTATAATGTAAATACCCCATTTTAACTTTTTTTGATGCCTTCGACGAAGAGGGACGCCGTCGCGACCGCAATCAAAAATCCACCGAAAAGCGAGGATAACAATTCGTTTCCCATATCGAAAGCAAGCGAGGCGGATATCGCGGTGCAAATAAGCGCGGGCAAAAGAAGATATCCTACGTTTTCAAAAGTCACGAGTTTGTTCTTCAAATGCAAAATCAAGGACGCAATCCCCGTAGGGACGAAAGCAAGCAAGTTGACGTATTGCGCGGTCAACTGATCCACTCCCATCCCGAAAGTCAAAAGCGGAATGGTGAGAGTGCCTCCGCCCATTCCCATGCCGGCAAGTATTCCGCCTGCAAGCCCCGAAAGCAAAAAATATATCCAATTCTTATTCACGTTTTACCTCCCGTCAATCGCTAAAACAATTCCGCAACGGTTGAATTTCGCGGGGACAAAACCCTCGTCATCGTTTTTGTGCAACAATTCATATTTTGCACGAAAACACTGTTTATATCGCGATTTTGCATATATAAACGCCGTGTTCGTCAAAAAATCATTTTCAGCCCCGCAAGCATCATAAGTCCGTAAAACAGAAATCTTAAAAGCACGTTGTTCGCCTTTTTGAGCGCAAGCGCGCCTACTATTCCGCCGACCACGACGCCCGCGACGGTGGTGGGAAAAATCGAATAATCGTAACTTCCTTTCATCCCGTAGACGACCGCACTGACGGCGCATAAAGGCAGTATAATCATAATCGCGGTGGCGTGCGCTTTCTTTGCTCCGAGCCCGAAAAGATAAGTGAGCACGGGGACGACGAGCATCCCTCCGCCCGCGCCGAAAAGTCCGTTGACCGCGCCTATCGCAATTCCCGCGAAAACCGCGAAAATTTTCGTCTTTTTTTCTTCAAAAGTGGATTTCGTTTTGAATTTCGACAAGTGTTTTACGCCGGCAGATATCTTTTCCATAATTATATTTTCTTTAATTTGGAAGAAAATATGAAATACGTTTGCCAAATTATTGATTTTGTTATATCATATTTTAGCCTATCATTATATATAACCGCGCGGAATACGCGCGTGAATAAATCAGAATCACATTAGGCATAAAGGAAAGTATGAAAAAGAAAAGACTGACTTTATTAGCACTCATGACCGCACTTCTTATGGTGTTGTCACTCACCCTCTTCGTTGCGTGTAACAACGCGGAAAATCCTGCGGAAACGCCCAAAACCGATACGGAAATCAAGGCGACCGAAGGATTGTTGATTTCCAACTCCGACTTCAAAGTCGTAGACACCGCGGACGGCGCAACCTATCCCCTCTCCATAACCGATTGGAAAGGCGCGTCCATGTATAGCAGCGGCTCTTATCCCAAGGGCGTCATCGCAGGCGCAATCAGCCTCGAAGAATCCCTCTACACCGCAAACGCATCCAAGTGGAAAGACGAAGACGGCACAATCTACAATCTTCTCAAATCCCACTACTCTTCGGCGGACGACGCAATCAACAACGCACTCATGATTTATATGCCGAAGAAAGCGGATATTCAAGACGCAAAGAACGACGACTACGGTCCCACCGCATACGGCTATACTTCCGCGACTTTCTCCCTCGAGGCGAACAAATATTATAAGTTGTCCGTCGACGTCCTCACCTACGACATCCAAGGTACTCTCAAAGACGACGGCACTCAAAGCGACAACGCAAACCCTGGCGCGAGAATTTACGTTTCCTCTAACGCATATGCGGAATTTGCGAATATCAACACCAACGGCGAATGGAAAACTTACACCCTCTACGTCGAAGGCGGTGCGGAATCCGCGACCTCTCTCGCCGTGCAACTCGGTCTCGGTAAATACACCTCCGAATACACCAACGGTTTGACCACCGGTTATGCGTTCTTCGACAACGTGAGCCTCACCGAAATCCAAGGCAGCGAATACGCGACCGCGTCCGAAACCGAAGAAAACGGCAATGCAAGCGTCACGGCGGAACAATTCCGTGAAAACAATCAAACCCTCACCATCAAAGTCCCCAACGGCAGATTCGATTTCGGCACCACCAAAGTCGGCTCTTCCGCAACCGCGTCCAACTGGTCCGTAGTGACCGACGGCAACGCGCCCACCGGACTTGGCAAAAACGGCATCATCGACGTCACCAAATTCGAAGACAACTATTCTTCCTACGCCGCGACTCACTACGAGAAAGTCGGCGACGGCGACGCGACCATCAAAAATCCCGCAATCTATCTTTTGAGCAACGACTTCCCGAACGTCATCAAAAACTTCGGCGATAACAGAGTCGGCTCGAACGTCTATATGCTTTCCCAACAAAAGATGACCGCAAACGGACTTAAATCTTCCAAGTCCATAGTCGTCGAAAAAGGTAAATTCTATGCAATCTCCGTGTCCGTCCTCACGCACAACGTGCACGGCGCAGGCGTCACCCTCAAACTTTCGGGCGAAGGCAAAGACGTCCTCATTAAAGGCATCAGCGCAAACAGAACGGACGACCAATTCAAAGATGGTTACTACGGCGAATCCCCCGTCGGCACCAACGGCGCATGGACGACCTATACGTTCTATATCGCGGGCAACCAATATAAGAACACTTCTTACAATATGTCCTTGTGGCTCGGCACGGGCAACACCTACGACAACACCGCGGTGACCTATACCGAATACGAAAGCGCAACCAAATACAACGAAAATCAAACCACCTACGCATCCAACGGCACCTTCTCTACCGGCTGGGCGTTCTTTGACGAAGTCAAACTCGCCGAACTCACCGAAGACCAATGGAATAACGCAGGCACCATAACCGATTACGAAGTCGACGCAGAAAACAGCAATTTCGCAGGATACGTCAAAGTAGACCTTGCAACCGAAAACCTCTTCGCATCCACTTCAATTTCTGCGGACTTCGCTAACGTCCAAGACAATGCGGCGAATTACGACGACAACACACTCGGCACCCCCGCAGGCTTCTCCGCGGACAGCCTTCTTAATAAAATCGCGACCGACAATACCCTTCCCGTCATCGACGTGACCGCAGGCGTCGTCAGTCTTGCAGGCGATGCGGACTTCTCCCGTTACGGAATCTCCCACCCCGGCACTCCTTACGCAATCGAAAGCGAACGCGCGATTATGTTCAAGGCGAACTCTTCGGATTCCTACTTCCTCCTCGAAACGGATGCTTTCACCGTCGCAAAGAACGGCACTTATCGCATCTCCTTCTGGGTTAAGACCGTAGGTATGAAATCCACCTCGGGCGTGTATGCGTATCTCGTTGACGGCGAAGACGTCGAAAAGACTTCCTTCACCCTCATCAACACTTCCACCTACGACGAAGACGACGTAGAAACCACCGAATGGAAAGAATATTCCTTCTACGTCAAAGGCAACGAACTCGAAGGTCAAAATCTCTCCCTCCGTTTCACATACGGCACGGGCAATCGTTGGGCGTCCTCTACGCTTGCAAACGGCGCGGCGTTCATCTCCAACCTCAGCATGACCGAAATCGAATACGACGATTACAGCAACGTCAAGACCGGCACGACAGTCAAGACTTTGAGCCTCTCCACCGTTACTCCGTCCTCGGGTTCGTCTTTCACCAACGGCAACTTCTCCGACTTCAGCGTGTCCGACACCAAATGGACGGACGATAACGCCGCACAAGGCGACCTTGCGCAAAACAACTACGCGGGCGTTCCTTCCAACTGGACGATAAACGACTCCACGTATAAACCTAACGGCGACGACCAAGAAGATAAGAACACTTATAAGGAAACTTATAAGGACGATAGCAACCTCGTCGCAGGCGTCGTCAAACTCGACAAACAAACCGACGACTCGAACTTCTACGATGCAAGTTATCAAATCAAGCATTTGTTCGGCGATACGACCGCATCCGCTTTCAACACCCTCTACGGCGCGGAAGACGACTCTTACTTCGACAATGCGGAACGCATCGGCGCGCCTTACGTCCTTGCTCTTGCAGGACTTAACGGCAACAAATACACCCGCTCGTTTGCATCCGGAACCTTCTCTGTTTCCGCATCTTCCAACTACAAACTCAGCGTGTGGGTCAAGACGCTCGAAGCAACCACCTTCAGCATCTACCTCACCGGCGGTTCGAGCGGTAGCATCGTAGACAACACCAACTTCGTCGTCAAGACCGCAGGCGCAACCGATTGGACGGAATACACCTTCTATATCCAAGTCGGTCTTACGAGCGTTTCTTCCTTGAAACTCCGCCTCGGCATCGGTTACGACAAAGATATCTCCGGCGATCTCGGCAGTGCGTACGACGTTGCGTCCTCGGGCATCGTGCTCTTCGACAACGTCACCCTCTCTTCCGACCTCACCGCAGAAGAATTCGCAGCGATTTCTCCTAACGATGCAGAAAAGAAGATAACCTACCTCACCGACGGTTTCGACTCCGCATCCGATAACGTGGAATCCAGAAGCGAACTCTCCACTCCTTCGGGTTGGTCCGGCTCCGCCGACACCGAGCAATCCGCATCCGACACCAAGAGCGGCGTCATCTATGCGGACGCAAGCGCGCTTCCCAAACACGAAATCGATTCCGCAGACCTCGAGGACGAAAACTATAAGGATATCCTCGACGCAATGGGACAAACCGTTTCCCTCTTCGGCAAGACCTATAAGGCGACGGATTACACCATCACGCAAACCGAAATCGACAACGCGAAAGCAACCTATCCCGATAAGACCGACGACGAAATTAAGACCATCCTTCAAAAACGTAATATGTATACGGATATGAAGAATAACTATATCTCCGCAAGCACTCTCCTCGATATGACGGACGCAGACGGCAGCGACGTATCTTCTATCATCGGCAAGAACTTCCTCGTCATCAACAATACCAAGGCAAGTTCCTATATCTACACCGGCAGCAACTACTCCTTGAGCGCGGAAACCTTCTATAAGGTCAGCGTGTACGTCCGCACCTATAACGTAACGGGCGCAGGCGCAAGCGTCGAGTTCTATCTCGGCTCCGCAAACGACAGCGAGAATCCTCTCGTCTTCAAGGAAATCAAGAGCGATAAGTGGAAAGAATACACCTTCTACGTCAAGACTCTCGACGAAAAGGTAACTTCTGCCAATATCAAACTCAAACTCGGCGAATACGACGCAGACAACGAAGATCTCCTCTCCTCCGGATACGCAATGTTCGACGCAATCAAGATCGAAACCGTAACCGAAGAAGTCTACGACAATATGAAGGCGCAAGCAGACGCAGGCACCCTCGACAGCGCAATCCTCGTCCGCGAAGTCAACCCCGCATCTCAAACCGGTAACACCGACAGCGACGACACCGACGACGGCACCGAAACTCCTACCGACAAGTCCTTCAACCTCGTCAACCTTGCTTGGATGATTCCTTCCATCATCATCGCAGTCGCAACCATCGCGGTCGTCATCGTCTACTTCGTCAAGAAGTATCGCAAACCCGCCAAGGAAAAGGATATCGCAGAATCCAACACCGAAGCAATCGCCGAAAAACGCGACAAGTACGAGGACTACAACGAATAATCCTCATCCCCAACCACCCCCAAGGCTCGTCCCCGCGACGAGCCTTTTTCATACACTCCGTCCACCTCACCCATTCTACACAAAAAGACCAAGGCCCTCACCTTGGTCTTTTCATACGAAACGTCTTCATCGCAACTCAGCCTATTACTCCAACGAATTTATCTTACACAAAACCCGCTGAACACCTCAATTGTTACTTTTCTCCCTCAAATCAAATCCTCAACCCACACAAAAACCGAGGCTCAAATTAAGCCTCGGTCTTTTGTCGACAGTAATTAATACCTTATTTTTTCAAACTCTTTTTAGCCTCTTCGAGCTCGTTTTTAATCTTTTTGAGCCTGTTTTTATAGTCTTTTGCGCCGGAGCCTAATTGTTCTGCAGTTTGATCAACACTTTCTAGGAACACATCAAATGCTATCGGCGTTTCATTTCCGCAGTAACATTCATATGTATTCGGATCATATATGTAGACGCTTATTGTGTTATTTACATCTTTAGCACAATCTACAATAACGCCTATTATATATGCTTGTTTCTCCAACATCTGTTTCTTTGGAAATCCTCTAAATTCAATTTTTCTTATATTAATATCGTTTACAGTTTCATCTGGGACAAACTGCATGATTTTATAGCTAGTATTATCATAAATAGCATATAACACTCCATCAAATGAAAACTTAATAACCTCCCCATCTTGTACTGCTTTTTCTTTAAACATATAATATAGTTTCCCATCTTCGTTGCATTTTACTTCATTTGCATTATTAATTATAAGGAAACCTCTCTTCTTATTATCATAATATCTAAAAGCATATGTGCGCGATGAAGAACAAGTTCTAATTGTTTCATCACTCGCATTAATTAGCGCAGCCGCAACCGATAAAAAATTCGAATTGTTTAAAAAAGAAAACATAGTACCTTGAGCTAAACATCCGAGATACTCTATTGTGTATTTGTTGTTTTTTAAACTTCTCATTTTTGATTCTATCGCGTTCCTAATCGCAGGTAAAACGCTTGACCCTCCGGAAAGGACAAATTTAATTTTGGCTGTTGGATCATTGATATAAGACAACATTCTTTCTATCCCAGTGTTTAGTTCACGATAGCTATCATTTATCGAATTATTTACAGTCCCTATATATTCCTCTATTTTTTTGTTCCCTATTTTAAGCTTATCACGGTCTGAATTATATAATGGACATATAAATCTACTACGCTGCTCAGGGCTTGTGTCTTCGCAGTTTTGGCCTGCACTACACTGCTCAGGGCTTGTGTCTTCGCAGTTTTGACCTGCCCACTTCTTATTGGCGTCATCATATAACCATCGCTTATAGCGTTCCATGTCATAACAATTTCTTATGTCACACACATTTGACAAACTCCTATCAATATACTTCCCGCCAAAATTGCTTGTCCACGTATATATATCGTCATATTTGTTTCTATCCCTATTCCATATCATACATGAAAAATCGGTAGTACCAGCACCGACATCAATGCTACAGATATTTTTCGGATATTTATTATTTCCAATACCGCTTCCAGCGTATAACCTTTTTAACAAATCGGCAGTACATGTCGATTCCGAATAAACATTTACATTGTTTCCATCTGCATTACCAAAAAAAACTTTGCTAACCAAACATCTCAATCCTTCTTGATATTGAAAATCAGCAGCCCCGGTTCTATTAGGGAATGCAATTGTCACACCTATTATTCTATAATCGCGAAAAGCAGCTTTAGGTTTATTAACAATAGCGTTAAGTTTATTAACAATGCAGTTTTTAAAGTATTGCAAAAATGATTCCATCATTTCTCCAAGACTTTTTTCAATGTAACGATCATCGTCCCTTTTCCCGTCTTTATCGTACCAATGCAATTGTTCAGCGTGTGTTTGTTCAAAAGTACGCATCAATTCTTTTAGGCAATGTCTATTTTTCAGTTTATAACATCCATTCTCATAGACAGAATAAACATTTTCTCCACAATGAACGTTCCCTTGTTCATCATAGCAAACTTCGGTAGGAATGCCTTTCCAAAATTGCAACTCATTTACTATTGTACTATTCTCTTGAGAACCATCTGCATTTTGAATTATTTCTCTATATGAATAACTTGCATAACTATATTGCGTTCCTATATCCAATCCTAATCTTATATTCATCTTTTTACCTCGAAATATGATTTTATGTTCATATGCAAATCATTTCTTATTCCTATTTTCGAAAGAAATGTCTCATAGCTCATAAGTTCGATGTCATTATTAGAAAAGCATCCTTCACCTATAGATCCGACATATCTCATTCCATAAAATTTTATGGGAAGATTATTTATATCACTACAATCTCCGACACCTTCAAACAATCCTTCTCCCAATTCATAACCATTGCCAGCAACTTTTTTCATAAACGAAAATTGCTTTAAATTTGGAAACAATTTTATCAAAGAAGTATTCCTAGGTGTATTGCAAGATCCCCTATGAATTATATTAATCTCATTTGAAATTAAAATCGTTGTAACACACTCTCGTTCATCTTCACTCAAATCGTATGCAATATCGTTTATATAAGCATTATTTCTGTTTGTCGGCAAACAAACAAGAAGTCCGTTCTCATAAATTCTATGCGAAAAGTTTCCTCCTCTTTCTATTGCTATATTACCGCATATACTGCATGGTTCATTTCCATTCTCCCCTTTTGAATTAACAGAGTAGCAATATTGGCAAACCGTGTCCTCTTCCGCCTGATGTGGTCTTTTAACAATATCTTTTATCGCATTAATAATCTGTTCCGGAGTGCCGTACGTTATACGCTCTTCGATTCTATCTAATTTGCTACTTAGCGTGTCTAAGTCGGCCTTTAATGATTTAAATCCATCTGTAATTAGTTGTGCCAAATTAGTCCATATGTAATTCTGCAACCCTCCTTGCATTTTTTCGAGCTTTTTAGAATAATCATCCTGACCAATTATTGCCAAAATATCCTTTAATTGCTCCTTGATCAAGCGAGGGATTTCATCCTTTAAATCAACATAATCTTGAAGTGGTTTTACAAAAGCATTCAACTGCTCGTAAAACTCTTCAAAATAAGTTTTAAGTTCCTTTCCATATTTCTCGGTTCCAATGATTTTATTTAAAGCCTCCACTAGTTTTTCCGGCTCATTGGTCGTAAAACTATACAATACCCCCACATCGTCTATATTTACTTCTTTTGGATTTACTGCAACCATGCTTTCCATTGTATTACCCATTTTGATTCTCTCCTATTTAACGTCATGGAAATTTTCTACACTATTAATATTAAAAACCGTTTGGGCGCCTCCAGCAGGAGCAATATTAAATGTATTGCCGTCCCCAGTAACAGCAATATTATCTTGTCCTCCATCTTGCTTTATCGATTTATCTTCGGAATTATAAACTACGATGCTGTCGAGATCTACTATCTGTTCAGGTCGCAAATTATCTTGTTTTTCAGTGAACTCACCAAAATTAGACTTATTCTTATTGTCCTTATAAACCTCATATAATCCACAAAATCCACCAATAGCCAAATCAATGACACCGGAAACAGTTGCGAGTATATCGCAAACTTTTTGCGCTGTAGTTCCCTCTTTTAAACAACCTGAAGCTATTGCCGCGCCAACAAAAATCGCACAGAGTATACCAAACACTATACCGATAACGATATAGCGCCCGTGTTTTTTACTAATAGCCTCCGTTTGCTTTTCTGCAAACTCCTTGTTTCCGCTTTTTAGATTAGATATGCATTCATTATCTTTTTTGACTTGTGTTTTTAGATTAGATATGCATTCATTACATTTATCAACCTGTGATTCTAGATCGTTTATCTTTTCTCTTATATTTTTCGCAGTTTTAACTACGAAATTTTTTATATCATGGATGATTATTTTAAGGTTTTCGTTAATATTTTCAATACTACTCTTTGCGACGTAATCGGCAAAAGAGTTATATTCCCCGAAATCAAAGCACGATAACTCACCAAACTCAGTATCGCTTGGAATCGAACATAACACATTTGTGATATCACGTTGAAAATCTTTTATTAATACATATTTAGGACTGTCAATTTCTAAATATGCTTGACCGTCGTTGCGCAAACACTTATCGATTGCCTCACGCAAATCTTCGGGGGTTTTAATACTTTGTTTCATATGTATCTCTCCTTCTTGAGTGGATTTTTTATTGGATTAGCCAAAGAATTCGTCTATGACGTCTTTGGGTGCGTTGTCGTCGGTGGTAGGTGCGACGGGATCAGATGTTACGGGTGTTTCATCAGTCGTTTCAGATTCGGACGGCACGGCGCCCACTGCGTCGTTAGATACGGTTGCGGTGTCGTCCGCAGGGGCGACAGGGGATTCTCCGACTTCGCTTGCCAGCGGATCTAACAAGTCGCCTACGCTATTTCCGCCGTCAGGATCTTCTTCGTTCAGATATTTGATAGCCTCTTCGGTGAGCGAACGGCCACTGCTGTTCACGTTGATGAAGCCTATTTTGATAAGGAAGCGTTCGTATTCCGATTCATACTTTTTGCTATCCAAACCGACCTTCGCGGAAAGCGGGCCGATGCCCATACCTTTCGAGCCTTTGAGTGCGCGCAAAATTTCGCGGTCTTTCGGTTCAAGTCCTCTACGATCTATGCCTTTCTCGTTGAAGTATGCAAGCGCAGTGTCGAGGTCCACGTAGGTTGAAATACGATAACCCTCGTCGTTATAAAGCGCTTTTTTAAGTCCCTCGACGATACCTCCAACACAGCGGAGAGAGAATCTACTTCTGGGAACACATTCCTCGATTGCCTCGTCGGAAATTCCAATTCCAAACGCCGCAAACTTATTCTTATATATACGGCGAAGATCATCGGGAGAATAATCTTCGAGTTGGAAAATGAATCCTTTCTCACGGCAACGGTCCTTTATTGTTTCAAGGAGTTTTTGGTCATCCGTCGTTGCGCCGATGAACGTAACTTCGTTCATCGGGATGCGTTCTACGACCCCATTATCATCGGGAGCAGAAGTATACGTTCTGGTTTGGAACACGGTGAGCAACATGGCTTGCAAATCTTTAGTGAGCAAGTGTATTTCGTCGAAAGCGACCACGGTCGGCTGTCCCGAAGCCGCAATCCGCCGCAAGAAATTTCTGAGTCCGACTTCTTGTCTTTTACTTTGCAATGCACCACAATCGAGGAACTCGTAATTGACGTCGAGTTCTTTCGCAATAAGCCCCATAAGGGTACTCTTGCCAAGGCCGGGATTTCCCAATAACAGGATATTGCCTATCGACTTTCTACCCTCGTTATTTGCTATGTTGATTTCTTTGAGGAGCGGGCGAACGACGTGTTGTTGCCCGATGAACTCACGCAAGGATTCCGGAGCAAGAGACGCTTTATCCTCTCCGCCGCCGCTTGAACGATTTGGAGCAGGTCTTACGGGCGCAGACGGCACGGTATTCGCGACTGAGCCTCCGTTCTTTTGAGTGGGTCTAGACGCACTGCCGGCGGACGTGACGCCTGCCGCGGGAGCGGCGTTGCCTGATTTTGCAGAAGGCGTAGGAGTAGACGTCGCACCTTCGTTTTTAGGCGCGTACTTTCCTCTTGCGATATCGTCGAAAGACGGCGTGCTCGCAGTAGACGGAGCAAGACCGAAAAACGCTCTGACTTTGTTACCGCAAAGTCCGTCTCTCTCTATCACGTCGATGATATCGTCAAAACTCTCGAACAAAACTCTGCATTTGGCCTTTTCGAGGGCGGTGACGTCGGACGCATAAATGCTCTTGACGTGATTCGAAATTGCGCGTAGGCTCGCTATAACAAGGAGTTTATCGGCGTTGTTGCCTGTTTTTACGAAACTCTTTGCCGCAGAAAAATGGTTTCTGATTTCTTCCGCTGTCATGTTTTTATCCTCTTAATTTTACGTTATATTGCTTGCACCAACGGTCAAGCAGTTTGTCTATAATGCTCATAGGAACCGCGTTTGAGACGTTGTTTGCCTGCACCGTCGTGTTTCCGCATTTCACAGCCACGGTCGCCGATTTGACGATTCCTATGCACACCCCTCTTCTATCGAACACGGGCGAACCAGAATCTCCTCTGTTTATGGGCAACGTCGTAACGAGGTTATCTTCGTTGTTACGAGGGAATTTGACCGTTCCCATAATCGGCGCAAGCCCCATGGAAAGCCCGTTTCCAATTGCAACGACGCTCGCCCCCGGGAGGACTTTTGAATAATCGTCAATCCTCACGACCGAAGTGAACGCTTTGTCGAACGGCAAAGCCTCAACCTTACACAGCGCGACGTCGTATCCTGGATCGGATGCGATAACCTCAACGGAACGCGATAATCCGCCGTTTGCTACGAGGCACGAGATTTTCTCGCAATAATCGTCCTCGTCATCGTCGAATATCACGTGATGATTGGTGAGAAGATATCCGTCGTTTGAGATGAAGAATCCCGTTCCCGCAGCCCTAGTGCAACCAGTGTTACATCTTATTTCAACGACCGCCGCCGACTGTTCTTTGAAAATACTCTCCGCCAAACCAACGTTCTCTTCTATTTCAACGTGAACGGGTTGCGATTGCTTTTCGGGAGCCGCTTTCGCACTTTCTTTTGCGGTCGGTACGCGTTTGGGTTCTTCGGGAATAGATTCTATCCCGAAGAACTTTTTCACGTTTGCGGTAACGCCTTTATCGCGCAACTCTGCGGCCACGTCGCGAAACTCTAAGATTCTTGCGTATGCAGAATTTTTCTCTTTAGCAGACGGAGCGGCGATATAGATATCTCGTAGCGTTTCCATCGCGTCGATTATGCACTTTCTGGCATATTCTGCATTGCCCTCTTTTGCGTATTGTTTTGCAAGCGCAAAAGAACTTTTAAGTTTGCAATATGAATCCTGAAGTTTCATTTCATCCGTTTAGAAGTCGTTTTCGTTAAGCCAGCGCAGGACGTAAGGAGGGATAAATTCCCCTCTTAACCTTGCCGCCTTTGCTTTGGGCATATAGTATGCGATATAATCCGCATAACTCATATTCGCGCTATATGCGTCGAACGCAATGAGCATCTCGTAGGTAATCGAATTGATATAGTTATCAATAACCGCGTTGCAGTCCTCGCGAGTTATACAATCGTCAACTCTGATATTATCGTCGCGCAATGCACAGATTTCTCTCGACATAGGACGATTTGATATCATTTTGCAGATTGCTTTTATATCGCCGCCCGAAAAGCCCTCGAATTTGTCTGCGAGCCATTCTACGGTCACGTCGGGAGCACAAGGGATATCCAAGCGGTTCTTAATACTTGCATCTTTTCCAAGAGCAAGTTCGACGAGTCTTGCGCGCGCCTCGAAGTCGGGAAGAGGCACGTACATTTGAGTTTCGAAACGTCCTCCCCTCTTCACCGCGCTATCCAAAACCCAAGGTCTGTTCGTCGCCGCGATGATTATGCGAATTTGACCGGGTTTCACTGCAGACGTAAATCCGTCCATTTGCGTCAAAAGCGTTGTCAGTTGCTCTTTCGTATGACGGCTCTCGTCGTCGTCGCGACTTGCCGCAAGTGCGTCTATTTCATCGAAAAAGATTATGCACTTATCGTATTGCTTCGCTTGTTCAAAGACTTCCGCAATGACTTTCGCGCCGTCGCCAACAAGGTTTGCCATGAAGTCTTTGACTTGCACGACTGCGATTTTGCAACCTAGAGTCCCCGCAAGACAACGAACAAGGTGGGTTTTCCCGGTTCCCGGAGGTCCGTACATGAGCAACTGCATTCCAACGTCCTTGCGATACTTGAAATATATCGGCGAGTACTTTGGCGACAGTGGCGCCAACACGTTGACAACAATCGTTTGTTTGAGTTCTTCCAAACCCGCAACGTCGTGCATCGTGAGTTTAGGGACTTCAGCATCGAACCAATCTCGGGATTCTGCCGTTTCCGCCGCTCCGGCTGAACGTGCTTGTTTGGGAACTATCATGCTGACGCTTGCGAGCCATTCACGAACGGGCGCAGACGTAGACGCATAATAATCGCAAATTTGCTTGGGAATATCCTTTCGTGTGCTCTGGCTTTTTGCGATATCAATGATTTGATTCGCAACGCGAGCGGCGGACTGATTGTCACCGCTATTGCGATATTGGTTGTATATTTCGATATACTCTTTGTAAGTATCGATTAGTTCCATCTTTGTATTCCTTCCTAGTTTTTACTTGCTATTTTTAGTTTGTTGCAGCGTCAGAATGATCTCGTCAATAT
The DNA here is from genome assembly GCA_964599875.1 of uncultured Bacteroidaceae bacterium. Classification (GTDB taxonomy): domain Bacteria; phylum Bacillota; class Clostridia; order Christensenellales; family CAG-917; genus RGIG4097. Next base: position 19,071 of record CAZRHE010000014.1, read on the forward strand.
TTGTCTCGGATTTCTCCTCGCTAATGCCAGACGGCACCGGCGCAACTACGTTTTTCTCGACTTCTTTCATGAGAGATGCTTCACGTTGTTGACGTTTTGCTTGACGACGTGCTTCAAGTCTTTCAACCGCCTTGGAATCAGTAATGTCAACTTTGGAATCCTCACCAAACAAGTTACTACGAACTTTATCTTCCATACTGGTTTCACCGCGGAGTTCTTTGAGAGAGGCTCTTGCCGCATCGAGATTTTTCTTGAACTCGTTCATTTGTTTGCCAAGTTTAGGGACGTTGAGTCCTGCTGCAAGTTGCTTGCAGCAATCAAGCGCTTTGGGCAAAGCTTTGAGTTTGCTGAACACTCTCGACGTCACGGCAGACTCGCGAATCCTGATTTCGATGACCTTAAGGTCTTGTGCAAAATCTTCAAGTTCGATTTGGTCGTCGATGAGTTGATCAGAATACGCTTCATCCCCAACAGCGGAAGCTTCAACAATCCAACCGTCATACTGATTTATGAGGTTTTCTACGCTGTATCTTGCTTCTAAAATCATCTGCAAAGCTTGTGCAATCTGATTTTCGTTTTTGAGTATTTTGTCGGTTTTGCTCATGGTTATATCCTCCGTTTTATGTTTTCAGTTAGTTTTTATTCGTCAGCCTATTCGTATCGTTTTGCTCCGCTTTTTCTGCTACGATTACGACCTCGGTGTCCGTTTCGAGTTCTTTCATGATATCATTCAACTCAGGCTCATCCAATTGATTACGTTCGTCGAAAATATCCATCATTCCTTCGTTTGTTTTGATACGTTTTTGCATTTCATTATCAGCAACTTTTCTGCGTTTAAAATCATCATCCAATTTTTCAAGCAGAGAAACCAAAAGTTTGTTCAGTTGCTCTCGCTTTGAAAAATCATTAGCAAGGACGGGCAACTTCCTTTCTGGGATTTTGCGTATAATAAACCCGTATGCTTCTCTGTTCATGAACGTTTGCAAGGCTTGAATGATTCTATCAAACAATTCAACGGTAGAGCGCACGTTTTCTTCTTCTCTACTCACTCTCTTAAGAGTGTCCCTCAAATTTTTAATTTGCCTTGCGATATTTTTCTTTTCGTCATCATCATGTGCAAGCTTACCTTTTTCGATCAAAAGATTTATACTCGATTTGAGTTCAGCTGCTTGCATTTCTATTTTTGACAGTATCATCTGCTGTTTATTTCTGCACATAACTACTATATTAAATTCGCCTTGTGCCCTTTGTTGCTTGTTTGATACTTTTTTTCCCATTTGGATATATCTCCTTGTTATTTTTACTATTTATGATACGCCGCCGATGACAGTTTACGACAAACGCTGTTTCGCGCGCACACGCACATAAGCGTGTTTGCAAGACAATGTCAAAATAACGTTTTCCGACGGTCGTAATATTCAATTTTGTTCTCGGGTTTCAGAGCAAAGTACGACAAAAAATCGTGCTCTAAACGTAAGCCGTCTACCCCGACGACTTACGGTCAACTTTTAATTAGAAATTTCAAATGAGTTTCCCTACTGATTTTCATCAACGTCCGACCCCTTCTCAGAAGTTGCTGTTTCTCTTGCGAGAGTGCTATCCGCCGTCGGCAACCTTACGGTATCTCAACGGCTTCGCGTACGTTGTTAAAGTGCGTCAAAAAACGCACCGCATACGCCGCCATCTTTGTTTACAATTGGATTATATCACACAAAAAAATGAATTTCAATACCCATTTTAAAATTTTTTAAAAAATTTTTAATAAATGCATTTTCCTGCAATAAATATGCAAGATTCATTCGATTACCGCTTAAATATTCACCATTAGCGATAATTTATACATAATATATTAATTTACATATATACCCGCGCGCGTCCACGCAACGTGATCATATGCCGTATTTGTCGAGGTCGACGTAGAAAACGAGGGTGTCGTTGTCGAGGCGAGTGGAAACTTCTATGCCGTCGGCACGGAGGAGTTCGGCTTGGACTTCCGCTCCGCCGAAAGCGAATTTCGGTGCAAGACCGCCGAAACGATTGACCACTCTGTAACAAGGGATATTTTCGGGATCGGGATTGAAATGGAGCGCATATCCGACGGCGCGGGAGGCGCGAGGAGAACCGCAAAGGCAAGCGATTTGTCCGTAAGTCGCCACTCTGCCTTTCGGGATTTTTTTGACCTCGTCGTAGACTAAATCGTAAAAACTCATATCACTATTATGCGCCGTCAAAGCCCCAATATTCTTTCCGCATTCGAGTGGAAAATCTTTTCCTGTACGTCTACGGATAGCATGGATTTCAGATTTTTGATTTCCTTGCCGGCGTCGCTCCACGGGGAATCCGAGCCGAACAAAATCTTATCCGATCCGTGTTTTAAGAGGATTCTTTCGAACTGTTCTTTGCCGTAGTATTCCGTCCCCATAGACGTATCGATATAAAGCCCCGTACCCGCGATAAACTTCTCGACGTCCGCCCATTGACTTTGACCTCCGAGGTGCGCGCAAACCATAATACCGCCCTGCATTTCCTTCCAAACTCTTGCAAACCTTTCGGGAGAAGTGCGGAAAGGAGGGGTGCCGATGGGGTCGAATCCCGCGTGCTGAACAACGATTAAACCCTTTGAAAACGCATAGTCGTAAAAGCGCAACATATCCGCGTTGTCGCAAACGAAGTTTTGATATTCGGCGTGGATTTTTATGCCTTTCAACCCGAGAGAGCAAACGAAATCGATATCCTCTTTATAGTGCTCGGACGGATACACTCCGCCGAAAGAAATAATCTTATCCGACTGAATGGAGCAAACCCATTCGTTGGTTTTATAGACCTGTTCCCTTTTCGTAAGGACGGGAAGGACGACGGATTTATCCACGCCCGACTTTTCCATAAAAGCGAGCAATCCGTCTTTCGTAAGGTTGTGCGACGGGGTGTAAAGTCCCCCTGCGTTTGCAGTCAGCGACGCATACGCCTTAGGCGCGAGTGCATCGGGAAAAATGTGTGTATGAAAATCAATAACCATAGTTTATATATGAATTTTGTAGCGATAAACCGCCGATTGTGCTATTTTGTAAATTGTGCTTTGAGTTTCACGAAATATTCGTTAAGATACTTTTTGAGCACTGCCATAGACTTCTCGTAATCCGCTTGCGACGTCTTGAGCCACGGGTCGGGGATGGGCGTGTATTTGCCCTCCGCGACCTCGGACAGCGTGATATATTTCTTTCTGCAACTTGCGGGCGTGAGGACTTTATGAAATCGCGACATGCCGATGATTATATCCGCCTCTTCGAAACGCTCTCTTGCGTTCGATTTGTGAGAGGGCTTATGTTTCAAAAGTTCCTCTTCCGAAAATCCCTCTTTTTTGAGCGCGACGACCGCTTTCGGGAAAATCTCTTTGCTGTGATTAAGCACCGCGGACGAGGATATTTCTATCCCTGCCCTCGACAAGATTTCGTCCTCGGCAATCATTCTGCGGAGCATAAATTCGCAGTACGGACTGCGACACACGTTTGATGAACATACGAATAAAATTTTCATAATTTGATTTTAACATTCCTATGCGATTTAGTCAAATCGTTACGCCTTTTTGAGACGCTTTGCGGTGACGACGACGGACAAGACGGCGAGCACGACGGCGTATGCAAGGAGTATTCCAAGTCTATACCACTCAAAGTCGAGTCCCTGCAACAGTTGTCTTGAAAGGGTTACGACGTTATAAAAAGGCAATATCGTCGCAAAGATTTCAAACCCACCGCCTACGACCTCGACGGGAAACCATGCGCCCGACACGATTGCGATTACGGTTATCAGCCCGTTGCCTATCCCCGTCAGTTGTCCCGCATTCAACGTGAATCCCATGAGCATCCCGACGGACACGAATATCACCGCAACAGGAAACAGCAATAACGCGCAAGTGAATACGTGCGGAGTCCAATTAAGGCCGAAACAAAACGCGAGCGCAAACGTGACGACGTATTGCCCGAAAGTCATAGCCAAAAACGGCAACGTGTATGCTATCATATAGTCCGTCGCTCGCAAAGGCAGAGTCCTGAATCTCGAAAACAACGACGAATTACGGTCGGAGCATATCAAATTCCCCTCTGACATCATCAAGGTCGAAAATCCGAATACGACGACGCCGGGAGTCAGCGTCGCGGGTGAAAACATATCGATATCCATATCCACGGATTTGTCGATGACGAAAAACAATATCAGCAAAAATACGGGGAACGCAAGTCCCAACGTGAGCGTCAACGGATCGCGAAGACATTCTTTCACGTTTCTTTTCAAAAGTCCTTTGCAGTTCATACCCTATCCCCCTTCACGATTTTGAGATATACGTCGTCAAAGGATTCGCCGTTTCCGCCGTACTTCTCCATGAGTTCCTTCCCCGTGCCGAGTTCGATGAGTTTTCCGTTTTTGATAATGCCGATTCTATCCGCAAGCGCATACGCCTCTTCGAGATAGTGCGTCGTGAGGACGATGGTTTTTGTTTTCTTCATTTCGGATATGACGTCCCAAAGTTCTCTGCGCGCCTCAATATCGAGCCCGAGAGTGGGTTCGTCGAGAAAAACGATTTCAGGGTCGGGCAATACCGCCATTGCAATAGACAATATGCGTTGCCAACCGCCGGACAGTTTTTTAGCATACTTTTTCCCCTGCGTATCCAGCCTGAAGGATTCGTATATCGCGCGCGCGTCCTCTTTGGACTTTCCCGTCGTTTCCGCAATCATTTCGAGATTTTCAAGTGCGGTCAAATTTTTCGCGACGGCGGTTTCTTGCGGAGATACTCCTATGCGTCGTTTGACTTCTATCACGTCCCGCACAACGCTATAACCGCAAAGATACGCGTCCCCGCTTGTGGGTGCGGTGAGTCCGCATAGCATTTTGATTGTGGTAGTCTTTCCCGCTCCGTTCGGACCGAGAAGAGCGAATATTTCTCCGTCCCCGATTTCCAAATTCAGCCCGTCTACGACGGTTTTATCCTTGTATTTCTTCGTGAGGTCAATGGTTTTTATCACCGTAAGCACCTCCCAAAACGGCGCACAACGCCTTGAAAACTTCCCCGTCCTCGGGCAACAAAGCGATACCGTTTTTGTCCGCGCAAACCATAAGCGACGAGCCGGGTTTCAACCCGAATAAATCTCTCGCTTCTTTAGGGATGACGATTTGTCCCTTCTCTCCCACTTTGACGACACCGAAAAGATGTCTTCCGTCAGGTCCTTGCATACCGCACCTCCGTGATTTGGTATAACAAGTATAACTTTTCCTACCGTCTTTGTCAATATATTCTTCCGAATATCCCCCTCATTTCCTCTTGGGGACGGGGACAAAAGCGGCAATCATTGCCGTTTCTGTCCCCGTCCCCAAGAGGAAATATTACGATGCATCGAAGTATCCGACGCAAAAATATAGCCCGACTTTTATCGGGCTACTTTATCTCGTTTAAATTATTTTAACCTTAAATCGATATCCAGTTATCTTCGGACTTTGTAACAGTTCCGTCTGTGCAATACACCGTATAATTATCGTCCATATCGCCTAACTTAACAATTTCTTTCCACTGCGCTTTCGTGCCGTTATAGTGTATTTCCGCAGGACAAACGAAATGGGAAGTTGGGTCGCCGATAGTTTTCACGCTAACGGGAATCGTAACGCTTTTAAGGACGCCGCAATTGCGGAAAGCATTGCCAATACTCACCACCGTTCTTCCGTATACAGTTTCGGGGACTATTAAGTTAGTCAAATATTCACCAACGTAAGTCAACCTACACTCAGTATCACTCAACGATTCAAAATCCAATGCTGAGCCCATTTCCAGTCCTTCACCTTCAATACGCACGTCAAAATCATCTATACTTATTTTCATCGTGGTGAACGAAATTATCAATTCATCGTATTTGGGAAAATCTCCTATAGCATTGAACGCTAATTTGTCGTCTTGAATTTCAAACGTTGCCTCCCCTTTCTCACGAAGTTCAAAGAAGTATTCTATAATCTCTTTAATTTCATGTTCAACGTCTGCATGTATATTTGAAAAGTCATATTCATAATCGGTATAATCTCGGTCTACAATATGAGAACGCACTTGTTTTCCGTTTTCTTTTTCAACATATATATAAACAACGTGTTTGAGTTCATAAAAGAGCGCACTTTGTGAAATTGCCGAATAATCGTCGGTGATAGTTACAGGCGCATCGCCACCGCTTATCGGATAATTGCATACTTTTTGAATCTGCCAGCCGTTTTCGGCATACTTAATGGTAATATCATCGCGACTGCCGTCTTTGTATGACTTTTTCAAGTTCGCTTGAAAACTCATATAATCACCGAATAGAGCATCAGTCATCTCCTCACAAGTCATATCTTCCGTAAACCTGTATTCGTCATCGTTGTTGTTACAAGCGACGAAGACGCAAGCAAGGATTGCCACGAGCAACACGGCAATGAACAATGAAATCGTTTTCTTTTTCATAATTTTCCCTCCTGATTTATCGATGAACAAACTACGTGCAAAACGTTCATCGAATAATATAATCGGTGAACAAAAACTAACGTTTCGTTCATAAATTAATCGATACGATGCACAAAACGGCGTTGAAAAATTGATTGGGTATTGACTATTATTACTTTTAATCGTAAAATAAGTGCATCAAATATATTAATTTATGAACACTTTCAAGGCTGTTTTGAATGAGTGCGTGCGTAACCCCTTAATCTAAATTTTCCCTTTCCTCACGTGTTTTCCCCATCGCCGTTCCCCCTAAAGGGACCCACGACGACCGCTCACGCGGGGGGACAACACTCGGTTTCGCGTTAAGCAACGTTCCTCGTTATGCCACTGCGCTTTGTGCGTGCCGCTTATGCGAACCCAATGCACGCAGTCGCTTGTACTAAACGACTTCGCTCAACACTCGAAGTTCTCGGCGCGTCGCGCCTCGTGTTTCGTCTTCGAAAAAGCAAGTGCTTGTATAAGAACGCTCCAAATTGAGTGCATATCCGCACACCCGCCTGTCATTCAGAGCGTAGCGTGGGAATCTCGCGGAAGCGAAACGTTACTTTTTTCTCGCACTTGTATAATCAGGTGCGGGTGTCCCGCCCAAACCTATTACTTATTACTTCTTTCCAAAGATAATTTGTGTCCGTATCACAGTATCCAGCACATTAAAAACCCCTCGGCGGGTGCCGAGGGGTTTTTAAGTTGGTCCGTTATTATTTGATTTCGCCTTTTTCGATGCGGTTGTCGAAGTTTTCAAGGCACTTCACTGCAATTGCGAAGCACTCTGCAAGACCTTGCTTGTTGAGGTTGTCGTAAGTGTCGTGAATGGTGTGATAGTAGTTTTCGAGGACATGGTTGAGTCCGGTGACGCCGGTTGCACGGAAACCTGCTTGTGCAAACGCCGCGCTGTCCGTTGCTCCGCCGAAAGGAGGAACCATACCTTTGGTGATAGAGATACCGAGTTGTCCCGCCGCTTCCATGAAGGAGTCGCTGACTTCTTTGTCCGCTTTGACGGTGCCGTTCAAGTCACGATAGTTGACCATGAGGTATTTGGGATCGTGAATGGTATCGAAGGAATAAATCCAAGTGGGAACGTCGTCGAATTCGCCTTTGTGCGCTTCGCACCATGCTTTTGCGCCTCTAAGGCCCGCTTCTTCGGAACCGGAAAGGATGACGCCGACTTCGGTGTGTTCGAGGACGATGCCTTCGTCGTGAAGTGCTTTCAAAATCGCGATGGAGATAAGGCACGCGGTGAGGTTGTCGTTTGCGCCGTCGACGATGGTCTTTTCATCCCACATGAAGTACATACCGATTTCAAAGGGAACGAAAACGAGGGATGCAACGCCTACCCAGAAGACGGGGCCGTATGCAGTCGCGCTTGCGATGCCGGGTTTGCATGCGGTGATGACTGCCGCCGCTATGCAGCAAGCATATTGGAGAAGTGCGCCGACAACCGAAACGATGATATGCGCTTCATAGACCGCGCCGCCGAATTTGCAGTTGACGGGCCAGTTCCACGCTGCGTCGGGGTGACCGTTGAAGAACACTCTGCCTTTGACTTCGCCCGAGCATTTCTTGATTGCGGTGACGTTGGAACCGATTTTTTCGGGGAACAGGAAGTCGATGAACTTCTTGTAAAGACCGAATTGCAAAATCATGGTGAGGAAACCGAATGAAAGCAGGATGACGCCGAGGATGGGGATGAAGAAGAAGGAAACCGTGGCGAGCAACGCGCAAGTAAGCGTGATGTAAATCCATCCGAAGAAGGAACCGGGGTTTTCCTTGTAATGTTCAACGTCCGAGCGTTCGCATCCGCATTGGTCTTTGAGGACGCCTGCCATGTATTCGCAAGCAATCTTCTCGCCTTCGGAACCGGGGCTGCGTTTAGGCATGTCCTTGCAGATATGCGCGATTTCGCTGATCATATAATCCGCATGGGCATCTCTTTGTTCGATGATTTTTGATAGATCTCTCATAATTTTCTCCTTAAAAGATTTATTGCATATATTTTAGCACACCTTTTTTGATATTTCAATAGTTAATTATTTTGATTTTACATTTTTTTGTACGCACGCGAAACGAATATGACTTTTCGATATTCTAAACGGGTATTTTTCATCCCGCAATCTCGACTCACGCCACGATATCCGCGTTTTCACGCCGTTTTTCCACTCAAAATCGGTTTTAGCGGACGAATTCATCATCAAAAATTTCGTCCAGCATAAGTTATTCTATGAACCATACTTTGAAATCATTTCTGACCGTAACGATTTTCTCGGTGCTGACGAGATTTTTATCCTTTCTCTTCAAAATTTGGATGTCGCGCGCACTCGGTGCCGAAGTCGTCGGGCTGTATCAAATCAGTTTGAGCGTGCTTTTGCTATTGTTTTCCATATGCGCGGGCGCACCCACCGTGCTGTCGCGAAAAATAGCGGAGGCGGACGGAGATATCAAAAAACAAAACTCCCTTCTCACCGCTTCTTTGCTGTTGGGCGGAATTTCCGCCGTGGTGATAACGGCGATCTTTTACGCACTGCACTCTCACTTGGAGGCGTTGTTTGCAGATCCCGCCTGCGTACCGCTTTTTCTCATCATGCTCCCCACCCTCGTCACGTCCACGCTGTACGCATCCTTGCGCAGTTGGTTTTGGGGACGCAAAAAGTTCCTTGCGTTTTCATCTACGGAACTCGTTGACGAAGTGGGTAAAATCGTGCTGTCCGCGATATTCGCAGGCGGTTTAATCGGCGGACTTACGGGGGCGAAAGGCGTTGCGCTTGCATTCACGTTAAGCGACCTAATCTGCGTCCTCGTACTCGTAATTCTCTTCTTCGTTTCGGGCGGACGGCTTTCAAAACCTCAAGGCGCAAAATCCATAATCACGGCGACTTTGCCACTTTCGTCCATGCGCATATTGACGTCCTTATCCTCATCTCTCACCGCACTCGTAATCCCCGAAAGGCTTGTCAAAAACGGGCTAACGGAAAGTCTTGCAACGGCGGAATTCGGGCGCGTGTCGGGAATGGCGTTGCCCCTTATCATGGCACCCGTGACAGTGATATCCGCGCTATCCGTCGTACTGATACCCGACATTGCCTCTTTGAGCGCGAAAGGGGATTTGAATACGATAAAATCGAAACTTAAAGTGTCGATTGTGTTTTCGGCAGTGATTTCCGCGCTGTTTTTCATCTTATATCTTCCTTTCGGGGAAATCCTCGGACGGCTCTTTTTCGGGGATATGGCAGCAGGCAAGTACGTATCCGTTTGCGCCGCCCTCATCTTCCCTATTTCCATTGCAAATTCAACCACTCCCGTAATAAACTCCCTCGGCATGGAAAGGAAAACTTTTCTTAACTATATCATAGGCGTGGCGGCTATGCTCCCTTGCATATTTTTCCTGCCCTCGCTTATCGGCGTATATGCTATGGCGGTCGGGAGCGGGATTGCTTTCGTCATCACTGCGACGCTCAACTTAATCACCTTGAAAAAGCGGCTCGGAAAAATCGAGGGCTTGGGCGCGTGCTTCGGGACGATTGCGTTTTCTATTCCCCTTGGATTTCTCGGTTGTTTCACGCACGGCGTACTTTCGCGCTACACGGGTGAAAGTCTTTCTATGGTGCTGACCGCTTTTTATGAAATATTCTTCTTCATAATATTCGTATCCGCTTTCGGCGTCGTGGATTTCAAAGCCTTTGCCGCACTCGTGTTGCCCGCGAAAATTTCTCGTCACCGCCCGTCCGATACGAAAAAAGAAAAGCCGCGCGGCTCGCTTAAAAGCCTACGCGCCAAATTCAAAACAAGGTAGCGCATAAAAACGAAAGCGATATCCAAACTATCCGTATGCTGAATATCTTTATGCGGAGCATTATCCTATACGTCTTTCTCCTCATCGCAATGCGCCTTATGGGCAAGCGGCAACTCGGAGAATTGCAACCGTTCGAATTTGCGATAACACTCGTCGCAAGCGACCTCGTATGTCTTCCTATGAGCGACCCGACCATGCCGCTCCTATACGGCATAATCCCCGTGTTTACGCTCTTCCTCGTGCATATAATAATCACAAAACTTGCGTCTAAAAGTATCCGTTTCAGAAAGATTTTGAACGGCAAGCCCGTCATCGTCATAAAGGAAGGGAACATACTCCCCGACGTCATGAAAGAACTGAATATGGATATAGACGACCTTATGGAAGCACTGCGCGGAAAGGACTGTTTCAACCCCGCCGACGTCGAGTATGCAATCATCGAAACAAACGGTTCCATGACCGTGTTGCTAAAATCCGACCGCCAACCGCTGACACCCGAAAACGTCGGGATGACTATGGATAAATCCGAACTCCCCGTCGCGCTCATCATGGAAGGAAAATTCATCGGACAAGGACTGACCGAAACGGACGGCGTCAAAAAAAACGGCGTGCTGAAAGTGCTGTCCAAAAAAGGCTACGGACAAAAAGACGTTATGTTGCTGTTGCTGTCCGGGGACGAGATTTTCGTACAACCGTATAAGGCGAACAGTTTCGTTGCAAAGTTAGGAGAAGAAGAATGAAAAAGGTTGTCATAGCACTCGTAGTGCTTGCCGTGATTTTAACCGCGGGTATTCTCGAAAGTTTTTATATCGACGACGTTTTCGACGAATTGGACTCGCGCCTAAACGCTCTCGAACAAGCGATTCACGACGAAAACGATATATCCCTCGACTTGACGAGAGATCTCGAAACTTGGTGGGAAAGCAAACGAAAGTATATGGAACTTTTCACTTTCTCCCCCGATATGCGTGCCTTTTCGGTGGCGGTCGCGGAAATCGAAGGCTCGCTCGAGGCGGACGATTATCAAAACGCGATGAGCAAGTGTCAGTCCCTTATCACCATGTCGAGAAACATGCATTTAATCCTCGATTTCAACGTAGAAGATATCATCTAATAGGATGCGACGGGTTGTCGTCGAACGGGATTTTCTTCTTCAAAGAATAGATGTCCCCCGCGCCGAGCATAAGGATTTCTTCAAAGCGATTTGATAGCGATTTTACAAATTCAAGCGTTTCATCGTGCGAATTCAAAAGATAAACTTCGGTTTCGGCGTTTTTCGACAAAATCCGCCTTTTCAACTCCGCGCTATCCGCACCGCCTATCGCGCTTTCTCTCGCGCCGTAAGTCTGCATAAGCACGACCGTGCGCGCAGTAGACAAAACGGACGCGAACTCTTCCATAAACTTTGCGTTTCTCGAATAAGTATGCGGCTGAAAAACAACGAGGGCGGACGGGTGCGCATACAGCACGTTTGCTATCTGCGACGGATGATGAGCATAGTCGAAAATCACCCTTGCGCCGTTAAGCGTCCCCGCGTATTCGTTTCGTCTTTTCACCCCTGAAAAACTCTCGACCGCCTTTTTGATTTCCTCCGCGGAAACCGAAAGCAAGTCCGCAACCGCAAACGTGAAAAGCACGCTCTTGGGTGTGGACGGCATTTCGTCGGGGAGAGCACACTCCGCGATTTTTACGCCGTTTTTATAAATGCAAATTTCACCTTGTTTCCCTCTCGAATTCTCATATGCAAATACGTCGATATCTCCGTTTGAGAATACTCTGACTACTGCTCTCCCTTTCTTCTCGTCCTCGTATGCATAGTCGCGCATATTAACATAAGGGCATATATGCATTAGAGAATACGGCAGGATTGCGACCTTTGAGTTTTTCAAAAATTCCGAAAAAACTTTTTCTACGCTTGCGGTATCCGGATAGCAATCGGGGTGATCGCATTCCGCGTTCAACACGACGCCGACGTCCGCATTCAAGCGAAGAACGTTTTTCTTATATTCGCAAGCCTCGGTCAAAAAGATTCCGTCCTTTTCAAATTCGACAAATTTTGCAAAATCCGCGTTTTCAAATTCACCGCCGAAAACGAGATTGCCGTACTCGGTTTCACCGCCTATGTGCCCGACGAAATTCATATTCGATTTTTTCAAGACGTCCGCAATCATTGCGGTGACCGTAGTTTTGCCGTGAGTGCCGCCGACCGCGACGACCATCCCGAATTCATCCGCGATTTTTCCGAGAAACTCCGCGCGGTCCAAAACCGTGATTCCGCGACTTCTTGCAAAAGACAATTCTTCGTCGTCTTCTTTTATCGCTGACGAATACACGACCAAATCCGCCTTTTCGACCGCGCTCAAATTTTTCCCGCAATATGCGTAAACACCCTCGCTTTCGAGTTTTTCCAAAACGTCGGACTGGTTTTTATCGCTTCCGCTGACGACGGCGCCGCACCTTTTTGAAAGCACGGCAAGCGCGCTCATACTCGCCCCGCCTACGCCTATGAAATGAATATTAACGTTTTTCAAAATTTTCATACGGAATATTATATTTTTCTCAATGATATTTAGTGCAAGCGCACACAATTTAACAAAATAAAAGTCGCGTTTCATAAAATAAAGCACAAGATTTTCTGGAAGTTTATTTCGGACGGTTTCGCAATTAAAAAATCCGCGGGCTATGCGGATTAATTAAGGTTTTTGTAATCGATTTTCCCTATGCTCGTGCGCGGAAGAGTTTTCACGCACTCCACGACTTCGGGACGGTGCCAATGGGACAATTCTTTCGCAATCGCCTTTTTCACCCTCTCGCACTGCTCTTCGGATATCTCCCCCTCGAGAAGAAGTTTGATATACGTCTTGCCGTTTATACTTATCGGAAATGCGGCTGACGCGCGCACGAAATCGAATCCGCCCGCAACTCTCTCGATTTCACTCGGGAAAACGTTCATCCCCGAAATCTTTATAAGGCGTTTTTTTCTGCCGAGATAATATAATAAGGCCCCTCGTCTTTCAAACAAATCTCCCGTGGGGATATAATCTTTGCCGTCTATGCGGACGAAATTATTTCGGACGTTGCCGTTTTTGTCGAGGTATCCCGTCATAATTTGGTTTGACGACAGGAGCAATTCTCCCCTATCTCCGACTTCTCCGTTTTCGCCTGAAAGCAAAACGTCCACCCCGTTGATTTCCTTTCCTACGGAATTTATATCGCCGTCTTTTGGGTTAAGAACGCAAACGCTCCCCATTTCAGTGAGTCCGTAACCTTGTTGTGCAACTGCGGTTGCACCCGCCGCAATCATTCTATCGTTAAATTCACGCGCAAGGGAGGAATCGAGCGCGTCGCCGCCGATATAGACGTTTGCAAGCGTTTTGACGTTATCCCCCGAAAATCCGTCCTCGTTCAAAAGTTTACGAATCATTCTGGGCACTGCAATCATAGTGGTGACGTGATTTTTCTTTATTGCGGATAAAGCGCGCTTTCCGCTGAATTTCGGGACGAGCACCGCTTTCATATTGGTAGAAAGGGACGCGTGCACGCCTACGATAAGTCCGAATCCGTGGAACAGTGGCAAAGTAACCAACATTCCGTCCTTATCCGAAAAATCGTACGGAATGGAAGACAGCAAATTATGAACGAGCGCGTTTGCGGCTTTTGCCGAAAACACGACCGTTTTCGGAGTACCCGAAGTGCCACCCGAGTGCATATAAAGCGCGGGGATATCTCCTCCGCCCTTGTATTCTTCAAATTTCGTCGCAAGCGGCAATCCGAAATACGCATGCAACCAATAAGGACAAAACACGATTTTCGCGCTTCCGCCGAGAGTGGTAAATCCCATGCTGACGTCGGACACGACGAGCACTTTCGGACGTTGCAACCCTACTTCCTTTTGAAATTCGGATTTTGCAAGCAACGGATGCACGGGGGAAAAAATACCGCCGATAAGAGACGTCGCATACAGTAAGGACACCGCTTGTTCGATATTGGGGAGTGCGCACATAACAACGTCCCCCTTTCGCACTCCCAAACGATAAAGCCCTGCCGCTACCCTACGGATTTCCTTGTCAAGAGAAGAAAAGGAAGTTTTCAGGCAGCCGCGAACGACGGCGATTTCGTCGTTTTTTTCGCGGTAGGCGCGCATAAATGCATACATACTCTTGTTATAGTCCATATTGTCATTATAAATCTATTTCCCGCGCCGTCAACAAACAAACGAAAATTCGGGAGAATATTTTTTTGATTTTCGGTATAATCCGCGATTTCTCTGTCAATAATCAAGCCAACGGAGGTAACACAATGAGTAAAACGACAGTTGCCGTCAAACGATTCGGCGGCTTTTTGAAAAGAAATGCAATGTATCTTATGATTTTGCTCACGATCGCGTCGGTGGCAACGGTTATCGCACTGGCGGCGACGGGCAATTTCGGCGGAGAGGTAACCCCTACCGTATCCGCACCCGACGGAAACGTAACGGACGAGCCCGTAGTGAAACCCGACGACAACGGCGGAAATCAAGACAACACGCCCGTCGTCAAACCCGAAGACCCCACGCCTACGGTGAAAACCTTGACTTTCTCCGCGCCTTGTAGCGGCGCTCAAAGTCTTGATTACAGTGAAACCGCACTTGCTTGGAATCAAACCCTCGGACAATTCTCCACCCACCTCGGAATGGACTTTGCACCTGCGGACGGAAAAGTTTTGGCGGTAGCGGACGGCACGGTCAAGGAAACGGGATACGACACCCTCAACGGATATTACGTCGTTATCAGCCACGACGAAAACTATGAATCCCGCTACTATTCTCTCTCCGAAACTCTCTCTGTGAAAAAGGGAGACAAGGTGACGAAAGGACAAACCATCGGCACCACGTCCACCAGCATGGCGAAAGAAAGTCTTGACGGCGCGCACCTGCACTTTGAGATGAGCAAGAACGGCGAAGACATCAATCCCCTCTCGGTCATCGTTATGGAATCGAAATAAGAAAATCGCAAAACAAGCACTTTATCTGCACAAATCAGCATATAAACACCTTGAATTGCAAACAATAGAATTAGTTTTCGTACCAACGAAAAACATAATCTCCCCTTAAAAGGACGTCCGCGAAAGCGGGCGTCTTTTTTTTATGCGCATATCGTCATCCGTTGATTTTGCAGGAATTCATATGCTCATATGCCCTTATTTTCAATCATAAAATTCACCTTATATTCGCATATCCGCATATGTTAATCCGTGTCGTGCACTGCGATAATTTCATATATTTCAAGACGTGAATCCATAGAAAAGGCGGTGCGTTTTGCACCGCCTTTTAATACGTTTCGTTTGACTTACAGACCTATTCTCGTAGAGGGTGCGTTGCCGTCAAGAATGTCGCGGATTGAATATTTGCTGTTTGCGATATACACCGTCGTGCCGTTTTTGAGAGGTTCTTTGACGTATTCGAGTTTTGCAAACGCACCGTGCGCGCCCACTCTCGACGCACCCGAGCAATGCGTTTTGAGTTCGTCCACGTTGTCGATGAGTTCGTATATATCCTTTCCGCTCACGTTTCTCACGATGCTTTCGGGCTTGTTTGCTTGCAGATAAATCCCGTCCGTCGAGGACAAAATGAGCAAGGTTTTGCACTTGACGAGGCAAGCGATTTGACTTGCGGTTTCGTCGTTATCCACACACTCTATCGCCCTGCCTATTCTCTCTCTTATATGGAGAATTTCAAACTTGCGGTTTTCCTCGTTGGACACGGCGTCGTTGTAGTTGATGATAGGTATCGCGTTTTGCGCGGGACAACGCGTGATGAGTTCGAACAAATGTTTTCTCTTCTCTTCGTCGTTGAAGTGCTGATGCTCGACAAGAATTTGACGCAGGCTGTAACTGCTATCCACGAATTGGCGATAAGTCTGCATAAGGATGGTTTGTCCTTGTGCGGCGTAGTCCGTCTTGTTATCCTCGTCCTCTCCGTCGAGATATTCGCCGTTGCGGTGATAGTAATCGATTTTGCCGATTTCGACCGCGCCCGAAGTCACCCACACGTAGCCTGGACGAAGTTCGCGCGAAAGACGGGCGATAACGTTATAGTTAAGGTCGCCGTTGACTCTGTCCACGAGTGCCATCGAGCCGATTTTGCCGACAAGTTCGATATCGAATTTAGCCATATTCATTCTCCAAACGAGATTATATCCGCCGCCTAAACGGAGTCTACGACAAGATTATATCACAAACGCCGAAAAACGCAACTCTTAACTTATCCCCCGCATTTCCGCTCGGAACGGACGAAAAAGAACGAATTTCGTCGAAAAATCGCAAAATCATTCCTATATTTTTCGTGCGCGCGCATTTTTTAATTGAAATTAATTTTATAAATGGTATAATCGTATATACTAAATAAGCCGTGAGGCAACAAACGAATATTCAAAGGAAACGCAATATGAAAAAGAACGCGATTATTCTCATAACCGTACTCCTTCTTGCGGCGGCACTTTTCGTCGCATGCAACGACGGCACTTCCGCGCCCGAACCCGACGACGTCACTCCGTCTAATCCCTCGGAACTCACCCCCGTTACTTTCTCGGTAACCTTCGATTCAAACGGCGGCACTTCGGTATCCG
This sequence comes from uncultured Bacteroidaceae bacterium, assembly GCA_964599875.1. GTDB lineage: Bacteria > Bacillota > Clostridia > Christensenellales > CAG-917 > RGIG4097. The sequence goes on from CAZRHE010000014.1 coordinate 35,974, forward strand.
ACCAAAATCTCGTAGGCGTCGAATACGGTCAGACCATAGCAAAGCCCTCCGTCACCCCCACCAAGCGCGGATACGACTTCGTGGAATGGATTCTTTCGGACGGCACCGCGGTAAATTTCGACACCTACACCGTGACGAGCAACGTCACCATAAACGCCTCTTGGAAAGCGAAAACTTTCTCCAATGTCGGCTATCTTACGGATGAGAAAATCAAATCCAATATCAAGGATATCGGCGACAAGACCGCCGCCGAATACTACGGCGACAGCGTAGACCTCAAAGACGGCGACGCTTCTCTCGTCACCACCACGGACGGACAACGCACCGTCGCACTCACTACGTCTTATCAGGAATCCAACTCGTCCACAAGACTTACCCTCCCCGTCCCCACGACTTCAATCGAGGACGACTACTTCGTGTATTGGTATTGTTATGAGGGCGACGAAATCGTTCAACTCTCTCAACGTCTGGAAAAAGGCTCTACAGTGAAGACTGTCGAACTTATTAACGCATACAATTACGACGAAGCAAAGAATATCTACGCCATGTGGCACTCTTCTCTAAAAGACGTCATCGTGTCCTACTTGGGCGGCGCGGACAACGCGAGCCTAATCACGAGCGGCACGACCATTAAGGACGGCGACTATCTGACCGCTCCTGAATCTCCCACGAGAGACGGATATCGTTTCGGCAACTGGACTTATAACGAAGTTAAAGACGGCGAATACGTATTGACGGACGGCGAAAAAGTGAAAAAAACCATGTCTTTCTACGTTGATTCCGCAAGCAAGGGCGTTCAAATCAATCACTCCATGGCAATCAACGGAATATTCGAACTCACCGCAAATTGGACGAAAAATATAATCGTCAAATCCGCGGACGACTTCAAAGCAATAGACGGCACCGACCCCGAAACTTTGTCCGCGTTCATCACTCTCGAAGCGGATATAAACCTCGGAGAATGGAGCGCGCCTTTTGATAAGGACCACGTCTACTGCGGACTTTTCGACGGCAAAAACCATACGATAACCTACGTCGCGACTGCAAACGGCGCGGATTTCTCCCTTCTCGGATACGTAAACGGCACGATATGCAATCTCAATATAAACGCATCCCTCTCCGCAACAGAATTTAATGCGGAAGACGGCGTGAATATCGGTGCGCTTGCCGTAGACGCAAAAGGCTCTATCATAAAAGTCAACTCCACCCTTTCCGTAGACTTCTCGTCAAGTGAAAGTGCGGGAATCGTAGTCGGCGGACTTATCGCGAAAAACGGCGCAACCATAACCGATTGCACTGCGACTTCGAGCATTTCCGTTGGCGGCAAAATCGTCACCGCAGGCGGACTTGTCGGTGAAAACAACGGCGCGATAGCAACATCTTCCGTCGTCGGCGGAACGGACTATGCGGCTGAAATCTCCGTATCCGCGGCAAACACCGCTTACGTGGGCGGCATCGCGGGCAAATTCGAATCCGGCTCGATTAAACAATGCAAAGTCGGCAAAATCTCCCTTTTCGCAACGACTGACAACAACTCCTCCGTCGCATATGCGGGTGGAATCGCAGGCAGCATCGCAAACTGCACCACCACCGAAATCGCTCTCGACGATGTAACTGTAACAGCAAATGCAGTCGGACACGCATACGTAGGCGGCGCATACGGCCGTTCGAGCAGCATAATAACCCACCTCACCGCAAACAGCATAAACATAAACGCCGCTGCAGGCACGGCGGTCTATGCAGGCGGACTTGTCGGCTCCAACGTAAACTACGGCAACAACAACGCATCTATCAGATACACCGTAATCAAAAAAGCGGTCGTCAATGCAAAATCCACCGCAGGCAAAGCGTATGCAGGCGGAATCGTCGGCGATAACAAAGCAGGCGAAACAAACGGCACCGGCGGACTTGTGGGATATTCGTTTGCATCCGTCGATGTCAACGTAACCGCCTTAGAAAACAATGCGTTTGTCAATATCGTACACGGCGCGCACGACGAGGCGAGCGTAGTCAAAAACTTCAACTACACCTCCTCTTCCCTCAAACTCAACGGAAACGACTTCACTGCGGAAGAAATCAGCGGCACGTACAAAGTCAACGACGCAGAAGCAACCATAAAAACCGAAACTTGGGTGAACACCAACCTCAATTTGAACGTGGACGGCAACGCATCCGACCCCGATTCCCTCACTTGGATAATCTCGGACGGCTCCTATCCCGTGCTTACCTTCACGACCAAATAACCAAAATAAATCATCCGTGGCGTAGCGACAATGCTACGCCACTTTTATTTTCCTAAATCCACCCTCATAAATTCCGCTCCCCGCCAATTTATCGTATATAGTTGAACGTCGCGATTTTGTGTGCTATAATACTTTCATTCAATCGTTCAATTAAGATTTTTTCGTTTATTTTCTCAAAAAAATAAGCAAGCGTGTTTCCGTAGTTCAACGGATAGAACGGGGCTCTCCTAAAGCTCTGATGTGGGTTCGATTCCCGCCGGGAACACCAAAAACCACAACATGTTGTGGTTTTTCTATTTGCGGGGGTACTATTTTCGTTAATACCAATTTAATACCAATATCAATGTTTCGCCTTTTTATTTGACTATTGCACGCATTTTCGATGCACTCAACGTTTGCCTACTTGCACAACTACGACACCACGAAAGGCAATAAAAACCGAGGAAAATATTCTATATATAATTCTACAAAAAATAATATATTTCGTTATGTTTTTACAAAAACGGCATTTAAGGGGGTAAAAAATTAACTTTTTGCAAAATATACCCCTTTAACTTGCAATTTGCACTTAATCGTGGTAATAAAGAGGTGTTTATAAACACCCTGACATATGTTTATATGAATTATTAGACGAAAGAGAAAGTGTCACC
>CAZRHE010000015.1:0-38160 GCA_964599875.1 uncultured Bacteroidaceae bacterium
TCTTCTCATAATAGCAATTAAAAGAACTTAATTGCAATATACTTTGATATAAGATGGGAATTTGTGAGTATTTTGATATTGGAAGAAAAAGGTTGTTGTGTTTTATAGGCCATAGAGAATAATTGGCATTAGTAATTAGTATTAGAGAAGGAGCGTGTACTAGACGAAATTTCTTGTCAAAGTGCTTGATAAACTCACACGGCTTTTTGTTTTGAACGAAGCAAACGCATATCGTCATATGTCGAACATATTGATTGACGCAGGGCTTGACAAAAAGCCCATAAAAATACATTCGTTGCGTCATACTTTTGCGACTAGGTGCTATGAAATGGGCATTGATGAAAAAACGATTTCCAAGTGGTGCGGACATACGGATGTTGCCATAACACTCGGAGTGTATACACACTGCAATTCCGACCACGAAGAAAAACAAATTGAAATACTAAATAAGAGGGTAAAAAGTACTTATAGTCGAGAAATAAAATAAAGAAGCAGGGCAAAATAAAAACCGCAAAACCCTACTATTTAGTGGGAAATTTGCGGTTCGTTGGCGGAGAAGCAGGGATTTGAACCCTGGCTACGATTCTCTCGTACTACTCCCTTAGCAGGGGAGCCCCTTCGGCCTCTTGGGTACTTCTCCAAAACGCTGAAACGAAAAGGTATAGGATTTCGCTTGTTAAAGAATGATATCACAGTGCGCGGACGTTGTCAATTATTTTAAACGCATTCCGTGGCTAGATAATGTTGTAACAATCTAAAAGCGGTGCAAGAATATTTCGTTATTGACTATTAATGCGCGTAAGTATTATAATGGATAAAAATTGAAAACTATGAGATGCGAAAGCCGTAGAGGAGCATTGGTTTTGATATGATGGGAGAAAAAATTTACATTATTACAATATTCTAGGGGTTAAAGATGATGGGTAAATATCCGATCGAAAGATTTATAGAAGCACAAAAAAATGATTATGAGCAGGCATTAAAAGAACTTCGTAACGGCAAGAAAGTCAGCCATTGGATGTGGTATATTTTCCCGCAATTACGATCTTTAGGGAGAAGCGGATATGCTCAATATTATGGAATCGAGAATGCGGAAGAGGCAAAAGCTTATTGCGACAATTCTGTCTTGTATGATAGGTATATTGAGTGTTGCAATGCCTTAGAAAACCTTCAAAATAAAAATATAGTTTATGTTCTCGGCGAAACCGATTCAAAGAAACTTCGTTCCTCTTTGACGTTATTTTATATCGTAGACGAGAAAAATAAAGCATTATACAAAAAGCTTATAGATAAATTCTATGATGGCAAATGGGATAATTTGACGATAGACCAATTAATGAAAAATAATTAGAGCGGCAGTCCCTTGTAAAAAAAGAAAACGAACTTTGATTTCTCAAGGTCCATTTTATTTTCACCTGTAACACGAAACCATTGGATAGTCTGACAGATTTTTATTAGCGGAAGGGGATGAATGGTGGATGATTCTATGGGAAATCGTGAGTAAGATGGGGTGGTGCTATTTTGGTGAGCGTTTTTTGAGAGCAAAAACGGATAGGGACTTTACAAGAGGGGAGGAAAAGTGATATTATAATGAGCAGATAAGAGGTGGAGTATGCTGAATTTATATCAAGTACTTGCAAGACTGAAAAGCGAAGAAGAGTTTCGCGTGTTTTTCGAGGACTTATGCACGTTTCAAGAAGTTGAGAAGATGGAGCAGAGAGTGCATAGCGCACAGTTGCTCATAGAGGGTGACACCTACAATCAAGTCATAGAGCAGACGGATATTTCGTCGGCGACGCTGTCGAGGGTGTCGAGGTGCGTACAGCACGGAAGCGGCGGATACAGCGACCTATTGAAAAAGATGATGGACGAAGAAAAGTAATTCGTCAAGAAACAAAACCGTACGACAAAATAAGTCGCGCAACCGAAAGGATGCGCGATTTTTTGTTGCTATTATGCGGTTATGAAGAAGTTGATTTTGCCGCGCCGTCGGACGAAGAGAGAAAGGACGTTTTTCATTTCTCCCGAAACGGCGGTCAGATACGTCGTTGAATTTTTGTTTATGCTGCTGTTTTTCTCGGCCGGGGATTTCGGCTTTGCGCTTGCGCTCGGCTTTCTTTCGGGACTAGTGTATGCAAGGCAAAATCTTGCCGTGGTCGCACCGCTGTTTATAGTCGCGGGGTGCGTATTCATAGACTCTTGGTGGGTGCTTTTGTATCTTGCATCGCCCTGTCTTGTTTTCTTTGTTTTGTATTTCGTATATTGGAAGATAAGACGCAACGTCGCGATATCCGCGATAGTCTTATCGGCGTTTCTCGGCATGATTCCGAAATGCGTTTGCACGGCGGTTTTCGGTGGCGAAATACAAACGATATGTGCAGTGGCGGTGACCTGCGTCGTTTCTGCGATTTGTTGCACAATCGCAGGTTATGCAATACTAATTCGGGGTTTTAAGTGCCGATTTACGCTTGACGAGAAGATTTGCTTGTGTTTATTTGCGGTCGCTACGGCGTATGCCGCAAGGGGCGTTACGGTCTATGGATTTTCTCTTGTATATCTTCTTTTCCCGTTCGTCGCGTTGTCTTTTTCGAGTGCGGGAAGGACGAGCGGAGCGTTGATTTCGGGGATATTATTCGGGGTGGGCGCATCCCTGTCTACGGGGAGCGTTTTGCCGATAGCGGAGTTTGTGGCGCTGTCCTTTTCGGCGTGTGCGCTCGGAGTTTTCGGAAGATACGTATCCGCTCTTGCGATATGCGTAATCGAGTTGTTTTTTTGGCTGCTCGAAGCGGGTTGTTGGCAGGGAGCGGTGCTGCTTGCGGCGGGCGGATTGGCGTTTTCAATATTGCCGTCGTCCATAAGGAGTAGATTTGTGCCTAACGTAGAGGATAGGGCAAGCGTACTTTGCTCTGTGGTGAATCGCGACAGAGGCGCACTTGCCGAAAAGTTGTCTTCCGTCGGCGAGGTGTTTGCGGATATGGCGGCGTCCCTCGAAGTCAAAGACAACGCAGTGAATCCGTACACTCCGCAACGACTTGCAAGCGAAGTTGCAAGGAATTATTGCGGAAAATGCCCCGAGCATCCGAAGTGTTTTTCCGCTCTCGGCGGGGACACCTCTTCCGTCATAGAGCCGCTTGCGGAAGCGACGCTGGGGAGAGGAAAAGCAACCATTTTGGACGTGCCTACTTTTATAACTTCGAGTTGCATAAAAGCGCACAATTTGATAGGAGTGGTCAACAATGCGGGGGATTCGTATCGCGCGAAAATCGCATGCGTCGGGGACGTCGTCAACACGAAAAAAATTATGTCCGAGCAGTTTGCGGGAATGGCGCTGGTTTTGGATTCTCTTTCGACTGAATGTGGGAAAAACCTATCTTTCGGCGGTGAATACGAGGAAAGGATAGGCGCCGAACTTCTGAAACACAACGTCGTTGCAAGTCAAATTATAGTTGCGGGTGAGGGGGAGGATGCAAAGGTCGCTCTCACCGTGCGCGATTGTGACGCGGATAAAGCGGTGTTGCCTCGAATCGTGTCGAGGTGTTTGAAAACTCGCTTTGCGATAGACGGCGTCGAAAGGAAAGGAGAGGAGAAAACGGTGCACCTCGTAGCGGCGCCCATATTCGAAGTTGCGTACGGATTTGCGGAAAAATGCAGGGACGGCGAAGAGGTCAGCGGGGACGTCAAGGCGGTTTTATCTCCATCGCTCACGAAGAGGATATTCGCGCTTTGCGACGGGATGGGGAGCGGAGAAAAGGCGCGCGCGACGGCAAACGGCGCGGTGTCTATGATAGAGAATTTTTATCGCGCGGGGTTTGACGACAATATAATTTTATCCCTTGTGAACAAACTGTTAAGCCTTGGCGACGACGAGAGTTTTTCCGCTCTCGACATAGCGATAATAGACACGTCGGACGGAGGCGTGGATATAATCAAAATGGGCGCAACTTCGGGGTTTATCATACGCAAAAGCAGTGTTGAAGTGGTCAAATCGTCAAATCCGCCCGTCGGTATCGTGGACAAAATCACGCCCGCAACGGCAAGATATCAACTCTACGACGGGGATATGTTGGTGTGTGCGACGGACGGCGTATCCGACGTGCTCGGAGAGAGCGGCGTTATAGACGTGGTTGAAAGATTGGACACCGCAAACCCGCAATCGCTTGCGGACGGCATATTGGCGGACGCGCTCAAAAAGGGTGCGACGGACGATTGTACGGTCATGGCGATGAGGTTGGTTGCGGTCTAATAAATCCCGCATACGTATGCGCGTAATTTGTCATAGACAAATTTTTTGTTTGTGCTATACTTATAGTATGAGAAGTCTTTCCCTCGACGCACCCTATATTGAAAACAAGCGCATAGCCCTTGCCCTTTCGGGAGGAAGGGATTCTATGGCGTTGGCGCATTTACTGCTCGAAGCGGGGGCGGATTTTTTCGTCGTCAACTTCGAACACGGAATAAGAGGGGATAAGTCTGTCGCGGACAGCGCGTTTGTGAAGGACTGGTGCGATAGTCACAAAGTTAGTGTGCAAATTATTCATCTCGATTGCCCGCGCTACGCAAAGGGAAACGGCTTGACGATAGAACAAGCGGGACGCGAACTTCGATACGCCTACTTCGACAAAATTTTGGAGAACGGGGATTGCGACTACGTCGCCCTTGCGCACCATGCGTCCGATCAGACCGAAACGGTGTTTATGCGCATATTGCGAGGTACGGGAATTTCGGGACTTAAAGGGATGAGCGAAGTGAGCGGCGGATATATAAGACCTCTTCTACGCTACACGAGGGCGGAGATAGACGAATACGTCGAGAAAAATGCGATACCTTACGTCGAGGACGAGAGCAATTCGGACACGACGTATACGAGAAACTTCATCCGCGCGGAATTGTCGAAAATGAGAGGGCGTTTCCCATCCCTTGACGAAACGGTTGCAAGGCTTGTTAGGTCTGCAAGAGAAACGGACGAATTTTTATTGAGCATGCTCCCCGAAGTCGAGATAAAAAACGGAGAGGGAAGATTGCCCGTATCCGATGCCGACGGCGGAATACTTTGCAAAAGACGGATAAAACAAATTTGCGACGCACTCGGCGTGAAACAGGATTTCGAGGAAAGACATTATCCGCTCGTGTTATCCCTTGTGACGGCGGAAAACGGCAAGAAAATTTGTCTTCCTCACGGATTGACTGCTCATAAAGACGGGGAAGATATCGTTTTTTCGATAGAGTGCGAAAGCGAAGACTTCGAAATTCCCTTTGACGGAGAAAGCGTGGAAGGAATAATCCGTTGCGAAAAGGCGGAGTGCTATGAAAAGGAACAAGGCACGCTTTATATAGACTTGGATTCTATCCCCGACGGTGCGGTTTTGAGAAGAATACGAGAAGGGGACAAAATCAAAAAATTCGGCGGCGGCACTAAAAACCTCGGTGATTTTTTGACGGATAAAAAGTATCCGTTGCGTAAACGTAAAGACCTTGTCGTTTGCGCCTGCGGAAAGGATATATTGTTTGTGGTCGGGGTGGAAATATCATCCTCTGTTGCGGTCGCGGAATCCTCCGTCCGCATACTGAAAATCACCCCTTACGATAACGAATCAAACTAAAGGAAATAAATTATGGAGTACGGAAAAGACATTGCAAAGGTCCTCATCAAAAGAGAAGACATCGAAAGAAGAGTGAAAGAAATCGCAGAACAAATTAACCGCGATTACGAGGGCAAGGAATACACCCTCGTCGTGACGTTGCGCGGAGCGGTGGTGTTCTTTGCGGACTTGTTCCGTCATTTGACGGGCAGCAACGTGGATTGCGATTTTATAGCGGCGTCCAGTTACGGCGGCGGCACTTCCACGTCGGGTGAAGTCAAACTCGTCAAAGACTTGTCCTCTCCCGTCAAGGGCAGACACCTCATCATCGTCGAGGATATCATCGACACGGGGACCACGCTTGTTTATCTCAAACGACTGTTAGAAGCAAGAGAGCCCGCGTCAATTAAACTATGCTCCTTGCTCGACAAGCCGTCCAGAAGAAAAGTGGAACTCAAAGGCGACTACGTGGGCTTCGAAGTGCCCAACGAATTCGTCGTGGGATGCGGACTTGATTACAATCAAAAGTATCGCAATCTTCCCGACGTATGTATTCTTTCCCCCGAGGTATACGGTGGTTAATAAGAAAAAACTCACCGAACTTGCAAGGCTTTTCCCCGAGAATAGACCGCTGTACGCAGTGGGCGGATACGTCCGCGACGGATTGCTCGGAATAGAAAGCCACGACGTGGACGTTTGCTCCGAACTCACGGTTAAAGAACTCAAAACCGTGCTGTTAAACTCTGATTTTGAAGTTTTGGACAAAAATCTACGGGTGGGAACGGTGATAATAAAATCCCGCGGATTCACCGCGGAATACACGACTTTCAGGACGGATAGTTATCCTGACGGCAGCGGAACGCATACCCCCGACGGCGTGACTTTTACTACCGATATGCGCCTTGACGCATTACGTCGCGACTTCGGATGCAACGCGATTTATCTCAATCCGCTGACCGATGAAATCGTGGACGTTCTCGGTAGAGTGAAAGACGTGGAAAACAAAATAGTCGCGACCGTGGACGACCCCGAAAAAGTTTTTTCGGCGGACGGACATAGGATTTTGCGGCTCGTGCGTTTTGCTTGCGAACTCGGTTTCGAGATAGAGGAAAAGACTTTCGAGGTCGCAAAAAAGTACGCACCATATGTAAAAGATATCGCGACCGAAAGGATACTTTCAGAACTCGACAAAATTCTCGTTGCGGATACGGCGCATCCCGAATTTAATTTGAAAGACGCGCACGTGCGCGGGGTAGAACTCCTCGACGAGTTGGGACTTGTGGATATGCTCCTTCCCGAACTCGCCGCACTCAAAGGGCTTGCGCAACCCGTAAAATATCATCTTTACGACGCCTATCGTCATTCGATAGAGTGCTATAGGGTGTCCCCGCCGTCAATTCGCTGGGCTTGCCTATTGCACGACGTCGGCAAACGACCTTGTATGGACGCGTACGGAAATATGCACGCGCACGCAGTCGTCGGTGCGTCCCTTGCCGAAAACAGATTGAACGCACTCAAAATGCCGAAGGCAAAAGTGAAGAGGATAAAAGATTTGATATTTAATCATATGGTCGACATAAACGGCGATATGAAAGAGGGCAAAATGGCTTGGTTCGTGGCGGAGAATTTTGCGATAGCAAGCGACCTTGCCGACCTAAAAGATTGCGATTCGATAGGCGCAAAAGGCGCACCGCTCGAAAGAAACAGGGTGCGCGAAACCTATCGTAGAATAATAGACGAAAAACTTCCCGTTGCAATAAAGGATTTGCCCGTGAACGGCAACGACCTCGTTTCGCTCGGGTTTGAAGATAAGGCAAGAGGCATTGCGCTTTACGATTTGTGGCGCGCGACCGTGATGAATCCCACTTTGCTCGACAGAGATAAGGCGCTTGCGTATCTTGAAAAAAGGAGAAACAAATGACTATATTATACGTACTTTCGGCGATAGCGATTTTGACGAGCGCGGCGACGCTTGTTTTCGTGATTTCATCTTCAAAGAAAAAAAACGAAACGACGGACGTCGAATCCATGAAAAAGGATATCGAAAAGAGTGTTTCGGACACCGTCCGCATGGAAAACGGAATGTTGACGGGTGCGGTTAACGCACAAGCGGGCGCGACGAGGGAAATGACGGAAAGAGTGGATAAGTTCATTTTGAACGTCGACAGAAAACTCGACGAAACCAAAACCGAATATCTCAAAAAACTCGACGAATTGAAAGCGGAAAACACCGCAAATCTCGTTGCGATAAAGTCTGAAAACACGGCAAACCTCGTCGCAATAAAAGAGGATAACGCAAGAAATCTCGAAGAAGTGCGCAAGGCAAGCAACGCAAGTCTTGAGGCGGTGCGCAGGGATAATGCGGAGCAACTCGAAAAAATGCGTTTGACCGTGGACGAAAAACTGTCCTCGACTCTCGAACAAAGATTCAATCAATCTTTCAAAATCGTCAACGACAGGCTTGAAGAAATCAATCGTACTTTTGGGGAATTGCAAAATCTTCAAACCGGCGTCAACGACCTCAACAAGATTTTCAAAAACGTCAAAACGAGAGGCACTTGGGGAGAAGTCGCTCTTGATAGTTTGCTCCAACAAATTCTCATTCCCGAGCAATACGCAAAGCAGGTGCGACTCACGAGAAACAGCGAAGACGCTGTGGATTTCGTCATCAAGATGCCCGGCAAGGGGGACGGAGAAGTGTTGTTGCCCATCGACGCGAAATTCCCGTACGAAGACTACGCGCGCCTTATCGAAGCGTCCGAAAGAGGGGACGTCGATGGGACGGAACAAGCGGCAAAGGCTCTTTCAAACGTGATTAAGCACGAGGCTATGAGCATAAGAGATAAATACGTCAAGCCTCCGAAGACGACGGATTTTGCAATCATGTATTTGCCGACCGAGAGTTTGTATGCGGAAATCATAAAGCGCGAAGGGCTTGTGGAAGAAATGCAAACGAAATATCGCATAGTCGTATGCGGACCCACGACGCTTGCCGCACTTCTCAACAGTTTGCAGATAGGATTCAAGAGCGTCGCGATTGAAAAACGCAGTTCTGAAATCGTCAAACTCATGCACAGTTTCAACAAGGATTTCGAAACTTTCAGCGACCTTTTGAGAAAGACGGGGGACAAACTCGCCGCCGTCCAAACCACCATTGCAAACGCGGAAGACAGAACGGAAAAAATCCGCAAAAAACTGGACAAGGTCAGCACTTACGCCGACCAAAACGAGAAAGAATTGAACCCTGCCGTCGACGCATTGCCCGCGGCGAATTACGAGGATAACGATGAAGGTTGATTTGCATTTACACACGACCGCAAGCGACGGACTTTTGACGCCGACCGAGATAGTGGGTTGGGCAAAAGAAAGCGGTCTTAAAGCCATCGCCATAACCGACCACGACACCGTGAACGGCTTGGACGAAGGCATCCTTGCAGGGCGCAGGCTCGGCGTTTTAGTCTTGCCCGGGATAGAGATTTCGGCGTTCTCAAATTGCGAAATACATATTTTAGGATACAATATCGACTACAAAAACCCCGCGTTTTGCGAAGAACTCGAAAAAATCAAGGCTTTAAGAAAGGAACGCAACGCGATAATCCTCGACAAACTTTCCGCGCTCGGCATAGATACGGGCATAGACCCGACGGCTGAGGGAATCGGAAGATTGAATATAGCGAAAGCGATGCTTGACAGAGGTTACGTCCGCGACGTTAACGACGCTTTCGAGAGATACCTCGGTCCAAACGGAAAGGTGTTCACCGAGATAAAAAGAACCACTCCTCTCGAGGCGGTGAAACTCATAAAGAAGTACGGCGGAATATCCTCTATCGCGCATCCGAAAAAATACCTTCTCGACAAGCGACTTCCTTTGCTTGCGGAGGGGTTGAAAAGATTCGGGCTCGACGGCATCGAGGCGTATTATCCTCGCCATACGGGGCAGGATGAAGCGGATCTTATTCGACTTGCAAACAGACTCCACCTCATTCCTACGGGCGGCAGCGACTATCACGGATACGAGGACAAGCATTTTCAAGTGGAGTTGGACTCGCGCACCGCACGCGCACTCAAAATCAAAATATAGAGTAAACCTCTCTTCTCGGCGCATACTAACGGTATGCGCTTTTCATATCTTTTCAAAAACGGATTACGCGCGATTGCGTTTCTTTTTCTTGCCGCCTGCATATATTGCAATATGGACGCAAAGACGGAAATCGCAATCGCAGAAACCCCGAAAGTCGGACTTATCGCGACTTTTTCAACCTACTACGGAGAAAGTTCTCTAAACCGCAAACACAACGTTGCGCTTGCGTGCTCGTTTATAGACGGCACGGTGCTGTATCCCGAAGAAGAGTTTTCTTTCAACGCCGTCGTCGGAGAAAGAAAAGAGGCGCGCGGATTCAAAAGCGCGTTTATCATCAAGGACGGAGAATTCGTCGAGGGAACGGGCGGGGGAGTTTGTCAGGTGTCGAGCACTCTTTATAACGCGGTGTTGCTTGCGGATATGACGGTGACGAGGGTTAGTCCTCATTCGCTGTCCGTGTCATACGTGTCCCCGTCCTTCGACGCTATGGTGTCGAGCGGGAGCGATTTCAGATTCGTCAACACGTTGTCCGCTCCCGTTACGATAAAGATGAGTGCGGACGGGAAGTACGTCAAATGCGACGTCTACGGCGTTGCGGGAAGAAAGATAAGGAGAATATCCGAAACGGTGGAAACCATTCCCAACGAAACCGTCTACGTGGACGACGCAACCATGCCGTCGGGGACGGAAAGCGTGGATACCTACGGGCACGCGGGGCTTAAATCAAAAGGCTATCTCGAATATATAGAGGACGGCAAAGTAGTTAGGACGCTGATAAGGTCGGATACCTACGCTCCGCAAAAGCGGATAATTTTGAGGGGCACTGCCGAAGATACGCATATTGACACGGAGCAAGGGAGTGCGTTATAATATTACGGATAACATAAGGAGTGCAGGCACGCGCCTGCGTAAACGATGAGTTATATTGACAATTTCAACGAATGGCTATCCTCTCGCGAAATCGACGAAAAGGATAGAGCAAGGCTCATGTCCCTTTCCGAAAACGAAAAGAAAGAAGCGTTTTACGGTCCCCTCGAATTCGGCACGGCGGGCATGAGGGGAATCATCGACCTCGGCACGAACAGAATGAACGTCTACACCGTCAAACGCGCGACCAAAGGACTTGCGGATTACATCGCAACTCTCGGCAGAGAGAGTATGGACAAGGGCGTCGTGATATCTTACGACACGAGAAAGTATAGCAGTGAATTTGCGGTGGCAGCGGCAAAGGTGTTGTCCGCAAACGGCATAAAAGTTTGGCTGTTCGAAGACGTCCGTCCCGTTCCCGTTTGTTCGTTTGCAATACGATATCTCGGCGCGATTTGCGGCATTATGATTACCGCAAGTCACAACCCTAAAATCTACAACGGATACAAAGTCTACGGAGAGGACGGAGCGCAAATGTCGCCCGAAGCGACGGATAAAGTGGTCGAATTTATATCTTCAACTCCCTATTTCGGCATTAGAGAGGCTATGACCTCTATGGACAGCGGAAGTATAAAAGGCAAAAACAACCTGCATATAGACGACTATATCACCATAATCGGCAAGGACGTGGACGAGGAATATTTCAAGGCAATCGAATCCGTCGCGCTGTCCCCCGACGCGGTGAAAGAATACGGCGGAAAGGTCAAAATCGTATACACTCCTGTTCACGGAAGCGGCTTTATGCCCGTCACGTCTATCCTTTCAAGAATGGGAATTGCAGTCAGCGTCGTCCCCGAGCAAGCGCAACCCGATACGGAGTTCGGCACCGTAAGAGTGCCCAATCCCGAAGAGGCGGATACCCTTGCTATGGGCGTTGAACTTGCGAATGAAATAGGAAGCGATATAGTCATCGGCACCGACCCCGACGCAGACCGCATGGGAATTGCGGTCAGAGATTACGAGGGTAAATTCGTTTTGCTCACGGGCAATCAAATAGGCGTACTTCTTGCCGACTACATAATGAGAAGAAAATCAGAAAGCGGCACTCTTCCCGCTAACGGCGCAATCGTCAAGACCATAGTCACCACCGAACTTGCAAGAAAACTTGCCGCAAGTTACGGAGTGGAAACCTTCGACGTCCTCACGGGATTCAAATTCATCGGCGAGTTGATGACGAAGTGGGCGGAAACGGGGGAATATACCTACGTTTTCGGATTCGAGGAGAGTTACGGCTCTCTTGTCGGCACGCACGCAAGAGATAAAGACGCCGTCGTTGCGGCGATGATGTTTGCGGAAATGACTTGCTACTACGAAAGCAAGGGCATGAGCGTGTACGGAGTGTTGCAAGAGATTTTCAAAAAATTCGGATATTTTGTGGAAAAGACCATATCCATAACTTTCCCCGGATTGGACGGCATGGATAAGATGAAAGGCATTATGGAAAAGATGCGTGCGACCGCATATTTCGAAGTTTGCGGCACGAAAGTGCTGTCGACGGACGACTACGTCTTGCGCAAAACCACTTATCCCGACGGCACGAAAGCGGATATAACTCTCCCCAAAACCAACGCACTCAAACTTCATCTTGACAACGGGGATTGGATATGCGTGCGTCCGAGCGGCACCGAGCCGAAACTCAAAATTTACGCGGCGTCGTCTGCGGTGGAGCGCACCTCTGCGGAGGAAAAAGTCGCGGCGTATCTGGACTATTTCAAAAAGATGACTGAATAAAATCACCGAATAAAAACGCACTGCTTATCGGGCAGTGCGTTTTTTTATGAAACAGATTTGACTTGCGATTTTATTTGATAGAAAACATTAGGTCGCCGTAGTCGGGGAAAGGCCAGTAAGATTTTGCTGTCAGCCTTTCCGCTTCGTCCGCGACTTCGCGCAATTCGTTCATCGCGGGGATTACGCGGTCGCGATAAAACTCTCCTTTTTCTCGTCCTGCGGAAAGGGATTTCGCTTTTGCTATTTCCGCATTCAGCACGTCGAGTTTTTCGTTTGCGGCGGATAGGAGAGAATAGAGTTTTTTACACTCTTTGTCGTCCGTATTTATTCCTATCGCGCGCATTGAAATTTCGCTGTCGGCAAGGAATTTTACGTAATTTCTGATTGCGGGCAGGATATCTCTTTTTGCCATATCCGCCGTCGTCGTCCCCTCTATGTCTATGAGTTTGCAATAGTTTTCGATGAGGATTTCTTCGCGACTTATCATCTCTCTTTCGGACAAAACGCCTTGTCTTTCGAAAAGTTTCACGTTCTTTTCAGAGGTGAAAAGGGGGAGCGCGTCCATAGTGGACGGCAGGTTGAGAAGTCCGCGATTTTTCGCCTCTTCCACCCATTCGTCCGAGTAGTTGTTTCCGTTGAAAATAATACGTCCGTGCTCGCGCATAGTGCGACGAATTATGCCGGTTATGGATCCGTTGAAGTCCGTCGTGTTTTCAAGTTCGTCCGCAATAGACGAGAACTCGTCGGCAAGAATGGTGTTGAGAATTGCGACGGGGTCGGACGTCGAAAAAGCGGAGCCAACCATACGGAACTCGAACTTGTCACCCGTAAAAGCGAATGGTGAAGTGCGGTTTCTGTCGGTTGAGTCTTTTGCAAAGCGCGGAAGAACGTGCACTCCGACTTCCACTTCGCACCCTGCGCGCTTGGAGTATTTTCGTCCGTCCGCTATTGCTTGCAGTATGCCCGTGAGTTCGTCGCCGAGATACATGCTGACGATTGCGGGAGGTGCTTCGCTTGCGCCCAAACGGTGGTCGTTTCCCGCGCTTGCGACGCTTATACGAAGAAGGTCTTGGTGCTTGTCGACGGCGGCTATCACCGCAGACAATATGAGAAGAAATTGTGCGTTTTCTTCGGGGCTTTTGCCGGGGTCGAAAAGGTTGTAACCGAAATTCGTGGACAAAGACCAGTTGACGTGCTTGCCGCTTCCGTTGACTCCCGCGAACGGCTTTTCGTGAAGTATGCAGGTCATGCCGTGCTTCTTCGCGACCTTTTGCATGATTTCCATGGTTAGTTGGTTGTGGTCGGTCGCAATGGACGCCGTCGTGAAAATGGGGGCGAGTTCGTGCTGTGCGGGCGCAGCCTCGTTGTGTTTGGATTTTGCAAGTATGCCGAGTTTCCAAAGTTCTTCGTCGAGGTCTTTCATATACGCCACTATGCGAGGTTTGATGGGCCCGAAATAGTGGTCGTCGAGTTGTTGCGTTTTTGGGGGAGTCGCACCGAAAAGGGTGCGTCCCGTGTAGAATAAATCCCTGCGCTTTTCGAACACCGACGTATCCACGAGGAAGTATTCTTGTTCGGGGCCTACGTTTGCGATGACTCTTTCAGTTTTTCTGCCGAAGAGTTTCAGGATGCGCGTCGCTTGTCTGTTGATTGCTTCCATGGAGCGGAGCAGGGGAGTTTTTTTGTCGAGTGCGTCCCCCGTGTACGAGCAAAACGCCGTGGGAATACAAAGCACGCCGTCCTTTATGAACGCGTACGAAGTGGGATCCCACGCGGTGTATCCTCTTGCCTCGAAGGTCGCGCGCAATCCGCCCGAAGGGAATGAACTTGCGTCGGGTTCCCCTTTTATCAGTTCCTTGCCGTTGAATTCCATGATTACCCCGCCGTCGCGGGTGGGGGATATGAAACTGTCGTGTTTTTCGGCGGTTACCCCCGTCATGGGTTGGAACCAATGCGTGAAGTGGGTCACTCCCTTTTCGATAGCCCAATCCTTCATCGCGTTTGCGATGACGTTGGCGGTGTCGAGGGAGAGGGGTCTGTCCTCTGCGCAACAAAGTTTAAGTTCGCGATAGACTTCTTTCGGGAGGCGCGCGCTCATCGCTCTGTCCCCGAAAACCATACTACCGAATAAATCCGACATGGAAGGCATAGTGTATCTCCGATGTGTTTATGATATGATTCAAATTATAATATTGACATTCTCAAAATGCAACGAAATCAAAATAAATTCTTTGTGAATGATAAAATATTCTTGTAAATACGATTTTATGCAGAGATATGTATTGTTTATGCAATATCGTATGCGAAATCGTTAATAATGAAAAAATAAATTCCGTAAAAATATCTTGCAATCGCTTGCCCGTTGGTGCAAAATAGACGAGAGGTGAATTATGTTAGCGAACGTGTTTTTCGATAAGTACGTCAAAAAGAACGACGAGGCAAGGCTTGCAAAGATTGCCGACCCCGACGGCGTTATGGAGCAAAACGATATCCCGTATCTTCAAGACGGGCACCGTTTGCACACTCTCGATATCTATCGTCCTAAGGGTGCGGAGGGCAAAATGCCTTTCATCGTGGACGTTCACGGCGGCGGTTGGGTGTACGGAGATAAGGAACTCAATCGAAAATATTGTTTGCATCTCGCAAAAGAGGGCTTTGCCGTCGTCAATTTGAGTTTCAGGCTTATCCCCGAAGTGGATTTTGCGGGGTCGATAAAGGATATTCTTTCTGCTCTTCGTTGGATAAAAGAGCATGCGGAGGAATATAATCTCGACTTGAACAACGCCTTTATCACGGGGGACAGTGCGGGCGGCCATAGCGTAGGAATGATTCTTGCGGCGGCGCACAACGAAACTTTGCGCACCGTATTCGGCGGAGTTTGTCCGTTGTCTTTTAACGCGGTATGTTTCACCTGTGCGGCGTTCAATCCGTCCACGTTTGCAAAAATTCCGCTTGCGGGCGTAGTGCTGTTTAACGGCGTGTACGGCAAATTTTATCGCGGCAAAAAGAAACGCGCCTTATATGAGAGTTACGACTTTTCTAACGTAATTCCCGACGACTTGCCTCCTACGATTCTCGTGACGGCGTATGCGGATTTTCTCCGCTCGCAGTCCCACCGCCTGAAATCCGAACTCGAAGGGAAGGGAATAGAAACCGTCCTCGTCGATTTCAACGAGCCTTTATCCGACGGCTATAAACTCGAACACGTCTACAACGTGAGTTTCCCCGACCGCGAAGCATCTATCCTTGCCAACGAAAAGACTTGCGAATTTTTCCGCGCTCACCTCAAATAAGGCGAGCAGGCGTAAAACGAAATCGAAACAGCAATAAAGCCGTCGTAGCGTTATCGGCGACTTTTGCTTATTAAACGCGCGTCGCAAAGGTTTGTCGGCGGCTATTTTGTGGGTTGAATTTCGGCGGACGGCATATGTGATGATTTTTGTTTTGTGAAAAAAGCAAACTTGTTTTCGCGCGCGTTTTGTAGTATTATTATTGTATTAAATTTTACGGAGTCGATAAATGACGGATAATAAGTTTGTTGTGAAATTCGATTGCGCTTCGCCGCTCAGTTACTACATGGTACAGAACGGGATTTCTCCCGTTCAGCGGTTATATATTCGCAACTCCTCGTCAGAGGATGCGGAAAACGTGACGGTAGAGGTTTCGTCCTCGCCCTCGTTTTTGCTGCCCGAAGAGAGAGTGCAGGACGTTTTCCCCGCAAGAGCGAATTTGAGATTCGACGGCATGGGGAAATTATCCCCGCTTTATATGGTCGCGCAGGACAAGCGCATAGACGGCACGATTACGGTCAAGGTCAGCGTCGGCGGAGAAGTGGTCGCGGAAGAATCCGCACCCGTCACCGTACTTGCGTTCGACGAATGTAATCTTGTGAATCCCGAATCCGTCGCGACGTTCGTAAGGCGCACCCCCGACGTCAATCGCTACGTCAATTTGGCGCGCAAAAAACTTGCCGAGTGGAAAGTCGCGGACAAAGGCGCGGGATATGCTCAAAACGGTAAAAACTCCGTCCGCAACTACTTTGCGTCCTGTTTCAGCGTGCTTGCGGAGAGCGGATTTATAAGACAAAAACTTCCCGCCGCAACCGAAACTTCCATGGTGACGGAATTTGCGGAAGTGTTCGACAGCAAAATCGCAACCCCGCTTGAACTTTCCCTTGCGCTTGCGTCCATGCTCGAAAGCGCAGGATTCAATCCCGTCGTGGGCAAGTCGGAAGAAAAGTGGTTCGTCGGCTGTTTCCTCACCGAGAAATGCTTCGCGGATAAAATTATCGACGACGCGTCCGTGCTTGCGGGCAAGACTTTGTCGGGAAGCGGAGAATTATCGTTGATATCCGTCGACGCGGTGTATGCGGGCGAATCCTTTGAAAAGGCGGAAAAGAGCGCGACGGCGTTCATCAAAAAAGCACCGAATATAGATTTCTTCGTGGACGTGAAACGCGCGCGCATTATGGGCGTCAAACCTCTTCCCGCAAGAGTGAAAACCGCCGTCGGTTACGACCTCGTCGAGAGCAAGGATTACACCAACGCGCACGCTCCCGTTAAAATCAAGGAATACTCTGCGGATATATCGGGCAACACCGTTTATTCGAGGGAAAAACAGTGGGAGAGAAGACTTCTCGAATTAGACCTTCGCAACGGACTTCTCAATTTCAGAATATCTCAAACCGCGGTCAAGGTGTTGACGTCGTCGTTGGACGACTTCGTGGAAAGCCTTGCCGAAAACAAGACGTTCACTCTCGAGCCGCGTCCGTCCGACGTCAAGGAAGGGGATGAAAAATACTCTCCGACTTTCGACAATGCGGAGTCGTTGAAACCCCTCAAAGAGTACGTGCGATACGAGTATCTCAACAAAAAATTGCACACCGTGTACGCGGGCAAAGAGCACGAAAAAACCTTGCTCAACCTCTTCCGCAAAGGCAAGACCTTGCAAGAAGAATCCGGCGATTCAGGACTTTATATCTGCGCGGGATTCCTCAAATGGAGAGAAAACGACGAGGGCGATTTCAAATACGCACCCATATTGCTTTATCCCGTGACTGTGGCAAAGAGGGGGATATCCGCTCCCGTTTACACTGCGGAGGCGGACGTTGAAGACATACAAATCAACTGCACGCTCCTTGAATTTTTGTATCAGGAATTTAACCTCGACATGAGAGGGCTTGGAAACGTGCCGCTCTCGGACGCGGGCAGTATACTTGCCGTCGTGTCGAGAATCAAAAAGGAAATATCCGCGCATAGCGGCTGGTGCGTCGTGGACGACGTTTTCATGAACGCGCTTTCTTTCACCAACTATCTCATGTGGCACGACGTGCGTCACCATATGGATAAGATGAAAGAATCTCCCCTCATCCGCTCCCTCATCGCAAACAGGATAGACGGCGAAATGGCGTGTCCGTCGGAGGCGGTCGGGACGGATAACGCATACGTCGGCAAAAACAGAATGTACTTGCCCATCAGTGCGGACTCATCCCAATACGACGCAATCGCATCCTCGCTCAACGGGTCTTTCGTTTTGCACGGTCCTCCGGGCACGGGCAAGTCGCAAACCATCACGAATATCATCGTCAACAACATCGTGCGCGGACGCAGGGTGCTGTTCGTGGCGGAGAAAATGGCGGCGCTTAACGTCGTGTATAAACGCCTTAAAGACATAGGCGTCGGGGACTTCTGTCTTGAACTCCATTCGGACAAAACTCACAAAACAGAGGTTTTATCCAAGATAATTCACACGTTAAACCTCGCTCCCGCGCAAAACGACGTCGATTTCGACGAAAAACGCAAGGAGATTGCGGAGTGCATAAACAAACTTGGTTCCGAGATGGACGCAATGCACAGAAAGCGTTATTTAGGGTTTTCGCTTTACGAGGCGATGCTTGCCTATCTTGAAAACGCGGACGCTCCCGATTGCTTGAGAATCGAGAACAGTTTCTATGAAAAACTGACCCTCACGTCTTTCAACAAGCATATAGACTTGCTCACCGAACTCGCACTGCGCGCAAAGGAATGCGGAGATATAGAAAAATCTCCTTTCCGCCATATCGGTAAATTCGATTACACGGAAGAGTGGAGAGAGGACGCCGAGGCGATTTTGTACGCATATCAAACCGAACTCAAACACTTAAAGCAATACGCACGCGAATTGCAAACCCTTTTCAATATGCGCACGATATCTCTGACGGGAGACAAACTCCGCGCGTTGTACGAGATTTCCAAAGGACTTGAAAGGGATAAGAATATAGTGGCGTTCTTCAAAAACGCGCGGGGAGAGGACAACGCAAAAGGCGTTGCGGAATCCTATCTCGAAGCGTCCAAAACGGCGGCTGCGATGAAGGACGAGTTTTTCAAGGCGTACGGTTTCTATCCCGATTCGGTTTCGATTGAGGATATAAAATCCGCACTTGCAAAACCCACTTTCCCGCCGAAGAGCGTGAAACGCATTATTCCGTCCAATCTCGACAAGAGCGGAAAGACGGAATTTCTCGAATATCTCTTGAAGTGCGAAGAACACAAGCAAATTCTGGCAAGCAGACGGGCAGACGTTGCTAAACTTTTCGAAATGGAGCGCGCCGCTGAAGTAATTCTTCACGAAAAGGTTGTGACTGTGTGCAAACTCTACGAAGACGCAAAGATTTTGTTTGCGGATTGCGACTATCGTTTGTTCGAAGACACTTGCCGTCGCTTGTCCGAGAAGAAACCGCATATACTTCTCGAATATTACGAGAACGCATATATCACCGCAATGGGAGCGAAAAGCGCGTTCGAGGAGTTGTTCCGCATAAGCCGCAAGAACACAAAGGACGAAATCAACGCAACCATAGACTACATAACAAATATTTCCAAAAACATAGACCTCATCCCCAGTTGGTGCAGATATCAGGCAATCGTGGAAAGATGCGGAAAAGAAGGATTCGATTTCGTTCTCGAACCGCTTGCGACGGGTGAAATCACCGCGGAAGACGTACTTCGCAGTTTCAAGAAGTGCGTGTATTACAACTTCATAAGGAGCGAATTGTATCTCGACGAAGTGCTGTGTCGTTTTTCGGGGCTTACTCTTGAAGAGACCATGCAGAAATTCCGCGTTCTCACCGACGAATACGAGAAACTCACGAGGATAAACCTTTACAATTCTCTCGTTTACGGCTTGCCCAAGACGGATACGGCGGGAGAACACAACCTTGAAAGAGTGCTCCTCTATCGCGCGGAAAAAACCAATATGCAAGGCACGACCATTCGTTCCTTGTTCGAGCAAATTCCCGAAATTCTCAAAGCGACTTGTCCGTGTATGCTGATGAGTCCCGTGTCCGTGGCGCAATATCTCGACATAGAAGGGGACAAGTTCGATCTCGTCGTGTTCGACGAGGCGTCCCAAGTGCCGACTTCGGAGGCTATAGGCGCGATTGCAAGAGGAAAGAACGTGATCATCGTAGGCGACCCCGAACAGTTGCCGCCTACGACCTTCTTCCGTTCGGATTACAAGGACGATTCCCATTACGAAGTCGAGGACCTCGAAAGTATTCTTGACGACTGCCTTGCCGTCGGAATGCCCGAAAGACACTTGCTGTGGCACTATCGTAGCAATCACGAAAGCCTCATCGCATTCTCGAACGCAATGTTCTACGGCAACACCTTGCTCACCTTCCCGTCACCCGG
This sequence comes from uncultured Bacteroidaceae bacterium, assembly GCA_964599875.1. Lineage (GTDB taxonomy): Bacteria > Bacillota > Clostridia > Christensenellales > CAG-917 > RGIG4097. Next base: position 19,989 of record CAZRHE010000015.1, read on the forward strand.
TGAACTCAATGCGAAAGTCCGCATGGTCTACGTGGACGGAATTTACGAAAGAGGCGGGACGAAACACAACAAGAAAGAGGCGGAAGTCCTTGTTAAACACGTTATCGACAGGCTCAAAAACCCCGTCGAACGCACTCGCTCGATAGGCATAGTGACCTTCAACACGGCGCAACAAAATTATATCGAAGACAAACTTGCAAGCGCAATACACGCGGCGGGACTTGATGAAATCGCATACGATCGCGACGAACCTATTTTCGTCAAGAATCTCGAAAACGTACAAGGCGACGAGCGTGACGTCATATTGTTCAGCGTCGGATACGGTCCCGACCAAAACGGCAGATTATCTCTCAATTTCGGGCCTATAAACCAGCAGGGCGGTTATAAACGACTTAACGTTGCGGTTACTCGCGCCCGCTCGGAAATGGTTGTTTTCAGTTCGGTCACGGGCAATATGATAGACCTTAACCGCACGGACAGCGCAGGCGTAAAGGCGCTCAAAGGATTCCTCGATTACGCCGAAAAGGGCACGGATATGCTTGCAATCAACGCGGACGATACGGGCAGAACCGCAAGGGGACTCGGTGAAAACGTGGCGCACGATCTCAAAGACAGAGGACTTCTTTGCGAAAGCAATTTGGGCGTGTCCGATTTCCGCATAGACGTTGCGGTCGTCGATCCGAGAGATAAGGATAAATATATTCTTGCAATCATTATCGACAGCGAAAATACGGCGCGTATTCCCTCCGTCAAGGATAGAATCACCATGCAAACGAAGATACTCAAAAAACTCGGCTGGAACACGTACAACCTTTGGAGTATCAACTACTACAACAACCCGCGTCGTGAAATCAACAAGATTAAGGAACTCGTTTCCACTCTCACAGAGAAGAAAGTCGTGTCCAAAAAGACCATCAAGGAAGCGACGGCACGCTACAAACAGAACTACAAGAGCCTTTATATCAAACCCTCTGCAAAGAGCGGCGTGGATTACGTGATGAATTTCGCGAACGAAGAAAATATCCTTGCGAAAATCCGCGCGGTTATCGAAACGGAATCCCCCGTCGAGGCGGGATATCTTCTCGATAAGATGCTCACGGCGTATTGTATCCCCAAAACCGCGAAAAAGGCGGTGGCGCAAATCAATTCCTATATCGCTGAATACGAGAGTTTCCGTCAAGAGATAGACGGCAAGGTCTTCTATGCGGATAAGCCGATAACCACTTTCCGTCCCATAGACGAAAGAGTGCCGAGAGAAATCGCGAAGATTCACCCCGACGAAATTTTGGCGTGCGCGCGTTGTGCAATAGAGATATCCGTAAACCTTGACCGCGACGACCTCGTCAAAGAAGTGTTCAAGTTGTTCAACGTACCGAAACGCACGAAGGCGTCTGTCGAGTGGGTGGAAAAGGCAATCGCGGCGGCGATATCGAGAGGGGAAATCATAGTGACTCCCGAAGGATATTGCAAGGTGTAAAAACGCATAGTCGCAATCAATTTCGTTGTTAGCGGAAACCATGCGCAACGCTCGAACAAAATCAAAAGCCCTCGTCCGAGGGCTTTTTTGTATAATGGGTGAATTATAATTTCAAGCACAACGCTTTGATGAAATAAAAACGGTGGTGAATTACGTTTCAAGTGCTACGCTATAATAGCGCGACAAAAACCGAATTAATCTTGCACGAGTGCGGATTGTTTTGCCTTTTCCGTTTTGATTTGTTTGTTGAGAAGTTCGTTCATCAGGATGAAGACCGCAAAGATGACGCAGGCAAACAAGGGTAGCCATTTCGAGCCCGCGTGATTTGCGATGAGCCCGAAAGAAGGGGGAATAAAGGTGAATCCCGCATATGCAAAGGACATCTCGACGCCGATGAGCGCTTGTGAATTTTCCTTGCCGAAGTTGTAGGGAGTGGAGTGGATAATGGACGGATATATAGGTGCGCAACCGAGCCCGATAATCACGAAAGCGATAGGCGCGATAAGATATGCGTCCGTCGGGATGAAGAGCAAAATTATGCCGATAGCGATGATTCCCGACCCCAAGCGGATGAGATTTTTGTCGCCGAGTTTGCCCGTTATAAATCCTGAAATCAAGCGTCCGACAGCCATGCCGATATAGAACATAGACGCAAAGGCGGCGGCTTTTTCTTCGGATATTCCTCGTGTGTCTACCATATACGTACTTGCCCAGTTCATGACCGTGCTTTCAAGCGCGCAATAGCAGAAAAAGGTGATGAACAGACAAAGTGCGCCTTTTAATTTCAGTTTCTGCAAGAAAGTCAAATCCGCAGGGGGAACTTCTTCGCTTTCGGCAAAGGGGGAATTTTTCTTTTTCCAAAGGGGTGCGGACAGTGCTATCACGACCAAAATGCCGAGTTGGATATACGCTACGATTCTATACCCTTGTTGCCAACCGAGAGATGCTGACAGGGCGTAACTCATGATATACGGACTTGCGATTGCGCCTATTCCCCAAAACGCGTGCAGCCAACTCATATGGCGGGACGCATAGTGCAAAGCGACGTAGTTGTTGAGGGCGGAGTCTATCGCTCCCGCGCCGAGCCCGTAGGGGATTGCAAACACGCAAAGCATCCAAAATTTAGATGAGAAAGAAAATCCGATAAGTCCGACGACGGTGAGTGCTATGCTGACGCAAGTGACGATATGAGTGCCGAATTTTTTGGTGGTTTTGTCCGAGAAGAAACTCGATATAATCGTGCCCGCCGAAATTATCATGGTGACGTATCCCATATAAGAGGTGGGGACGTCGAGTTCGAAACGCATGACCGACCAGCCCGAGCCGAGAAGGGAATCGGGAAGTCCAAGACTTATAAATCCGAGATAGATGATGACGAGAAGTAAAGTAGCCATACGGGGATTTTAACACTTAATAGAATTTTTTGTCAATTGAACTGTGCACCCGCATGGAAATAGGCAAAATAAAAACCCGCCGTCAAGGCGAGTCGTCAGCGGATGAAAGGCACTTTGTCTTTGGTAAGATAAAAGAGAGTCAGTCCGCCTTTGCCGAGGTGAGTGCCGACTATAGGAGAGATTTCCGCGATTTGCACGTTTTGTTTGCCGAGTTTGGTTTCCACCATTTGTTTGAGTTGCACGGCGTCGTCGAATGCGTCGCAGTGTGCGATGAGAATCAATTTATCGTCGTAGCCTTCGTTTTTGATTTCCATTTTTTCGACCATGGTTTTGAGTGCAAGGCGTCTGCCCATGACGGTGTTCGTGGGCACGAGTTCGCCTTTATCCGAAACCATAAGGACGGGCTTCATTTTGAGTGCTTGTCCGACGGTTGCGGTCGTTCTTTTCACTCTTCCGCCGCGATAGAGGTGCATCATATCGTCCACGGTGAACACGTGGCCTATATGGTCTCGAAGTTCGGTCGCATAACGCGCACATTCGGAAAAACTCGCGCCCTCGTCGCGTTTTCTCAAAACATAGTAGACGAGGAGTGCTTCTCCGCAAGTCGCGCTCAAACTGTCCACGACTTCCACTCTTCTTTCGGGGTAGTTTTTCATTGCGCCGTCCGCCGCCTTGAGATATCCGTCGTAACTTCCGCTGAGTGCGGAGGAGAAAGATACGTGCAATACGTCGTAGCCTTGACTTAAAATACTTTCGAAAAACGCTTGAGAGTTTTCAACCGAAACCATTGCGGTCGAGGACGTCTTGCCCGATGAGAGTAAGTCGTAAAATTCTTTATTGGAAAGCCCGTCGGCGCACGAGTAAAGAGTGCCGTCAATCACGTACGACATATCGAGTACGGCAAAATCTTTCTCGTCTTTCATGAGGAAGTCGGGATAATCCGCCGTTTTATCCGTTGTGATAAAAAACTTATCCATACCATAAAAATATCATAAGCCGTCCGTAAAGTCAAACAAGACGGATATCTTGCGGATTTTATTAAAAGGAGATTAAAATGAAAACGGCATATAGTTTGCTATCCGTGTCTAACGGAGAGTTTATGGTGATACTCTCGCTGATTGCGGGGGTTGCAGGGACGGGAATAGGTGGAATTTTGGGCGTTCTTTTGAAAGGGAAAGGAAGCGCAATCACCGCGAAAGTGCTGTCTTTTGCAGGGGGAGTTATGCTGGGCGTCACGTCCTTTGAGATGATTCCCGAAGCGGTGGAAAAGTCCGTGATAAACGGCAAGGATATTTCAGGCGTCGCGATAGGGGTAGGCGCAACCGTCGTCGGGATTCTCGTCATAGTCGGCATAAACGTGCTTATAGATTTTCTCGAACGTCGTTTCGGGGATAAGAGCATATCCGTTGCGGTATCCGCGCTTACTCTTGGCGGCGCAAAGTCCGAAAAGGAAGAAAAAAGGAATTTGCGCGCGGGCATAGTTATGTTTCTTGCAATAGCATTACATAATTTTCCCGAAGGCATGGCGATAGGAGCGGCGGGGGTTGCCGAAGTGACGTCCGGGATTTTGATTGCGGCGATAATCGCAATGCACGACGTCCCCGAAGGAATGGTGATATCCGCACCCTTGTCGTCGGGCGGGGTGAAACCGGCAAGAGCGATTTTGCTTGCCTTTCTTGCGGGTGCGACGACCGTCCTCGGTGCGGTCGCGGGAGTTTTGGCGGGCGGCGTGAGCACTCTTTCGACGGGGATATGTATGGGGCTTGCAAGCGGTGCGATGATATACGTGACCTTTTCTGAAATCTTCCCCGAGGCAAGCGAGATGAACGGAGGAGAATTGCCCTATATCAGTGCGATGATAGGGCTTATTTGTTCGGCGGTCGTCACGTTCGCATTTTGAGGTATGAAAGCGGGGATTTTCGGCAAAAATATCCGCTATGGAAATAGTAGTCGTTTGCTTTGGCGCACCCGGGATAGCGGGGGATTCTCTCGGTCCTCTCGTCGGCAGTGCGCTCGTTGAAAAATACAATTTGCCGTGTTACGTTTACGGCACTCTCACTCGTCCTGTGACCGCAAGAAATATGGACGAATATCTGCCCGTAATAACCGCGATTCATCCGTCCGCAGTGATACTTTCCGTGGACGCGTCTTTGGGAAGAAAAGAAAGAATAGGCAAGTTTACCGTCCGCGGGGACGGCGTTTGCCCTGCCGCCGTCGGAGGGAGAAAAGAGCGTTTCGGGGACGTCGGAATTCTTGGAGTAGTCGGCGTGAACGACGGCAACTATATGCAGGAACTTTTGTCCGCAAACGGACTTGAAGTGTCGAAAACGGCGGATAAAATAGCGTTTGTGATATTTTCCGCAATATCCGAGATTATGAAATCCTCCGCCCTCGTTTAATTTTCGTTTAATACACTCGTTATAACGTTATATTAGGGCTTGGGTCTGTCAGCGGCAATTATAGAGGAAATAGTGCCTTGTCGTTGACTTTTTTGCATATAATATTTATAATATTGTAACATATCTAAATATTATGCCGAGGACGAAGCCTCCGGAGGAATAATGAAACCATCAACCAAAAAAACTTTGATTATCGTAATAGCCGTCGCGCTTATCGTTCTCGCCGTCGTGTTGGCGGTGAGTTTGAGCGGTCCGACCGAAATTCCGTACAACACGAAAGACGCATATACGGAAAGTTTGGTGAGCCTCTATAACGCGGGCAAAATCGACACCCTTTATATAGAGGGCAACTATACCGTCAAAATCAAACTCTTAGGCGAAAAATCTTACGATTATTTCTGCTATATCGCGTCGAGAACGGCGTTCGAAGACACCCTTCAAGAATGGATGTCGGGAGAAGACGGAAACCCCGGATTTGCGGTCAACGTCGTGTACGACGACCCCGCGGCGTCTTCCACGCTCACCTCGTTTTTGCTTCCTCTTCTCATGCTCGTGATTATCGCGGTCGTCTTCATCGTCGTTATGCGCAGAAGTTCGGGCGCGAACAATAAAGCACTCGACTTCGGCAAGACCAAGGCAAACAGAGTGAAAGACGTCAAAGTGCGTTTCAACGACGTTGCGGGCGCAGAAGAAGAGAAGCAGGAACTTCAAGAAATCGTAGACTTCCTCAAAAATCCTCAAAAATTCACCGAAATCGGCGCGCGTATCCCTAAAGGCGTTCTTCTCGTAGGTCCTCCGGGAACGGGTAAAACTTTGTTTGCAAAAGCGGTTGCTGGAGAGGCGAACGTGCCTTTCTTCTCGATATCGGGTTCGGACTTTGTGGAAATGTTCGTCGGCGTAGGCGCGTCCAGAGTGCGCGACCTCTTCGAACAAGCGAAACGCAGTATGCCTTGTATCGTGTTTATCGACGAAATCGACGCGGTGGGCAGACAACGCGGCGCGGGACTCGGCGGCGGAAACGACGAAAGAGAACAAACCCTCAACCAACTTCTCGTTCAAATGGACGGTTTCGAATCGAGCGACAGCATAATCGTTATGGCGGCGACCAACCGCGCGGACATTCTCGACCCCGCACTCATGCGTCCGGGCAGATTCGACAGACAAATTTACGTCAACGTCCCCGACGTCAAGGGCAGAGAAGATATCATGAAAGTCCATTCGAGAAACAAACCTCTCGCAAACGACGTCAATTTCAAAGACGTTGCGCGTCTTACGGTCGGATTTACGGGCGCGGATATCGAAAATATGCTCAACGAGGCGGCAATCCTTGCGGCACGCGACAATCGCAAACTCATTTGCATGAAGGATATCAGCGAAGCAATCAACAAGGTCATCGCGGGCCCTGCAAAGAAGAGTAGAGTCATCACCGAAACGGATAAACGCATCACGGCTTATCACGAAAGCGGTCACGCAATCATCGCGAAGTGCGTCAAGAATTGCGACGACGTGCACGAAGTCAGCATTATCCCCAGAGGTATGGCGGCGGGCTATACGATAACCCTCCCTCAAAACGACGACAACCATATGACGAAACAAAAACTTCTCGACCAAATCACCATGCTTTTGGGCGGACGCGCGGCGGAAGAAATCGTCATCAAAGATATCTCGACGGGCGCAAGCAACGATATTCAACGCGCAAGCAAACTTGCGCGCAAAATGGTCACCGAATGGGGCATGTCGTCTACGCTTGGCAATATGTACCTCGGCGCAAGCGAAGAAGTTTTCCTTGGCAGAGATTATCAGACGCAACTCAATTACAGTGAAGAAATCGCGGCGAAAATCGATGCGGAAGTCAAGTCCATTCTCGATACGCAATACGCGACTGCACTTTCAATCCTCAACGAGCATCGCGGAATTATGGATACGATGGTGAAGGCTCTCTACGAGAAAGAAACCATCTATGCGGACGAAATCGACAAGATGTTCGAACCCGCAGAGGAAAGCGTCGAAGTTTCGGTAGAGGACGAAAACAAAGCGGAATAAAATGAAAATCCGAGAATACAAAAAATCCTATCTCGAAAAGATACTCGCAAGCGACCCTGCGGCGACTTCGCCGTCCTCCGTCCGATTGACCTATGCGGGCTATAAGGCGCTTTGCAGTCATCTTTACGCCTACGCGCTTTGGAACAAGGGTTTGAAAAACCTTGCCAAAATCGTGGCGGATAACTCGCGTCGTCGCACGGGAGTGGAAATTCACCCCGCGGCAAAAATCGGCAAGAGAGTTATGATAGACCACGGCGCGGGCGTCGTCATCGGCGAAACGGCGGAGATAGGGGACGATTGTATTCTTTATCAGGGCGTGACCCTCGGCGGCACGGGAAAGGACGTGGGAAAGCGTCATCCCACCCTTGAGAACGATGTTATGGTGTCGGCGGGCGCAAAGGTGCTCGGCCCTCTCACCATAGGCGCGCACAGCAAAATAGGCGCGGGTAGCGTAGTGTTGAAATCCGTCCCCCCTCACTCGACCGTCGTCGGCGTCCCCGGCAGAGTGGTCAGGCAGGAAGGCAAGAGGGTTGCGGATATGGACCAAGTCCGTTTGCCCGACCCGATTATGGAAGAATTAAAACGCCTTAACGAGAGAATTTACGAACTCGAAAAGGCGGCGGGAATACACGCTTGCCGTTATTCGATAACTTGTGACGAAAACAATATGGCGGCGGAAAAGTCCGACGAGGACGAAAGGTAGGATATTATGCTCAAAATTTACAACACGCTCACGCGCAGAAAAGAAGAATTTCATCCCCTCGAAGACGGCAAAGTCAAAATGTACGCATGCGGCATAACCGTTAGCGGAGAGGCGCATATAGGACACGCCTATCAAGCCCTCATTTACGACGTAATTCGCAAATATCTCATCAAGAGCGGATACGACGTCACGTATGCGAGAAACTACACCGACGTTGACGATAAAATCATCGCGAAGTCCCACGAAACCGGAATCCCCGCTGACAAGTACGCAGAGATGATGATTGAAAAAATCGACAAGGAAATGCGCGCACTTCAAGTGGACGACCCCGACGTGTGGCTCAAAGCGACTTGCACCATGGACGGAATCATTGAGTTTATCGCAAGGCTCATCGACAAGGGACACGCATATCCCACTCCCGAAGGGGACGTGTATTTTGCGGTGGAAAGTTTTTCGGGATACGGAAAGTTAAGCGGCAGAAAACTCGAAGACGCCTTTGAAAGCGTGCGTATAGAAAACGAGGACAACAAGAAAAATCCTCTCGACTTCGCACTTTGGAAATCCGCGAAAGAGGGAGAACCGTTTTGGGAATCTCCTTGGGGCAAAGGCCGTCCCGGTTGGCATATAGAGTGCTCCGCGATGAACATGAAAGCCTTCGGCGAACAAATCGATATTCACGGCGGCGGTCGCGACCTTATCTTCCCGCACCACGAAAACGAAATCGCGCAAACGGAATCCCTTACGGGCAAACAGTTTGCAAAGTATTGGATTCACAACGGGCTCATCAAAGTGAACGGACAAAAGATGTCGAAGTCCCTCGGCAACAGCCTTTTGCTTGCCGACCTTCTTAATGCATATCATCCCGAAACAATCAAATTCGCGCTTTTGCAAACCAATTACAGAGGGGATATCAACGTCACGGACGACCTCTTCCCCGAAGCGGAAAAACATTTGCTCGGATTCTATAAGATTATTAAGTCCGCAGAGCAAGCGTTCGGCAAGGGCGGCGACGGCAACGCAGAGATAGACGCCGCGTTCAACGCCGCAATGGACGACGATTTCAACACCGCAAAAGCACTTGCGGATTTGTTCGGATACTTCAAGAAGATTAAAGCGAAAGTGGGTGCAGGCGACGCATCCGCACTCGACGACTTGGCGGCGGTCAAGTCCGCATACGGACTTCTCGGATTCTTCCGCGCGACTCCCGATGAGTTTATAGCGCGCGCAGAGGCGGGTGCGAAAAACGATGTCCCCGCAGAAGTCCTCGCACTCGTAGAAGAAAGAGCAAAAGCGAAAGCGGAACGCAACTGGGCGGTCGCCGACGAAATCCGCGCGAAGATAACCGCGCTCGGATATTCCGTCAAAGACACGAAAGACGGCGCAGTGGTGGAAAAACTCTAATCAAGGGTTTATAACCGCAAAATCGAACGATAAAACGCTGATTTGGTCAAGAACGGCATTTTGCCGTTCTTTGCGTTTAATTAGAAAAAGCATATTGCGCGTTCGCGCGCATAGGTGTATAATTGTTATAATCTAAATCCTTTTCGGAGGTATTATGAAAATCATCATCGTAGGCGCAGGCATAGGCGGTATGGTGTCTGCAGAAAAACTCGGCAAACTCGGTTTCGACGTCACGGTTTACGAAAAGTCCCCTTCTCTTAACGAGATGAGATACGACTGGCACGACGACGTCAGCCCGAAGATTTTCCGTCGGCTCGGAATGGATATCCCCGAAGAGCATTTCAAAAAACGCTCTTGGACGTTTTGTTCTCCCTACGAAAAGTCCGTGCGCGAATTTACGCAGGATGAATCCGACCCCGATTTGTCCATGGAAAGACGCCCCCTAAACGAGATGCTTTACAACCGCGCGAAAGACTATGCGAAATTCGTTTTCGGAAAGACGGTGGACGCTCCCGTTATTCGCGGGGACAAAGTCGTAGGCGTCGTCATAGACGGCGAGGAAATCATATGCGACCTTGTCGTCGACAGTGCGGGTGCATATTCTCCCGTCCGTACGAAACTCCCGTCCGCGTTCGGCGTATCTCAAATAGAGGACGACGAAGTGTTCGAGGCGTATCGCGCGTTTTATAGACGTAAGGAAGGCTCTCCCGACCCGAAATACACAAACAAGGTTTATATGAAACATTTGGGCGAGCCGGGGATATCTTGGACAATCCTCGACAACGACGCGACCCTTGTAAACGTGCTTGTCGGAAGAATAGGCAGTCTTGACGAGAAAACCAAAAACGAGGCGGTTGATTATATGAGAAAACGCAATCTCATACTCGGCGACGAAATCGTCAGAGGGGGATATAACGTGATAATTCCCGTGCGATATCCCGCGACGAGAGCGGTCGCAAACGGATACGTTGCGATAGGGGACAGCGCGTTTCAAACAATACCTCTTCTCGGTTCGGGGATAGCGTCGAGTATGCTTGCCGCTGAAATCCTTGCCGAAAGCATAGGAGCGAATATGTCGAAAGGCGTCAAAGGGGAGGAACTTTTCTCGGTTAAACGCCTTTGGAGTTATCAAGTCGGAATATTCCGCGAATTCGGGGGTCAGCACTGCGGCGTGGACGTGATGAAACGCTGGCTTCTCACGCAATCCGACGAAATGGTGGATTGGATGTTCGGTAGCAAGATTTTGTCAAACGACGACCTAATAAAAGTCGCAAGCGGCAATCTCGTCAAAATCGGCGTGAAAGAAGCGGTGCAAAAAGTGCGCGCGGTCGGCCCGAGCAAAATAGGCGTACTTCTCAAAATGAACGCTATGCTCACGCGGAGTATAAAGGCGGAAAGAATAGGAAAGGCAATCCCGCGCTCGTTTAGCGAAAACGCCGTGAAAAACTGGGAAAAGCGTTTGCAAATCGTGATTAAGGGCAGACAAAAGAAAGACAATCAATAAAAAATCCACCGATAATGGCGGACTTATGCAAAAATAAAGCCGTCCTAACGGGCGGCTTTTCGTATATTCTTTACGGTTTGCGGAGTTTTCCGTCCGCATTTGCGACGAGGATGCATTTCCCTATTACGTCGTCGAGGGAAACCGCGCCTATCGCTCTCGAGTCGTGGCTGTTTTCGCGGTTGTCGCCAAGGCAATAGACGTATCCGTCGGGGATGACGACGTCGATTTCCGCGGGGTCGAAATAACTTCCGCCCGCGGCGTAGGTTGCGCCAATGGTATAATTTTCTTCGAGGAGAGTTCCGTTGAGATAGACGCTTCCGCCCTTGATTTCAATTCTGTCACCCGCCACTGCAACGACGCGTTTCACGAGATTTTTTTGCCCGTGTACGTCGAATACGACTATATCTCCGCGTTTGATTTTCGCGGTTTTGTTTAGGATGAGGGTATCTCCTTTTTTGACGGTTTCTTTTATGGTGTTGTCGTCGTTTAGAATATATTCACCGCCCGTCAAAGTGGGATTCATACTGTCCCCGCTGACCGGAATGGACGAAAATACGAATTGTTTCAACAAAAACGCCGTAAGGCATGCGGCAACCACGATTGCTATCACGATAATAATAGACGCAATCGTTTTTTTGCGTTTCACCGCGGGTGTATCGAAAATGTCTTCGTTGAAATCGTCGCTCATCTTTTGATTTAAGTTTATGCCGAGGTGGCGGTTATATCCACAACAAATTGTTGAAAATCACGTTTTCTGCGTTTTCAAACGCAAAACGCTTTCCGTCCGAGAATACGGGTAGGGTTTTGCCTGCCTCGGACTTGAAATCGCTTGCGGACAAGGACACCTTTTGCCAAAATTCGCCGCCCGTCAAAACCACTTTCGTCCTGAAAGGTTTTTCTTTCGGCGAGGTTTTTACGGTCACGATAATTTCCTTGCGTTCGGGTGAATACGCGTCGAATTGGAATATGGCGTCGCGTTGTGCGGAGAAGGTTTCCTTTGCGTTTCTGAAGAAGGAAAGTTTGCCTTTTCTGACGACTACGCCGTTTATGTCGAAAGGACCCGTTGCGGTCGTCAAGGTTTTTTCGTCGAGGATTGCGTTTCTTGAAGATGCCACGAAGTTGCCCGTGCCCATATCTCCCGTATAAACGATACGTCCGGTTTCGCTGTCCGACGATTCTTCGGACACGCCGATTTTTTCGGGGATAACGCCGATGACGGGGGAACATTCCGTCGAGCCGTCTTTATAGGTTATCGTCGCGTAGGCGACCACCAAATCTTTCACGTCCGAAACGGGGACGTAGAAGGTGTATTCGTGCGCTCCGACCTTTTGCCCGCCCTCGATAGACGACCAATGACGATATGCGTTGTTGGGTTCTCCGTAGGCGATATGTATGGATTTACTCTTGAAATGAGTGGTGTTTTTCAGTCTTAAATGTAGATGTCCTTCTATATTTTCAAAGGATAGGTCGGGGCAGTTCGACGCTTCCACGGGGTCGTGTGCGAAGTTGGTTTTCATCCAATGCACCAAACTCAAAAATACGCTCGAAGTTATTTGTCCCGTCGTGCCGTTGCTAATCAGCAGGGTTTTCACGTCGGATTGCACGAGGGATAAGATATCTCCCGCGCGGTCGACGTCCGCGCTTTCGCTGTTAGACGCGACGACGTAACAAGTAGGGCAGGTGATAAAGCGCGCGTAGGTTTCCGCACCCGCACCCGTAGAGAAAGCACGCTCCGCATCCGTTGCGGGGACGTTGTCCGTCGTGAAACGAGGGGAGCCCTCTCTCCAAAGATATCCGCCTCCGTTAATCGCGACGAGTGCCGATATTCTGCCGTCCATACCCGCCGTCTGCCAAGCGATTTGTGCGCCCGTGCCTATTCCGAGGACGGAGATTCTGTTTTCGTCCACGGGGTGAGTTTCTTGCAAAAGGGATATCGCGCGTCTTGCGATTTTCGCCCATTCGAACCAAGGCGTTTCTCTTGCGGAAGTTTTGATTTCTCTCAAATTCTCTCTGCATTCGGGGAAAGACGCATAGGATAGGGAAGAGGGGAAAGTCGTACTTCCCTCGTCCGCACCCGAATAATCCACTCTGCAAACGACGTAACCCTCTCTGATGAGTTCGGGCAAAACGTCGGATAAATCCTCGTGCATTTCGAGGGTTGGCAAAATGAGAATTGCGGGGCGGTTGTCCCTCCAACGAGAATCGTAAAAGAGGCGCGCTTTCACGCGTACTTTGCCGTCGCTCGTGGTTTCGGACGTGAAAAACAACGACGACTCTACGATATTATCCTTGATTTCAGTCGAGGTTATTGAGGCTTCCAAAGGGTCCTTTTTCGGATTGAACCCTTCCCATACTTCCGTTGGTGTGAGAAATTGCAGTTCCATATCCCAAATTATAACCTAAAGCAAATGCAATGTAAAGCACTAAAATTTTAGTGCTTTGCGCGGGGGAGTTTTCTCGCGTCGACAAAGTAGACGTCGTGCTCGTGCGGTCCGGGATGATTTTGCGAAATTCTTCCGCCATTTTCGCTACGGTTTCGTCGTCGGGCAAAAGATAATCCATAAGCACCTCACGATAGTTTATTCTCTTGGCTAAAAAGGGGTGATTAGTTTTCGCGCACGACCGCGGTGCAAGTTGTTTCAAAGGATATATCGGATAGGCAATTTTCGGGAAGAGTGCGACCTACTCTCCTATAAAGCACGTTTTCAAGTCCCAAAAAATCCGCTCCCGTTTGCAAAGATAGTTCATAGCACTCCGTCAAATCTTCTTCGAGTTTTTTCGCAAGAGCGGCGGCGGCTTTTTTGACGGCGGGGTGGTTGCACATGAGCCTATCGTTTCCGCCCACCCCTTGCGCCTCTACGAAAGCAAGGATTAAGGTGGTTTCGATTTTGACTTTCATTCCGTCCGTTTTCGTCTTGACGGATTTGCGGATGACGTCGAATTCGAATTTTCCGCCGTCGGATTCTATTCGCAATTTATCCTTGACGTAGTCCGTCGAGTAAAGTCCCACGATTTCGGATATATCCTCGTCGAGCACGAAAGTCCCGCCGTCTGCCACGACGAGATTTTTCGATAGAGATACGACGTAACTTTCGTCGTCGCCACCACCCGACGAAGAGTTCGAAACGGGAGCGTCCTTGAGTTCGGAAAGTTCGATTAAAGGTAGGACGGCGGAGCCGCTTCTCGACAAACGCTTTGCGATGAATTCTTTTGCCGACAGCACCGAGTAACCGCCCGTGCCGAGGTCTTGCAACAAGGACTCTTGCACGAAAAAGGGGAGAGTGACGGAGGACGCGACTTTTGTCGAAAGCACCTTGCCTAAATCCGTTTCTTCGGTCGAAACAATGATTGCTTGTTCGGGCATGGCGTACGTTCCGACGAGGGGAAGAAAGGTGTCAACGGGGTCGAGCAAAAGTGCGCTTTTCGACATAATCACGAGATTACAGTGCGAAAGCGATACGATTAACCCTGCTTTCTTGCTGATTTCGTCGATTGCCTCTCCGAGAGTTTTACCTTTTGCTTTATAGGTCAGATAGTTCTCTGCGGACTGTGCGCTTTCCGCTCCGCCCGTTAGCACTACTATCTGCGCCGCCGCTTCGTATTCGCCCTCTATATAGTCTACGCCGAGCCCGACGACTATTCCAGTTTGCGTCAAAGCCTTGTTGTCTACGAGCCTGCCGAATACGACCAAGAATAGAGATATGATAAGAAGCACCGCCCATTTTTTCATGGTTACGGATTTCAAAGATTTATTCATTCGCACCTCCGCTTACGCCCATAGGTATGCGCTCGTAGATATAATGCATACGTCGCGTTTTGTGTTTGAGAGCGTATTTCAAAATTGCAAAGTAAACGGACAACCCGACGGCAATCGCAAAGGATATTGCGCCCACGATTTCACCGTGAGAAAAGTCGACGACGGTTTGCAGGGAGGGAAGAAAAAGTCCCAAGCATAACAGCAATACGGGCCAGCCGACTTTGACGGGAAGGGACGTCCCGAAAAGGCGTATTCCGCATTCGCTTATTCCGTAGAAGAGTAAGGACTGCGTTGCAAGTCCCATTGTCATAACCGCAAACAGCACCGTCCATTCGAGTCGTCCGATTTCGAGAGAAAGGAGATTAAACCCCGCCATTTTTACGAGAAGATTGCTCACGAGCCGCAGTGCGTCCCCGTATATTGCGACGCCGACGAGGACGCATACGTTAAGAAGAATGAAACAACACCCAGACGACAAAGAAACGTAGGGACGCTTTTTGTTTTTGACTTTCACGAATACGAGAGGGAGCGGGTCGCAAAGCCACAATCCGAATTGCGCCGACGTTTTGAAAAATTCGGAGGGCTCGACCGCAAAGACGGGAAGATTCCTTGAAAAATCCGTTTGCGATTTTATGAATACGAGATTTGCCACGATTATGAAAAACACCACGGGGAAAAGTATCTCGCAAGTGCGCGCGATTGTTTTGATTCCTTTCGTGCCGAGATAGACGATAGGGATGAGAAGAATGGATATGACGACGAAAGGGGATACGTTGACGAAAAGTTCGAGGGATAGATAAGTCGCGGAGTGCGCGAAGAAAACGACGCCCTTTAAGGAGAGAAACGCCATTAGCACCGCAAGTCCCGCTTTGTATGCTTTCGAGTCTTGCAATTTTTCGTCCGTGCCGTCCGAGAAGAAGTAATACGTAAGGGCGAAACACACGAGGTCAACCGCGGACATAAAGATATAAAGCCACAGCGTAGACGAGCCTATCGCTTGAGAAATGAGCGCGGGGAGAGATGATACTTTATGGGCAAACGCGCATATGAAAACAATCGCTCCCACTTGAGAGTTGAAAATGGTTGCCGTATTTGGTTTTTGACAAAAAGAAGACTTTATCATTTCGTTTCGTCCTCGTTAAGTGCGTGTTCTCTCATTCTTATGCGGTTTTTATTGGGGATAGAGTATGGGCGCGAACGCATTTCAAAGGTTCCGTCTTTGAGCATTGCGTCTTTAAGGTCGGGAGTGATTCTCGGTGCGTACGGCGCAAGGTACGCCGCTCCGAAACTCTCGAGGGATACGAGATACGCGATGAGCATCAGCATCAAAATTACTATCCCGAACAGACCGATGACGGCGGATACCAAAAGGAACAAAAGTCGCAAAATGGATAGCGCGCCCACTTGGTCCGGGACGCAGAAAATGCCTATCGCGGACAATGCGGAAACAAGCACTGCGGGAGAGGATATCAGCCCCGCTTTAACCGCGGTGTCCCCAAGCACTATCGCTCCGACTATGGAAAGAGATATCCCCATAAATCTCGGCATCCGTATGGACGCTTGGTTGAGTATTTCAAACAGCAACAGGACGAATAGCATTTCGATTGCGGGCGGAAAGGGGATGCCGTCCGTCGCGGCAAGCAGGGTTATCATGAATTTCAAGGGGAGTAGGTGATAGTGATAACTTTGCAACGCCACGTATGCGCCCGGCAAAAGTACGGTCAACAGCGCGCCCATAAGGCGGAAAAATCTTATCATCCCCGCGCGCCAGTCCTCGGAATAATAGTCGTAGCCGTCTTGCAAATCCTCGAAAAGAATGAAAGGCAAGGTCAACGCCATAGGAGAGCCGTCCACGAGTATCACGATTCTGCCCTCGAGAATTTTCGCGGATGCGACGTCGGGTTTTTCGGTGTCCCCTACTTGACTGAAAAAGGTGTGCCGTCTACCTTGTATAAACGAGGTGACGTAGGCGCTGTCTATGACGCCGTCTATGTCTATGCTTTGGATTTTGCGTTTGATTTCTTCCACGACGCCGTCGTCCGCAACCCCCGACAAATACACGAGAGAAACGGCGGTGTTGGAATATCTTCCGATTGTTAGATTTTTGACGGTGAGTGCGGGACTTTTTATTCTTCTGCGAATCATGGAAACGTTTGTTTTGATTTCTTCGATAAATCCTTCCCTCGGCCCTTTCAAGACGCTCGACGTCGGTGGTTCGCTGACCGAGCGCTTTTCGAATTTCCTGAGGCTTATGCAAAAATTGCTTTCTCCCGCGCGCAAAACGATATCCCCGTCCGCAATCGTTTGAGGACAATCCTCGTCGTCGAGAGGGGTAGGTTGTTCGCAAAAGCATAAAATATCCGCAATCGCGTTTTCCGTTGGCGGAGTTTCCGAAGTCAGAAGAGGAGCGAGGACGTCCCTTTCGAGCAATTCTTTGTCGGAAAGCCCGTCGAGATAAAAAATCGCACAATCACACCCCGCGGAAGAAAATTCCCGCGTGACCAAATCGTCGCTACCATATAGCGCGTCGTTGATATATTCTTTGAATTTAATCGTGTCCACAAACGGATTGTTGACAAAAAATAGCACTTCTATCCTTTTTTGGTGTTGAACTTGCGTCGGATGTGTGTTAGAATGTACCTATCAAAAAAATTTTGGAGGACTTATGGAAGAACTCGGGTCCGTGAAACTCACGAAAGAACAACTTGCCGAATTGCTCCCCGAAGAGGTGCAAGAATACAAGTTCGCGCGAAGAAAAACTCTTCGTCAGGCAATCAAATATTTCCTCTGTGCCGCAAGCGCAGGCGCAATACAATTGATATCGTTCACCATTTTGCAACTCTTCATCAAGGGCGACGACACAATGTGGTTTATGATAGATATGACAGTCAAAGATTTCGTTTCCACAACGATAGCGCTTTGCCTGTCTATCCTTTGGAACTTCACGATGAACCGCAAGTTCACCTTCAAATCCGCAGGCAACGTGCCGAGAGCAATGGCGCTTGCGTTCTTGTTCTACGTACCTTTCTATCCTTTCCAAACGTGGTATGTCCCGACCGTCAAATCCGCGCTCATCGGCGCTATGGGCGTTGAACTCGAACTCCTTGCAAGCCTTATTGCGGAAGGTTCGGTTATGATAATCAACTGCGTGCTCGAATTCTGCTGGCAAAAATTCTTTATCTATCGCAAAGAAGAGGGCAGTGCAGAACATCACGAAGTCGGCAAAATCGGTCCCAACGGCGAAATCGCAGTCGCACCCCCGACCTTCTCCGGCCTCGAACTCTACGACATGCTCCACGAAGGCGTCGACATCGTCAACACCGACGACAAGTCCCTCCGCAAGTGGCTAAACAAAAGATAACCTCGGCGAATCTCTTGCCGCGGCAAGTTGTAACATACTAGCACCGCGGCATAGGTTTTCGTGAGATTTTTAAAAGTAAACCGAATTTACACCTGCAAAAAAGAGTCCATCTATCGAACAGATGAACTCTTTT
>CAZRHE010000016.1:0-36194 GCA_964599875.1 uncultured Bacteroidaceae bacterium
TCGTCACGTTTGTCAGGCCACTGCAACCAAAGAAGGCATATTCGCCGAGG
Source organism: uncultured Bacteroidaceae bacterium (assembly GCA_964599875.1). Taxonomy (GTDB): domain Bacteria; phylum Bacillota; class Clostridia; order Christensenellales; family CAG-917; genus RGIG4097. The sequence goes on from CAZRHE010000016.1 coordinate 51, forward strand.
TTCGTCACGCTGTTGCCTATCGTCACGTTTGTCAGGCCACTGCAACCAAAGAAGGCATGTTCGCCTATGCTCGTCACGCTGTCGGGAATAGTTATGTTTGTTAGTCCTGTGCATCCATTGAAAGCAGAGCCACCTATGCTCGTCACACTGTTGGGGATTGTTATATCCGTAAGTTCCGTGCAACCATGGAAGGCATCTGCGCCAATGCGTTTCACGCTGTCGGGAATTACTACACTTATTATTGTATCGTTTTCAGAAAACGCTCTTTCCCCTATTGCAGTCACGGGCAAGCCATTATACGTTGCGGGGATGACAAAATCTGTGCCGGTGAATTTTCCAATTCCAGTAACAGTATACGCAGTGCCTTCATCATTCAAAGCCATGGTGAAATCGTCATTGCAACGCACCGTATAGTTTTCGATATTTTTATCCCAATCAGTACCTTTTGTTATAGAGTTCCATTGCTCTCTTGTACCCTTATAATATATTTTTTTTAAAGCAATACATCCGCGGAAAGCAAAATTGTCAATATCTGTCACGCTAGATGGAATAGTTACAGTTTCAATACTTTTGCACCCATCAAATGCACTATTGCCGATTTTTGTAACGCTATTACCTATAGTAATATTTGTAAGGCCAGTACAGTTTTCAAACGCACCTAAACCAATATCTGTAACACCGTTTGAAATTTCGATATTCGTTAGGCTGCTACAATTAGCAAAAGCAAATGAACCTATTTCAATAACGCTATCCCCCAATCTAATAGATTTAATATTGGAACAATAATTAAACGCATTACTACCTATGATTTGCACTTTATCGGCTATATTAATATTAATAAGATTCGTGCATCCGTAAAAGGCAGAATTATCTATACTAGTTACGCTATTAGGCACAATCACATTTGTTATTTTGGTATTTTTATAAAACGCGAGTCCATCTATTTCAGTTATTCCGTCGGGCAAAATAAGTTCAGTTTCCGAACCCGCATATCCGATGAGTATCTTATTGTCTCCGTCCGTGTAGATAATATATCCATTTTCATCCGTAGAAAGTTTACTTCCGCCATCTTCTGTATACACGTTCTTTGCATAATAACCAACGTAACCATTATCTATTTCCCCTGCAATTACGTTTAATGAAGACTTATTATAAATTTCTACAAGTCTAGAGCATGAATAAAAGGCATGTTCACCTATGTCTGTTGTGTTCCTTTCTATAGTTATACTCACGAAATTACAACTAAAAAATGCCCAATCTCCTATACTTGTCACATCTTGTCCCATCACCACTCGCCTTAGGTTGTCGCAATCATAAAATGAACCATAGCCAATGCTCGTCACGTTGTCACCAATCGTCACGCTTGTGATATCAGCATTGCGTTTAAACGCTTTTTCACCAATAGCGGTCACGGGCAAGCCGAAATAAGTGGACGGAATAACTATATTCGTGCCCGTTATATTGCCAATCCCAGTCACTGTATAAGCAGTGCCTTCATCATTCAAAGAATAAGACAACCCATAATAATACACAGTATAATCACCTGTATTTTCATCCCAACCAGTACATTTGCTAACCCAATTCAACCATTGGCCTTCAGAACCATTGAACACTATTTCGACTAATTTTTTGCAATCCGCAAAAGCATAAGAACCAATACTTATGACACCAACGCCAATATTGACGTTTGTCAATTTCTCACACTTTTGGAACGCACCATCACCTATTATCGTCACGCTGTCGGGAATTGTTATACTTGTCAAATTTGCATTTTTGTAGAACGCATATTCATATATTTTGGTTATTCCGTTAGGCAACGTGAGTTCTGTTTCCGTACCAGTGTATCCAACGAGTATTTTATCATTTCCATCCGTGTAAATAATATATCCATTTTCATCCGTAGACAGTTTGCTTCCACCTTCTTCTGTATACACATTCTTTGCATAGTAACCTACGTATCCGTTATCTTCACTGCCTGCGGTTATTGTCAAAGAAGATTTGTTGTAGACCTCAACAAGTTTATAGCAATCCAAAAATGCTCCAAAAGTATCATCGCCTATATATGTAACTCCGCGACCAATAGTGATACTTGTAAGTCCATTGCAGTTAAAAAATGCACTTTTGCCTATGCTCGTCACGGTGTCTGGAATTATAATGTTAGTGATTCCGTTGCAGTTGCCAAAAGCATTGTCACATATGGTTGTCACACCATTAAGTATTGTGACGTTTTTGAGTCCTTCGCATAACCAAAATGCACCATATCCAATGCTATCCACTTTGCTCGGAATTATTATGTTTGTGAGCCCCTTGCAACTGTAAAAAGCGCCATATCCTATGCTTTCTACGTTATCACCTATAGTTATACTTGTGAGCCCAATGCAGTAATAGAAGGCAGAATCGTCGATGCTCGTCACGTTGTCACCAATCGTCACGCTTGTGATAGCAGCATTGCTTTTAAATGCATTTTCACCAATAGCGGTCACGGGCAAGCCGAGATAAGTGGACGGAATTATTATATTCGTGCCCGTTATATTGCCAATTCCCGTCACCGTATACGCGGTGCCTTCATCGTTCAATGCATAGGCAAGGTTTTCTGCAAAATGCATAATATAATTTCCGTCGTTTGCATCCCAGTTTGCACCTTTGTCAAGGGCGTCCCATTTGGTGCCTGCGCCGTCATAATAGATATCCGCAAGCGCCGTACATCCAGCGAACGCATATCCGCCTATATTCGAAATCGTGGCGGCGAACGTTATGGTTTCAATTTCAGAACAGCCATAGAAAGCATAATCGCCGATTTCGGTTATATTTTTGGGGATGACCAAGTTTGCAAGTCCTTTGCAGCCCTTGAACGCCTTTGCGGAAATCTTCTTGACGCTTTCGTCGTCGGGGATGACGCTGTTTTTGCACCCTGCAAGCAAAGTGCCGTTTTTGTTTTCGATGAGGCAGTTACCAGAACTGTGATAATTTTCGTTGCCGCCAGATACGACTATGGATTCAACCGCGCTACAACCGCTGAACGCCCCCTCGCCGATGCTCGTCACGTTGTCGGATATCGAAATCGCCGTGAACGACGCACAGCCCGCAAATGCCTCTTGCGAAATGGTGGTTACGCCGTTAGGGATTGTAACGTTAGCAAGCAAAACGCAATTTTCAAACGCTTTTTCTCCAATGCTCTTCACGGACGCGGGAATGGTTATCGTTTTGAGGTTGGTACAGCCACTGAACAATCCGCCCGTGATGACGGTGATTTTGTTCGGGATATTCACGCTTTCAAGCGCGGAACAACCGTTAAACGCGTCGTGATTCAAATATTCGACGGTGCTAGGAATGATGATTTCGGTGAGGCGGGCACAATTATAAAACGCACGCACCCCTATCGTCTTGCAATCTTCGGGCAAAACGATTTCGGTCAACCCTCCACAGCCCCAGAACGCCCCTTCCGGAACTCCACCGCCAAGAACGGTTACGCTTGTAAGTCCGGACGGAATATAGTACGTAGTTGACGTCGTGGTGGACGTAGTCGCACTGCTCTTTACGGAATAAGTTTGCGTGGTTGCAATGCCGCCGTTATAAGCCGTCGTGCCAAACGCGTATCCGAAAGGATAATCAGCGGAGCCCGCCGTTTTGCTCGCCCCGATGAAAGGCACGGTTACGCTTTCAAGTCCGCTACAACCGCTCAATGCAAAGTTCCCGATTGCGCTCACTTCCGCATTTAAGCTGATTTCGGTGAGGGCGGAACAATTATAGAACGCGCCATAAGGCACCTCGCCGCCGAGGACGGTCACGGACGTCAAGCCCGAGGGTACGTAATACGTAGACAACGTTGTCGAACCGCCTACCTCGTATATTTGCTTGGTCGCGGTGCCGCCGTCGTAACTGGATTCCCCGAACACGTATCCGAACGGATAGCGACTCGAATCCGCCTCTTTACTTGCGCCCACGAAAGGTATCGTCATAGACGTGAGCCCGCTACAACCGCTGAACGCTCCCCTGCCTATGCTCGTTACACTGGCAGGAATCGTCACGCTCGTCAAATGCGAACAGCCGCTAAACGCGGACTTGCTTATTCCCACGACGGGCAAGTCGTTGTAGGTTTCGGGAATGACTAAATCCGTTTCGTCACAGTTGCCTATTCCGTTCACGATATACGCCGTTCCAGCGGAATTGAGCGCGTAACTCAACGTCTTCTCCACGACCACAAAGGTGAGAATATACTCGCCTGCGTCCTTATCCCAATCCTCGCCTTTCTCGACCGCCGCCCATTCTTCTTCGGTGCCGTCGAAGTGAATTTCTTCAAGTGCGGTGCAATTCGCGAACGCACGTGCGCTTATGCTCGTCACCGTCTTCGGAATCGTCACTTTTTTGAGAGTCGACCAACTCGAAGTCGATTCTATTTGAACAACCGTCCTTCCGTCTATCTCGGACGGTATATCGATGCTCTTCAAAAACCCGTAAACGTACACGCTGCACTTCGTGTCGTCGTATGCAAGCGGTTTAGCAATCACGGGCGAAACAGCAGTCATAGACGCATAATCCTTATATTCTTCGGGGATATACAACTCCGTAGAATTGAAGTTGCACAACTCGGCATAGTCGCCGTCCTCGTCGTTGTAGAATATGACCTTGCCGTCTTCGGTTCTGAATCCGTCGGTTGTTGAAGGCATTTGTTTAAAAATAGAATCTGCCGTCACTCTTATTTCGGACGTTTCAGCGCAATCGAAATCATAATCATATCCCGTATAATCCACGCACGTGATAGAATCGCCTTCTACTTTGTCAAACATTATAATGACACATTTATTGTTTTCTATAATGGCCGTAAATGAATCAGAATAAGTCGCACCGTTTTCGGTGAACAACGCAGCGTCCGTGCGCTCACCGTTTTTATCTATCTCGCGCAGGGTGAAATTCTTCACGCCGCTCAACTCGGCAACGACTTCGTCGTACGTCATACCCGCCGTTATCGTGACTTTCTTCTCTTCGGGAGGCGCGACGACAGTCCCGTCGTTCGACGATGGAACGTCTTTATTCATCTTGCCAAGTTGCAAGTATCCGTATATGCTACCGCAAAGCAACGACACCACAGACAAAACAATAACGATGATGCTTCCGATAAACATAACTTGATTGCGAGTATCCCATCTGTTAAAATGATAAAACTTAACTTTTCCATTATATGGTTTATATTTTTCATCAGATGCCGCAATTAACGCACTAATCAGCGAAAACACTATCGCCACTATCGGCATTGCAATATTCAGTCTGCAAAACGTTTCGTAATGCGCAGTGACGTACGGTGTCGGCACAAAAACCAACACGCAAAACGTTATCGCCAACATCGCCGACAAAACAGCGACTATCGGCGCCGCAACTGTTAAACCTGCTACAACCTTTTCCCACGTTGTAAGTTTCGACGGTAGCGGCGTAACAGGTTTCGGATCAGATGGCTTATCGGGTGGTTTTATATCACTCGGCTTGGTCGGATCAGGCATGATTCCGCTGTTAGCTGCCGTACTACATGTAGGCAATATACCATTTTTTTTTCTTTCGTTTAAGTCGGTCATTTGTTTTTCCTTGTCGGTCATTTGTTTTTCCTTTTAGCGACACCATGTGCGCCAACATTCCATGTTGTTTATTGAGCGAGATTTATTTTTCAATTTGTATTTTACCTATACAGTACGTCTATATCAACATATAGAGTACTACTTGCTTATCACCTGTTTCAATTTCTTAACATATTCGCTTATCTCATTGATTTATAATCATCATTTCACAATCATATTGTCATAAATATCTGCTATAGTTTATATAGATAATAACCATATTTGGATGTGAAATGCATTGCATTTTTCGAAGGATTATTAACGGAAATCATCGTGCCATTGGTTTTAGATTCCCATTCGGAAATGTTATCCGTACAGTACCAATTCGTTTCATCACTGAATATTATTTCCATGAGTTCATCACAACCCTCGAAAGCATGTGCACCTATACTTGTCACACTGTCCGGAATCGTCACACTTATTAAATTGGTGTCTGCAAAGGCATAAGAACCAATTCTCGCAACACTATTAGGTATCATTATATTCGCTAACGAAGTACAACCTTCAAAAGCATTCGCGCCTATACTCGTCAAACTATTGGAAATCATAACGTTTGTTAGACTGGTACAATTTTGAAAAACACCCTGCCCTATGGTTGTTACGCTGTCACCCATCATCACACTCATAATGTTGGAACAATCTCCAAATGCATAATCGCCAATGGTGGTTACACTATTTGGGATTGTTATACTCGTAAGACAATTGCAACCATAAAAAGCGTATTTATTGATATTTTTCACGCTATTAGGAATAACCAAATTCTTAACGAGGTTACCATTTAAATACATTTTATCTGCAACAGCCAACGGATTTTCATATTTATTTTCTAAACTAATAGCACACCATTTTGCGAGGTCGGTAATATATACGGCAGTAAGACTGTTGCAGTGCGAAAAGGCACCTGCACCTATAGTTGTCACGCTGTTGCCTACCGTTATGTTTTTGAGGTCAGTACAAAAACTAAAAGCCGAGCTGCCTATTTTTATAACACTATTTGGAATTGTTGCGTCAGTCAAAGAATAACAATTCTTAAATGCCCCTGTACCTATTGATTTAAGGTTGCTATTGTTTCCGTAAGACACTGTTTTTAATATGCGACAACCATAAAACGCATATTCTTCTATATATGTAACACTTTCAGGAATGATTATATTCACGAGATTTGTGTCACTAAAAGCATATTTCCCTATGCTTTTAATATTACTGTTTTCGCCAAAACTAACTTTCGTTAAACTACTACAATTATAAAACAACTTATCCGAGATTTCTGATATTTGACTATTATCATCAAAAATCACCTCTTTGATTTTTCCTTCAAAAGTACCGTGAATTTCTTTTACGCTTGCAGGAATTATCACTTTTTCAACATCTGCACAAAAATGAGGTTCATTAATTATAGTAACAATTTTTCCATCACGTACAGACGGAATAGTAAGCGTTCCGTTTTGAATACATTTTCTTTGCACTAAAGAATCGCTCACATTTATACTATAAGTGCCATCCACATTCAATTCATACACAAAATCAGATTCTATGGCCTTATTTCTTTGCTTAAACCCATAAATATTGCCAAACAATAAAATTGCTATAATAAAAACGCACCCAACAATAGGCAAGAGTTCTTTTTCTTCAGAAAATTGCTTTATCACTATCAAAACTGATAAACATGCAAATATATTTGCAAAAATGATTAAAAGCAAATAATTGTCTTCATATGCCTTTTCGGCATAAACAACGATACACAGGCATAAACAAATACCTATGGCAATAAACAAAATTGCAAAAACAACACCTGCCACACTTATAAGAATTTCTTTAACAGAAAAGTGCTCATCCCCTTCCCTCGCTATTTTTACATGCTTAGACGACGAAGGCTGAACGTTTTCTGAAGGATTATTTCCAGAAATAATTCCACCTTTATTAGGCTCGTCAAATTCTGGCATTATCCCATCGCCATTTTCCGTGCTACGCGTAGGCAATATTCCATTTTGATTTTTATTATCATTTAAGTATGGCATCTTTCCTTCCATTTTGCGACACAAGAAGTGCCTGCTACTATTTTATCTTCATTTTTACAATAATTGGTTATATTTTATATTCACTATAACCGCCTCATATATCAGACACAATTAAATCCAATTTTTCATAATCGTATATTGCAGCATCTTCATAAACACGTCCATCATCAAGCACATATTGCGCTGTCATTTGCGATTCCGCCTTTTCTAGTTCTGCATATCCGTGTATGCTACCGCAAATCATAACAACAATTGCAGAAATAATGAAAACTACTCGAAAAATTATATGTATCTTTTTGCTTAATATATGGGTTGAATCATACAACCAGTCACCCCAAGCAATGAGGCCTAACACTAAAAACGCAATTGCAGTCATATATGTAGCATGAATAACTTGATCGAATAATTCCGAATAAACAAAAACAAATTCTACTATAACTGATATAAAATATAAAACTGGCATTGCAACTTTTATCACTAAAATATGTTTGTTTTTAGCGAATTCAATCTTAAAATTATCCGCAAATTCCACAAACGAAATCAAAGAGAATACTATCGTTACAATAGACATTGCGATCATGAATTGGCATTCTTTTTCGCAATAATTCACAAATGGAGTACCAATAAACACCGTAATACAAATGAGTATAGAATTGACTATCGATGACCATGCAATCCACGCCGAAGATGCAATTACACGAGAAATCAAATCGGTCAATATTGTCGGCGATTCGGATGACGTAGATTCTTCCACGTTAAAATCTTGCTCGTCCATTTTCAAACGACTAGACTGCACATTCGCATTTTCAGAAAAGCGTTCCGGCATAATACCATTACTTGCCCTGTCAGATTCAGGCATTATTCCGTCTTTGTTTTTGTTTTCATTTAAGTATGGCATAGAACTCCTTCCTTTTGTAAAGTTCACGGTTCCGCGAGGCGGAATTCCGACGTTTTCCTACAAAAAAAATTGTACTACTTGCCATAATAATATGTCAAGGTAAAAATAATAGACAATTTCGCGTGCGTGTGTGCGTAAGTTGACAAGGATACGTTGAAAACGCAGGGTTAGAGAGTAGAAAAGTGAAAAACTCAACGCAAATGCAAAACGGATAAGGGCACGTGAAAAATAGACGAAAAACCGTTCGCGGTGGGCGAACGGTTTTGGTGATTGGGGCGAGGGTTATTCGGGTTGGCGACGGATTTTGACGAGTTTGGTGAAGTAGGTCACTTCTCCGACGATGAAAGTCAAGCCCGCCACTATGAACATAGCGATGCCGATTCCGAATCCGACGTTGCCGGGGACGAGGAAGAAAAACGCCAGTCCGACCGACAGCGCGATAACCGCCACGAGCAAACCGAGCAACATCATATTGATATTGTTGAGTTCCGCGACTTTTTTGAGCAAAGTTTTGTCGTTATTCATACGCACCTCCTTTGAGGGTAGTATGCGCGAAAACATAGCATCTATTCAGTCGTCGTACTCCTCGTCGCGACGTCGAGCGGACGTGTTTTCGTTGAGGTGGTAGGAATTTTTGATAGGCAAATCGCAATCGTTGCAAACGAACCAATAACCCTCGTCGTCCTTTCTTGCATACGCGCCGTTATGCGCACCGCAACGGCAAGTTTCGACGTCGCGGAACAAAATTTCATTCAATTCTTTTTCGGTCATATTATTTCCTCGGTTTGAGTTTTTCGACGACGAAAGCAACGGTCGTGGTAATACGGTCGAGAGCGCAAGCTTTCGCGATTTTTTCGAGCGGAGTACGATAATAATAAGGCGTCATCGCAAGGAGATTGCCTATATCCTCCCCTTCCACGGATATTTCATATTTTATCTCTTTTCTGTCCACACCCGCGAAAAACTCGGATTCTATCCGCTTATTATTTTCAAAAGTGCCTTCATCGTACAGCACCTTTTTGAGTTCGATAAGGTGTTCGGGAGCGGGATAAACGACGTACAAACTTCCGTCCTTTTTCAGCACTCTTGCATATTCCGAAAAAGCATGCGGAGAAAAGACGTTGAGCACCGCGTCGAAAACGCCGTCTTCAGTCGGAATCGAGTACACTCCCGCAACCGCGTATTCCGCACCCCCTCTTTTCGCGCCTTTTTTCACCGCCTCTTTAGATACGTCGATTGCGCATATGCGAATATCGGGCAAAGCGGACTTAATCTCACGCGAATAGTATCCGCTTCCGCAACCTGCGTCGAGCACTGTTTCCGCACCGTCCGCGATAAGAGCGGCGGCAAGTGCGTCCGCAAGGGGTTTGTAGTAGCCTTTTTCAAGGAAATCGTATCTTGCGCGCACCATGAGTTTGTTATCGCCGGGGTCGGGCGAGTGCTTCATGTCCGCAAGCAAAAGATTGACGTAACCTTCGCGGCTTACGTCGTAAGCGTGCCCCTCGTCGCAACGAAAAACTCCGTCCCGCGATACGAGAGTGCGTCTACACTTCGGACAAAGGAAAAAACTCATGCTCATACGTACATATGCCGTCCTAAATTTTCGACATATCGGCATATGCCCATAGAGAATTTTAATCGACGGCGGGAGCGTTGTCAACGCACAAACGGAAAAAACGGATTTATCGCTTGCAAAGTCGGATATAATATGATATAAATATGCTACTCGCGGCGCAAAATCGCGTATGCGTCATCGGGGGTGTACTGGATTCGACGGCTAGTTGGAGTCGGGATAAGCACGTCGCAGGCTCGTCTGCGTCAAAAACGGAAACGCAAATAATTAAACGCGAAAAACAATACTCAGAAATCCACCATGGATTTCGCCCTCGCTGCATAATTTAAGTCGGCGCGTCGCCCCGAGGTTTTCCGTTCCCTCGGCAAGCGGCGTCAGAAAAACGGACAACGTCGCATAATCGTCCGGTAGTGCGATTGTCACAACGGACTCATCAACCCGAGGTTCGCTCGTGTACCGAGGCGCGAAAAATTCAAACGCGGGATAAACGTGTAGAAAGTCGCGGTGAAGGCTTTCCGGACCGGGGTCCGACTCCCCGCACCTCCACCAGAAAAAAGCACTTGCGATTGCAAGTGCTTTTTTCAATGAAATTTGCCTAACGGCAAGTGAAATATTGCTGCGCAATATGAAATACCTACGGTATGAAATGTGCGTTTTACGCACGTTGTGGCAAATTTTATTTCACACTTGCTATGCAAGTATTTCATACGGCAGAGCCGTATTTCATATCACGGACACGTGATATTTCATTTTATCTGGCATTCCGGACGAAATATGCAAGCTGTATATCATCACGCGACAGCGTGCATATATCCGTGACTTGATGATATACGACACTGCGTGTCGGTGATATACAATGCGATGCATTGATGATATACAACGGCTGCGCTGTTGATTGTGGTACGTAATCACCCACCAAGTCAGAAAAAAGCACTTGCGGGTTGGTGAAATATTGCTCTGCAATATGAAATACCTGCGGTATGAAACGTGCATTGCGGATATAAAAATTATCGAATAACTTTGATTGACTTAATGGAGAAATCATAATACAATAATCTTGCGGCTCGCCGTTTACGGCCGCTTTAACAAAGAATGGACTTCGGTAGAAGTCTGCTAAACCAGCACTTTGAGCATTGCAAAAGAAGTATAGCGGAACGGAACCGTACAGTTTTGTGCGGTTGCACCACTCTTGAAGAGAATTATTTCAGTGCAACTCTGAAACAAGGGACCAAATCAAAAAGTCGCGTCGTATCAGATGCGTCTTTTTTTATCCGTTGTAGGCAATAAATTTATTATTGCTTTCTTAAAATATAAACTTGACAACGCAATATTTGCCGAGAAAAATAAAATCACACTTTATTTTTCTCGGATATTATCTGCGCTGTCATAAAAACAAAGTTTGTGAATGCCAACAATTATCCCCTAATATCAAAAGACGTTGCTATCGATTATTTTATGTATAACGGATTTTGCTATTTCATATGGCACGTCCTCGTACAATAAGACGGACGTGCTTTCTTTATAATCTAGCCTATAAAAGTCCTTGTCGGCAATTTCTTTGAGAAGGGCGTTTATGTTTATGGACTCTTTTGCGGATTCGCAGAAAGGGCTATCAATCCTTGCTTCACGAGTTTGCTTTGCCAATTCTCGCATTGTATCAATATCGGATATGAGCGGATACAACTTGTATATATCGTAAAGATGCCTTGAACGCTCTCTTGTTTTATTTTGCAAATAATAGTCGCACAAAGCAAAGATTTTATCAATGAACGTTCTGTCTATAGATTGCGTGTTAACTGCAAAAGGCTGTAGTTCATAGTCGTTTATGAACTCATTAAGCCCCATTTCGTGCAAATAGTCATAAATTATGCTAGTCGCTTGTTTTGTTTCGGCAGGGAATGAACGGATAGAAAAAATCGTGTCTATTTCAATATCGGGCTTTATTCCGTCAATAGCAAATATCCCCGGATATTCAATAGTATAATGATTGAAATCCATTCGGCTTTTTATATCGTTTATGTTTGCAATATTAAAACCAAGCGTGGCGCAAGCATTTTCAATAGCCGTTTTAACACTTTTCCTGTTTCCTTGTGTTAGGTGCTGTTCATCCAGCGTTATATCTATATCCTCTGAAAATCTTTTTATAACCTTGTGACATTTGGATAGCGAAGTGCCTCCCTTGAATATCATTGCGGGAAGCCTATCCACCAACTCTTTCAAAAGCAAGGATACGTAATAGTCTTTTTCTATTATGCCGGGCTCGATACCGCTTTTTTGTGCTACCTGCAAAATCGTTTGCTCAAATAATTCCTTATTGGTATGCAATTTCATTTTGGACCTCGCTTCTCATAAAATTTTTGATGGCTCTTGCAGGAACTTTGTCCGCATACTGCATCACGTCTTTAATCGTTATGTTGTTTGATTTCATATACTCGATTATCTTTTGCGATGCTTGGGAATTTATTGCATCTTTATCCATAATGTTAAACAACTCCAAAATCATCATCTCACGATAATTTGATTTGTCTATTTTTGTGCGAGCTTTTTTCACGATTACCGTTTGATTGTTTATATTCACACGGCGAGATTTTGTGGCCTCGTTGTTTGTGTAAATTTCGATAACGTTAGGCATTTGCGTTGTGATGCCAAACATATTAAGCAACGTCATTCCGGTGTAGTATCCGTAAATTTCATCGTTATCCTGTATATACTTCTTTTCTATAACTCTGCGAGGATTCAGCAGAGATTGCCCGAATGGTGTTTGGGTGGGAATATAGTAACAATCATAACCAAAGCGTGCCAAAATACCGCTATCAAGAGCGGTGTTGATGAGTTGATATATGCGAGCACGAGTATATTTTTTCCCTGCCTTGGCGATTTCGTCAAAGAAGATAGGCTCGTTGGCTCCGTATTGGTTTTGTAAAGTGTTTATTAGTTCCATATTTCCCATATATTATACTGCTATTTCAAAATTATTATACAGTTTTATACCTTAATTGTCAATAATTGTCTACAACTAATTTTTGTCATTATTTAAATATTCTTGTGCACAACAATATTCTTCCATGGCAAGTGGATTATATTGCATACGAATTTTCCTTATATAGAAAAAGCAAGAGGAAAGCCCTTGCTTTTGCTGTAATGCGGGAAAATGGACGTTGTGTTTGTCACAGACCCAATTCAAGGTCATCATAAAGTTTGTTGACTTGTTTGACTGTTTCAGTGGAAGTTTGTGTGTTGGCGTTGTTTTGGTCTTTGGAGGCACGATAGGCATTCCAGTCAAAACCTGTCACATTACCGTCTTGGTCGCAAACAACAAACTCCTCAACAGCACTCGACTCTGCCTCAGCGTTCTGTTTGTTCTCTTCAAGCTCTTTTTGTGCCCAAAACTCAGGGCAAATTTTTTCTATAGGTTGCGATGAATATTGCCCATTTGAATAAGTTAGAATACGCAAAACTTCTTGATTATTTCTTATTCTTTTAATAATGAATTCAGGCTGACCAGATTCTCCATTTTCCCATGATTCGACAACAGAAAAACTATATCCTTTGCTTTCACAAATTTTGATACTTGAATCAATAGAGTATTTGTTATTTTCAAAAAACTCTTTGTGCGATTCTGCGTTTTTGTTTATACATTCTCTACGTACATCTACATATTCTGTTGTTGAAATTTTATCTAAAACATCTTCATAATTCTCATTTCCTTTTAGTTCAATCATAATTCTGCAAAACGCAGAGGAAATTGAGCAAATTTCCACATTCGCAAATTCTTCAGTTTTAACAATATCTGAGTAAATATACAAAAATCCACCGAGCTTATATATTCCATAAATCTTTTTGATCGATGTTTTTTCGTTTTTATCGTTGAACATATTATTCGCAGAATTTATAACAGTGTCAATCGTTTCAAAATATTTTTGTTCTTGTTCAATCGCTGTGATTTGATTTTCAATATTTTCTTGTTGTTGTCGCATCGCAGAAATCTCTTCTTCCGACACTCCTGCATCTAAGGAATTTTGAATTTGTTGTTCAAGTTCTTGTTTTTGGGACAACAAACTCTCACTTTCGTGCAGCAATTCTTCCTCACGTGCTTTTTGTTTTTCTTCTTCATTTTTTATATCTTGTTGAAGTTTTTCTGATTCAACAAGTTTATCAATCAAATCAGTTTTTTCCTTTTCAGAAAGATTTTTATATTCATCACTGTTGGCAATTTGGTCGAACTTTTCCTCAAATTTTTCTTTGCCATCATTATCTAATTCCTTATATCTGTCATCTTCTTTAATTTGATCAATCCTGTCTTCATTCTTTTGTCCGTCCGACTTAAGACTTCCCTTGATTTTGTTTACGAGATTTTCAACAGTGTCGTTGACTTTTTCTTTGACCTCGGGAACCAAGAAATACACCCCAGCAAGAGCAGCCCCAGCAATGACGACTGTTGACAAAACTCCAATTAATACTTTTTTCATAGCCATATCCTCCCTTATAAAAATATCGGATGCAGAGTTGCACCCGAATACGCTACAAAAATATAACAAGTGCATTCTCCGCTTGATTTTGCTACAAATCCATTGCCGTCAGTGTGAAAGCTATGTAATGCGAAAATTTACACTTGTTACCAAGGTAATAAGCACTTTCACACTAATATTCAGATTTGTAGCGGTTACATTTTATACCAAACTTTGCCGAATTGTCAATATTATCATAGGAAATCAGTTCATCGGCGTTTGTTATATTTGCAGATACTTTTTTATCCTCATAATTAAGATAAATAACGTTATCCGTTGTCAACGATTTTATTCAGTACTACTGAAAAGTTTTGCGTTTTGCTGAAATTTGTTCACTATCTGGTATATTCATAGGAAATGGAGATTATGATTTTGAGGATAAATCCTCTGCCTTTAACATAGCGAAATCGCTTATCCATAGTCCGCATTCCGCAATTCCGCCAACCTTCATTTCTTAAACCTACGTATCAATATCGGAAAACCATAATTAAGCCGCAGAAAAACTATCAAAAAAATTTAACTGTTTACTTTTTTTGCGCGGAGTATTATAATCTATATAATTTATTGCGACGGAGGGGTTGCAATAAATTGACGCACCTGAGCGCGACGCGCCTTTACGACTTGCCACGCAAACTGCGATTAAAACAAAAAGGAGCGGTTAGATGAAGGGAAAAAGCAAGAACAAAATTATATTTCTTGCGATATGGCTACTCGTCGTTGCGTTGATACTCGTCGGGATTTTCCTCTTGTGGCCCCCTGCGGAAAAGGGTGAAAGCATAAAAGAGGTCATGAAAGACGGAGTGCTGCACGAAAGCAATTCGGTCAATTTCTTCGGACTCGAAGTGAATCCCGGAGTTATTTCCGCGTATCTCGTCACCGCTATACTTCTTTTTGCCGCCCTACTCATCCGCATATTCGCGATTCCGAGATTCAAAAACGTCCCCGGCAAATTCCAAAGCATAATCGAAAAACTCGTGGAATTTTTCACGGGAATGGCGGAAGCAAACAGTCCTCACGAAACGGGATTCGTCGGTGCGTATATATTCAGTGCGGGCGTCTATATCTTTTTCAGCACGTTGTTCGAACTTCTCGGCATACAGTGGATAACTACGTCCGGCGTATCCGTATCCCTCCCCGCACCAATATCCGATATCAACTGTGCGATATCCCTCGGATTTTTATCCTTTTTCGTTATTTTAGGCGCGGGAATCAAGACGAACGGCGTTCGCGGAGCACTCGGCGTATTGAAAGATTTCTCCCTGCCTATTTCCATGAGTTTCCGTCTGTTCGGCGCATTACTCAGCGGACTTCTCGTCACGGAACTGGTCTATTATTACGTCAGTTTGAGTTTCGTACTCCCCGTATTCGTGGGCGTCATGTTCACCCTACTTCACGCATTGATTCAAACGTACGTTCTCGTTACGCTTGTTTCCATATTCTACGGTGAAGCCGTAGAACCAAAACCCAAAAAAGAAAGAAAAAAGAGGTATAAATCATGAAAAAATTCAAATTATCTCTCCTTATCGTAATGGTGGCGATAATGCTCACCGCAGTCGTTTCCGTCGCAGTAATAGCGTCCGACGCGTCGAATGAAACCGTAGCGTTTGCAGACGGTCAAGAAAGCGAAACCGTCGTCGAGGCGGACGAAGAGGACGACGGAATCACCGCAAAAGCGATTGCCGCCGCCGTAGTCGTCGGAATAGTCGCCGCGGCAGGCGCGATAGGTATGGCTTTCGCAATTTCCAAGAGCACGGACAACATGGCGCGTCAACCCGAAATCGCAGGCAAAATCAACTCCTCTATGATGCTCGGTTTGGTGTTCATCGAAACCGCAATCATCTATGCGTTGATAGTCGCGATACTCATCATATTCGTCCTGTAAAGAGGTCTTAAAATGCCGCTTAATATCGATTATATACAAATTCTGCTTCATCTGCTGAACTTCGTCATATTGGCGGGAGGGCTTACTCTGCTCCTCTTCAAACCCGTCAAGAAGTTTCTCGAACAAAGAAAGGCGCACTATGCCGATATCGAGAAAAAGAATGCCGAAATAGCGGACGAAAACGAAAAACTTCGCCTCGAATACGAGAAGAAGATGAACGATGCGGACGCCGAAATTTCCGAGCGCAAAACCGCTATGCAAAAGGAAGTGTCCGAATCCTCTTCTCAAATCATTCAAGAGGCAAAGGATAAGGCTACCGCTATCGTCGCGCGCGCGGAGCAAGAAGCGGAAGAAAGAAAGGCGCATATCTTGGAATCAGCGCAAACCGAAATCGGCGAACTCGTCGTCGGTGCAACTCAAAAACTGTTGAGCGACACCGTAACCCCCGAACGCAACGGTGCGTTGTACGACGAATTTATCCGCCGCGCAAACGACGCCGTATCCGACGAAAGGTCTAAAAATGATAAAAAGTAATTTCGATGAGCCAAACGAAATAACGCCGAACGTCCTGACGGTCGAAATTCAGTGCGTCACTCCCCCATCCGAAGAGCAACTCGGAAAAATGAAAGAGTTTTTCCTTGCGAAGTACGAGGCGGACGACGTCGATTTCATAATCAAAAAAGACGAAAGCGTGGTCGGCGGTTTTAGAATTTACGTCGGGGACGAAAACTACGACTGGAGCACTCTCGGTCGCATAAGACAACTTCGAAAATCTTTCCAATCTCTGCAAAAAGAGAGTTCTCCAGATAAGATTATTTCCCTTCTTCGCGAAAGCATAGAAAATTTCGAATTGAACGTCGGGCAACAGCAAGTAGGCTTCGTGCAAACCGTCGGGGACGGAATCGCCGTCATCAACGGGCTTCACGACGTGGAATACGGCGAAATCGTCCTTTTCGACTGCGGGGTCAAGGGAATGGCGCAAGATATCCGCGCGGATGGCACTTGCGGAATAGTTCTCTTCGGCGACGACTCGGATATATACGAAGGCAGTCGCGTCGTGAGAACGGGTCGCACGGCGGGCATCCCTATAAGCACTCATATTCTCGGCAGAATAATCGACCCCCTCGGAAAACCCGTGGACGGCGGAGAGGATATAGGTGCGAAGGAATACTTCCCTATCGAACGTCCCGCCCCCGGTATCATAGAAAGAACACCCGTATGCAGACCGCTCGAAACGGGTATTTTGGCAATAGATTCCATGTTCCCCATCGGGCGCGGTCAGAGAGAACTCATAATCGGGGACAGACAAACGGGCAAAACCACTATCGCAACGGATACTATTATAAACCAAAAGGATAAGGACGTCGTTTGCGTCTACGTCGCCATAGGGCAAAAGGCAAGTTCGATAGCAAAAGTCGTGTCAACTCTCAAAAAATACGACGCCATGGACTACACCGTCGTCGTATCCTCCCCTGCAAGCGACCCTGCGTCCTTGCAATATATCGCGCCTTATGCGGGCTGTGCGGTTGCGGAATACTTCGCATATCACGGCAGGGACGTGCTCATCGTCTACGACGACCTGTCAAAGCACGCCGTAGCGTACAGAACTTTGAGTCTTCTTCTCGAACGCTCTCCGGGACGCGAGGCTTATCCCGGCGACGTATTCTATTTGCATTCAAGACTGTTGGAGCGTTCGGCACAACTATCAAGCGAACTCGGCGGAGGCAGTATAACCGCCCTACCCGTCGTCGAAACGCAAGCGGGTGACGTTTCTGCATATATCCCCACGAATATCATATCTATAACCGACGGACAACTCTTCCTTGAAAGCGACTTGTTCTTTGCGGGACAACGCCCTGCAATCAATATCGGATTGTCCGTATCTCGCGTGGGCGGAGCGGCGCAAACCAACGTTATGAAGAAGTCCGTAGGCACCATACGTCTCGATCTTGCGCAGTATCGCGAAATGCAATCTTTCTCGCAATTCGGCGGCGAACTCGACGCGGGGACGGCAAAAAGACTTCGCTACGGCGCGGGATTAATGCGACTTCTCCGCCAAAGCAACAACGAGCCTATGAGCCTGCATAGACAGGTTATAACTCTCGTCGTGGCGCAAGCGAATTTGTTTGCGAATATTAAAGCAAAAGACGTAAAATCCGCGCAAGCAAAACTTCTCGACTACTTCGAGCATTACGAAAACGTAATTTGCCAACGAATCGAGCGCACTAAAACCTACTCCGACGAGTTGAAAGAAGAAATCGTATCCGCTGCGAAAAGATTTCTCGACACCTTGAAATAACGAGGGCGATATGGTCAGCGCAAGCGAAATCAAATCCAGAATAGTCGGCATAACCGAAACGAAAAAAGTCACCGACGCAATGTTTATGATTTCCTCCGCAAAAATGCGGCGCGCCCTTCGCGATTGGGAGGAAACAAAACCGTATTTCAACGCTCTAACCGACAAAATCGGCGAACTAATCCGCCATATTCCAAAAACGGATAGTCGTTATTTCCGCGTGCCGCCCTCCGACGAAGAACCGCATAAGAATCACGGAATCCTGCTCATAACGTCGGATAAGGGACTTGCGGGCGCATACAACCAAACGGCAATCGACACCTGCGAAAAGTATATGGCAAGACACCCCCGCACCACCCTTTTCGTGCTCGGGGAATACGGCAGACAATATTTCATAAACAAAGGCGTAAAATTCGTCGAGGAATTCCACTACTCCGTGTCGAAACCGAGTTATTTCGACGCAAGAAAAATCTGTATGGATTTGCTCGAATACTACGACGACGGCAAACTCGACGAAATCAACGTCATATACACCGACTACGTGGGCGCAAAACCCGGCACGTGCAAAAAGACTACCCTGCTTCCCTTGGAACAAACCAAATTCCGCGGAAAAGGCTCCCTCGCTGAAACCGAATTCGTTCCGAGTCCCGACGCGGTCTTGAACGGAATAATCCCAAGTTATCTGACGGGATATATATACGGCTCTCTCGTGCAGAGTTTTTGCAGTGAACAACAAGCAAGAATGAACGCAATGAAAAACGCAAGCGACAACGCGGAAGAAATGCTGAAAAAATTGCGTCTTCAATACAATAAAATCCGTCAAGCGGCAATCACGAACGAGATGATTGAAATCACGGCGGGCGCAAAAGCGCAACGCACGAAACGTAGTAAACCGCTTGGAGAAAACTGATATGAAAAACGTTAATTCTACTCCGAATATCGGCAAAATCGTACAGATTACGGGCCCCGTCGTGGACGTCAAATTCGCAGACGGCGCACTCCCCAAACTCCGCGAAGAACTCTTCGTGGATTGTAAAGGCGAACGTCGCGCTATGGAAGTCGCGCAGCACGTAGGGGACGGCATCGTTCGTTGCGTTATGCTCGGCGCAAGCGAAGGTCTTCGTCGCGATATAGAAGTATACGCGACGGGCTCCCCTATCCGCGTTCCCGTAGGCGACGAAATACTAGGTAGACTTTTGAACGTACTCGGAGAGCCTATCGACGGAAAATCCCCCGTATCCGACGAATGTGTGCGCAAATCCATATATCGTCTCGCCCCCGACTATGCGGAAAGAACGACGACGGAAGAAATCCTCGAAACGGGAATCAAAGTCATAGACTTGCTCGCACCCTATACGAAAGGCGGCAAAATCGGGCTTTTCGGCGGCGCAGGCGTGGGCAAAACCGTCCTTATTCAAGAATTGATGCACAATATCGCGACAGAACACGGCGGTTATTCCGTCTTTACGGGCGTGGGTGAACGCAGTCGCGAAGGCAACGACTTATATCTCGAAATGCAAGAAAGCGGCGTTCTAAACAAGACCGCACTCGTTTTCGGACAAATGAACGAAGCACCGGGCGTCAGAATGAGAGTCGCTCTCACAGGGCTTACCATGGCGGAATATTTCCGCGACGAACGCAAAAAAGACGTCCTGCTATTCATCGACAATATTTTCCGTTTCATACAAGCGGGCAGCGAAGTATCCACCCTGCTCGGCAGAATGCCGTCCGCAGTCGGATATCAACCCACTTTGTCCCAAGAACTCGGCGAACTCGAAGAGAGAATCGCATCCACGAAAAACGGCTCGGTCACTTCCGTGCAAGCGATTTACGTCCCGGCAGACGACCTGACCGACCCCGCCCCCGCAACCACTTTTGCTCACCTCGACGCAACCACCGTTTTGAGCAGAAAAATAGCGGAACTGGGCATCTATCCCGCCGTAGACCCCCTCGAATCCACTTCGAGAATACTCTCCCCCGAAGTCGTCGGGGAAGAACATTATCGCGTGGCAAGAGAAGTGCAAGAAATCCTCGAACACTACGAAGAATTGCAAGACATAATCGCAATACTCGGAATGGACGAGTTAAGCGAAGAAGATAAAATCATCGTGCGTCGCGCAAGAAAATTGCAAAGATTCTTGTCCCAACCTTTCAGCGTTGCGGAAAAATTCACGGGTGTTAGCGGCGTATTCGTACCGCTAAACGAAACTATCAGAAGTTTCAAAGCGATTATCGACGGAGAGGCGGACGAATATCCCGAAAGCGCGTTTTTCAACGTAGGCACGATAGAGGACGTCAAAGAGAAAGCAAAACGTATGGCGGAGAGCGCAAATGAATAGTTTCACCCTCGAAATTCTCACTCCCGAAAGAACGTTTTTCAAGGGAGAATGTGTTTCCCTCGTCCTCCCCATAACCGACGGAATGCTCGGAATAATGGCGAATCGCGCGCCGATTACCGCATCCATTTCCTGCGGAGAAGGCTCGTATACTCTACCCGACGGAAAGAAAGTCGTTTTCTCGATTTCGGGAGGAATGCTGGAAGTTGCGGGAAACCATGCGGAACTTCTCTGTGATTCCGCACTTCTACCCGAGGAAATCGACGAAATGCGCGAACTCGAAAAGGCGGAAAACGCACGCTCTGAACTTGCCAAAAAGCAAAGTCGCAAAGATTATTTATTGTCGCAAATCACTTTGTCCGACGCAATAAACAATTTGAAAATTAAACAAAAAACCACGATAAACTGACAATCTAATCGCATATATTGAAAAATCGCCCTCCCGCAGGGCGATTTCTCTTACGTTCTCACACATCTCGTTTGCTCGTTTGATTAGATTTTCTAATCAACGTCAAAGATTATATATTAAATTATTTAATAAAGCAAGCGCATTATTAAATTTTTTAATAGAATTTGCGGTGAGGACAAACGTTATGATTAGATTATCTGAATTGCGAAAAGAAAAGAATCTCTCCCAACGCCAAATGGCGGAAAGATTCAACGTAAGTCAAGGCACTTATTGCAACTGGGAAAAAGGCACGACCGAGCCGTCCATCGAGCAACTCATCGAAATGTCGAAGTTTTTCGGCGTTTCGGTGGACTATTTGATAGGAAACACGGACGAAGAAGGCAACGTCGTCTTGTCGCGCGAGCCCTCTTCGGATTTGCACACCCTATACGGTCTCGAGCCCGAGTCGCGAAACCTCGTCATCAATCTCATAAACAAATTGAAAGAAAGATAAGGATTCACATATTCGCATACGTCCATATATAACGAAAAACCGCATATCTAATGCGGTTTTTCTCATATTTACATAGGTTGATATGCGACTATTTGAGGCAAGCGTCGAGTGCCGCTTCGATTGCCGCTCTGTCCATATTTTTGCCGATGAACACGATTTTGTTGATTCTGTCGCCGACTTCGTCGTCCCATTCCGCTTTCACGTCGGGATTGTAGCGCAGAATTTCTTCTTGGTCTGCTTTCGACATAGACGCAACCCACGGACCCGCGTTAGACAATTCTTTTTGCATGCCTGCTTGTTCGAACATGTACATATTTTTGTTATCTCTCGTGAGCCATGCTACGCCTTTGCAACGGATAATGGTGTCGGGATAGGCGTGATTTGCCCAATCGAGAAATTTTTTCGTGACGAACGGGCGTCTGCGCTTATAAACGAACGTCATAATGTTATATTCGAGGACTTCCCCTTCGGGTTCCTCCCCTTCTTCTTCGATTTCTTCAAGTCCCTTAATCCATGCGGCGGAACCGCTTGCGGTGTCGAAATCGAAACAATCGGTCGCAAGAATCTTATCAAGCGCGACTTTTCCGTGTTCTGCCTCGATGAATTCCGCGTCGGGTTGCAACGCTTTCAACACGGTTTCGACTTCGTTGAGGTCTTCTCTCGACACGAGGTCGGTCTTATTCACGACTATTTTCGTGCAAAATTCGACTTGTTGAATGATGAGGTTTTCGATATCGTCGTCGTCGATTTCCTCTTTCATGAGTTCTCTGCCGCTTCCGAATTCTTCTACAAGACGGGACGCGTCCACGACGGACACGACGTTGTCGAGTTTAACGGTGAAATCATAAGGCGCCGCATCGAGTCCTTCCGCCAAAAATTCGATGGTTTGAACGATGGGCACGGGCTCACAAATTCCGCTTGCCTCGATAAGGATATAATCGTACTTCCCGCACTCCGCGAGTTTGCCGATTTGTTCCATAAGGTCTTGTTTCAGAGTGCAGCAAATACATCCGTTTTGAAGGGGGACGAGGTTTTCGTCCTTTTGAGTGACCACTCCGCCCGCTCCGAGAAGGTTTGCGTCGATATTAACTTCGCCTATATCGTTGACGATGACCGCGACTTTATAGCCTTGTTGGTTGTTGAGCACGTGATTGAGCAACGTGGTTTTGCCTGCTCCGAGATATCCCGTGAGCAAGGTTATGGGTACAATTCTTTTTTTCATAGAATTTCTCCTGTACTATATTATTTCAAACGACCTATTCCGAGCGAATACGCTTGCGACTTGCCGATTTCCTTGACGGATTTTTTGTCGAGGATTTGCACGCATTTCACGAAAGTGTGAATTTGTTCGTACATAAGGTCTAAATTGAATTTGTCCATATGGCTGTTGCCTGTGTAGTCCACCGAGCAAAGGTAGTCGGGTGCGGTAACGAGTGCGATTTCGGGGATATGCTTTTTGGACAAGGGTTGACCTTCGCCGAAATGCATGGTGTTGTGACCGCGGAGAGTCATCGTGCGAATGTTTTCTCTATCCTTAACCGCCTCGAAATACATCGCGTCGAGTTTTTTATTGCCCGTATAGACGAGTTCTGCGTCTATGTCGTTAGTCTTCGTATAAACGCCGTTTACGTCCTTCCACTCCGTGCAACCGAGGTGTTCGACAGAGCATCCCGCGACTGCCTTATAAGTTTTGCCGTTCCACATATCCTTGTTGTCTTTGAGCCATCTGCCCGTCGCTTGGTTGGACGTCATGACGCCGACGCGGAATTTGGGAAGGCGGAAGTGTCCGGTCACGAAAACGAAGATAAGCGTTCTTTCAGTGGGGTGTTTGACGAAATATCTCATCATTTCAAGCATGCCGACGCCGCCGTTTTCTTCGGAGAAGTTGCAACCGTCCGTGTGCGTGTTGATGATGATTGCCTCGTTGGTCTTGCCCGTACCTTTGATTATCGCGTGGAAAGATTCGGTTTTCGCGCCCTTTTCGATTTCACCCGTAAGACGGAGCGTCGCGCGTTTCTTCGCTTTTGCCGCCGCAAGAACTTTCTTGCCTTGCGTTTGATTCACCCAGATTACGGGGACTTTGAGATAGCCGAGGATAAAGTTGAGGCATTGTCCGTCGACCATTTGGTCGGACATATCTTCCCATATGCAAATCATGCCCTTGATGCCTGCGAGTTTGAGGGACCAGAAAGTGAGCAACGTCTTGACGAAAGAGGTGCTGACGGGACCTCTGTAACTCTTTTCGACTTCGAGGTTTTCGGGCACGGAATTGCGCTTGTTGAACGCAATCTTACTGCTGATTTTAGAGAGGTTTTTGATATGGCAAACGGCGATTTTGCCTCTTGCGCGTTGAAAATCGATGGGATTATTGCAAACTACGCAAAGTTTCCCGGTGACGCCCTCTTCGCCCGTCAGTCCGCTATAATGGAAAGGCGACGAAACGGGGATATTTTCACCGTCGATATACAAGGAGAAATCCTTTGCGCCCCAGCGGTCGAAGGTGTATTCCTTGGAAACGACCTCAACGCCCATATCCTCGATTTCTTTTTTGAGCCAAGCACAGTAGTCGTGTTGACCTTTCGTGCCGGTAAGGCGATCTCCGCCGCCGAAAGAATTCATGGTATTCATGTTTTCGAGAACTCTTTCTTTCGATGTTACTTCATTCAAAAAGTATTCCATAGTCTTCCTCTCTTATTGGTGTTGTTTTTACGTTTACGTTGCAAGAAGCGGCGACCTTGATATTATCCGCGGCAACCGCTACTTCCGCTTAATTTACTATTTAAATAGTATAGTTATTCTTCCGCGCGTTGTCAAAAGAATTTTTCATAACGAAGGTCGGAACGTATCCCGACCTTCAATTCTCTTATATTATTCCGAGCGCAACGCGATTGCGGGGTCTTTGTTCGACGCAATACGGGAAGGAATGAATCCCGCGAGCATGCTGAGCACTATCGAAATGAGGAACATCATCAAACAATGCCACCACTCTACCGTCATCAAGCCCTCTATGCCGAAGAATTTGTCGAGGACGAAACTTCCGAGCAAGGATATCAGATAACTCACCAGCAAGCCGATAATGCCCGAATAACCGCCCAGAATTGCGGATTCAGCCAAGAACACTCGGGATATATCCTTCTTTCTTGCACCGATACTGCGCAGTACGCCGATTTCCTTTCTTCTTTCGAGCACAGACGTGTAGATGATGATTGCAATCATTATCGTGGATACGATGAGGGATATGCCCGCAAACGCTACGAGGACGCCGGTTATCGTGGTTGCCATGGTGTCCACGAATCCCATAATCTGACTGAGCGTATCCGTATATTTGATTGCTTTCGACTTCACCGCGTCTATCTCGGTTTGACTTGCGCCCGCCGCTTTCAACGCCGCTTTTTCCGCCTCTGCCGCGGCGTTCATCTTTTCGTTGTAATCTTTGAGGAACGCCTCTATCTTTTCCTTTGCGTCGAAAGACGAGCAATAGAAGGATATCTTTTGAGGATAATCGATATCCGCAACGCCGAGTTCGCGCATCAGTTCCTTATGTTCGTTTTCGTAGAGGTATTCGCCTACGTATCTGCTCACCGTGCTGTCGTTGACGGTGTACTTGCACTCTATCACGCTCTCATACGAACAAGTCTTGTCGTTAGCGATTGCCTCTTCGTATGCCTCTTCAAACGCCGCCGTTTGCGCCTTAATCGCTTCGTGATTGCTTGCGCGCTCGAGGAGATAACTGCCGAGTTCCTTGGTGTATCCGATGACGCCGCCTATTGCGGAGCCTACCGAATTTGCTTTCTTTCTGACGACCGCAGATACGGTTATTTCGAGAGGATTCTTCGAATCGATGAATTCCTTGTCGAGTTCGCTACGACCGTTTTCAGGCCACTTCCAGACGGTATTTCCGGATGAATCCGTGTCTTTCGTGAGATAGTCTGCGTTAGTCATGACGTAATACTTCAAATTGAGCAAATCGTCGACGGAGTAATCTCCGCTTGCGAAATTCTTTCCGTCCAAAAGCGCGGAGCCGACGTCGTCTTGGGATTTAAGACCGAGCATGAAGAGTTCGATATCTTGAAGTTGGTTCTTTTCGTCCACGACGATGACGACTTCGTTTTTATTTTCGGGCCAGTGACCCTTGACGATATCGTATTGTTGGTCGAGGAGTTTTTGATTGGTGGACATTTCGCTCCACGACGAACCGAGCAAATTCGCGTAAGTGCCGAGTGCTTCCTTGACGGTCATATTGTTGAAAGATTCACCGAGGCTCATATCCGCAATTTTCATTCCGCCGATGACGATATTATCGAGGACGCCGTACATTGCGTCGGTGTACGGATTGACTTTCATATATTTCGTATCGCTCTTGGGGTCTGCGACGTATGCGTTGAAAGTCGTGCCGTAGTCGTAAGTCACTCTGACGTCGGAATCGTTTTCGGATAAATTCTCGTCGATATACTTTTTGAGAGCGTTCAAGTCGTTCTCTTGTTGAGTGCTGGTGAATTGTTTCATGACGTCGCCGAGGACGGTCTTGATATATACGGTTTTGTCGTTTGCGTTTGCAAGGGCGTTGTCGTCGCCGTTCAAGAAGACGTCGAGTAGCGCTTGCGCATCGATAGAAGAATCCGAAACGGTGAGCGGATAACTCGACAATGCGTCTTCTTCTATGCCGTTGATATAAGCGGTTGCGCCGTTTGAAAGGGACAAAACCAAAATAATGCCGATGATTCCGATACTGCCCGCAATAGACGTAAGCAAAGTCCTACCCTTCTTGCTTATGAGGTTGTTCCAACTGAGGTTGATTGCGGTGCCCAACTTCATCGCAGATTTTCCGTATTGGCGGCGCTTGAGCAACTTCATCATAAACGTGCCCGCTTTTTTGACGTTCGTCTTCAATTTTTGCGTCTTGGTTTCGGGTTCGCTTTCGATTTCAATCGCGTTTTCGTCTGCGACAACGTTTTCAACGATTTCTTCTTGTTCCGCGGTTTCGACGACTTCGACATTCTCTTCCGCCGCGACTTCCTCTTCTTCGACTTCGAGGGAACTGTCGTACGGCATGGTGTCGCCGACTACTTCGCCGTCTTTCAAGTACACGATTCGTGTGCTATACTCTTCTGCAAGTTGAGGATTGTGCGTGACCATGACGACGAGTCTGTCTTTCGCGACCTCTTTGAGAAGATCCATGACTTGAATACCGGACTCCGTATCGAGTGCACCAGTAGGCTCGTCTGCGAGAATAATGTCGGGATTGTTGACGAGAGCACGCGCTATCGCGACTCTCTGCATTTGTCCGCCCGAGAGTTGCATGGGTTTCTTTTTCGCTTGCGATTCGAGCCCGACTTTGCGGAGCGCCTCCATTGCACGCTCTCTACGCTCTTCACGGTCTACACCCGAAAGAGTAAGGCAAAGCGCGACGTTTTTCAAAATATTCATATGAGGAATGAGGTTGTAAGATTGAAAAACGAAACCTACGCGCTTATTTCTGTAAGTGTCCCAGTCGACGTCGTCGTACTGTTTGGTTGAAATTCCGTCTATTTGAATATCTCCGCTCGTATAGCGGTCGAGTCCGCCCACAATATTGAGCAAAGTTGTTTTTCCGCAACCCGAAGGGCCTAAAATCGATACGAATTCGTTTTTCCTGAACTCTATCGATACGTCTTTCAGTGCAAGAGTGACTTCCTCTTCCACCTTATATTCCTTTGTGATATCTACAAGTTTCAGCATAAAATTTTTATCCTTTATTGAATTTGAACGAAGGTAGTCCGTAGCGGTGCGTTATGCATACGAGTGCATAAACGGCATATATAACGCTTAAAAAGTCGCGTGCGACGTGCGTACGGATATTCATTCTTTATAGATTATACCACAAACAAAGCAATATGAAAATACATTTTTTACAAAATTGGCATTTTTGTGTATTTTTCTACAAAAATTATAGTAAAATTGTTAAATAAATGCACAATTGTATAGATATTTTGAAAAATCAAAGATTTTTCATGCGCTATATCCCCTGCGAAACTTGTCGAAAAATATACATTCGTGTATAATTTTTAATGTTTGGTATCATTTCGCTTCCGCGAGATTAAGTCACAAGACACTTTGCGCAATATCTTCTGCGAAGATTATTATGCGCCGTGACTTGTTCCTTTTCCCTTTCCGCAAAAATCTGCGCCTGTTCTCAACAAAGTGCTATTACTAATTGCCGTTGGCTTATTTTCGCAGTGGGGGCCCCTTGTGTTCGCTCGGAATGACAGGCGAGTAAGCGAATATGCACTCTATTCAAAGCGTATATAAGCACTCTCTCGTTCGAAAACGGAACACGAGGCGCGACGCGCCGAGAACTTCGAGTGTTGAGCGACGTCGTTTAGTACAAGCGACTGCGTGCATTGGGTTCGCGGAGCGGCACGCACAAAGCGCAGTGGCATAACGAGGAACGTTACTTAACGCGAAACCGAGTGTGTCCCCGTGCGCAAGCACCCGTCGTGGGTCCCTTTAGGGGGAACGACGGTGGGGGAAACACGTGAGGAAGGGGGGAAATATGGATTAGGGTGCAAGCACTAAAGTATATTTCGCTTTCATAAAAAAGTACCTGCCGTCTACGCTGCGTAAGAAACGAGCGTAAGAAACTAAAAACACAATCCGTGTACCAATTTTAAATTTTCAGTACACGAACCGTGTTTAAAGTGTGTTTTGCAAATTATAATTTATTTCCAACAAAAAAGTCAGTCGAGCATGTTTTTCTCGACGTAATCGATTAGTGCAACGACGCCTTCATATATCTCGGCGTAGACCTTTTCAAAATTGCCAGTATACCACGGGTCTTCGATATCTCTTCCCCTATCCGTGAAATCGAGTAGACGTTTGACCTTGCCGTCTTTATCGCCGTCGAAAACCCTTTTCATTCTTGCGACGTGATATTCTTCCATGCCGAGAAACAAGTCGTACTTTCCATAGTCCGACGCGCGGACGACGTTTGCCCTATGCTCGTATACGGGGATTCCGTGCGCTCTCAACGTCGCTCTTGCTTGCGGATAGACGGGATTGCCCTCTTCTTCTCTGCTCACGCCTTGAGAAAAAACGAAAATTCTATCTTCAAGGCCTCTTTTTCTCACGACGTCGCTTGCGATAAACTCCGCCATAGGAGAGCGGCATATATTTCCTAAACATACGAAATCCAAACTTACCTTTTTCATCAATCTACAAAATGCGCGACCTCGTCCGACGCTTTGCGCGTTTTTTCGCGGACGGGAATATTTTCGGGCACACCGACGGATATAACGAGTTTGACAGTCCTTTCGTCGTCGGGATTTCCGATTATCTCTTTTATCATCTCTTCGTTGAACATTCCGAGAATACAAGTGCCGATTCCCATATCAGCCGCTTGATAAGCCATACTCACGACGGACATACCAAGGTCGCATTGTTTGAAATCCCTAACGGGCATATCCGGCCTAACGGGCAAATTGATATCTTCGAGCATTACGACGATGAAAGCGGCGGTTTTTGAGGTGAAAGCGTTTGTGCCGTAAAACTGCACCGCTTTTTTCATCTCTTCAAGTCTTTCACCGCAAACGATATAGAAATCCCAAGGCTGTGAGTTGCGCGCGGACGGACTAAATCTGCCTGCGTCTACTATTTTTGCAAGTGCGTCGCGGGAAACGCTTTCTCCCGTATACGCTCTGCAACTTTCTCTTTTTAAAATCAATTCGTCAAAATTCATAGTATATCTCCTTAATTTAATTATGAAGTCCGCAAGACTTTTCGTCAAGATTAATTTTTGGCGGGACACCCGCACCCGGTTAGGAAGTGTTTCAATTAATTTAAGCGTCGCTTGTAAACCTTTTTATTTATTGACTTATTTTATTTTTATATTATAATAGGTATGTATGAGCATTTTCGACGGTAGGCTGAATATCGAAGTCGCATCCGCAAGCGGTATTGAAGCGGTGACGAAAAGGGAACTTATTTCCCTCGGCTACTCTCCGAGCGGTGCGGAATCGGGAAGAATCCTTTTCGAGGGCGACTATTCGGACGTACTGCGTGCAAACGTATTTCTTCGCACGGCGG
Organism: uncultured Bacteroidaceae bacterium; assembly: GCA_964599875.1. Lineage (GTDB taxonomy): Bacteria > Bacillota > Clostridia > Christensenellales > CAG-917 > RGIG4097. The sequence continues at coordinate 30,131 of CAZRHE010000016.1, forward strand.
GCAGAGTGAGAATTTTGCTGACTTCGTTCAGTGCGACGGATTTCGACGAACTTTTTGAAAATACGACGAAATTCGACTGGAAAAACGTTTTGCCGAAAGATGCGAAAATCGTCGTGACTGCAAAAAGCGTCAAAAGCAAACTTTTTGCGTTGAGTAGTATTCAGAGCATAGTCAAGAAAGCAATCCTTACGTCGTTGCAATCCGCATACGGCGTGAAGACTTTTCCCGAAGACGGCGCGACCTACTCAATCGAAGTATCCATAATAAACGACGTCGTCAGGATAACTCTCGACACGTCGGGAGCGGGACTGCATAAACGCGGATATCGCACCTGGCTTGGGGACGCACCCATAAGGGAAACCCTTGCCGCCGCCATAATCGAGTTGTCTGTTTGGAATCCCGATCGCGCGCTTGCGGATCCGTTTTGCGGAAGCGGGACGATACCCATAGAGGCGAGCCTTATAGGGCTGAATATCGCGCCCGGTATGAACAGAAAATTTGCGTGTGAAGATTTCACGAACGCACCCGCCGTCCGAGATATAGTGCAGAACGAGGCGGAACAACTGATAAATTTCGACCGCGAACTCAGAATTAGCGGTTTCGATATAAACCCCGACGCAATCAAACTCGCATTGCGCCACGCCGAAAAAGCGGGGGTCAGAAACAAAATACACTTACAAGTCGCAGATATGAGGAACTTCTCGTCAAGGTATGCGCACGGCGTTATCGTCACCAATCCCCCCTACGGAGAAAGGCTGATGCAGGAAGACGAACTTAGAATGCTGTACCGCGATTTCGGTGCGGTCTACGGCACTCTTGACGAATGGTGCGCCTACGTCATTACGTCGTACAGGGCGTTTGAGAAGTATTTCGGAAAGCACGCAAACAAAGTACGCAAAATGTACAATTCCGAACTCGAATGTAACCTCTACTCCTATCTCGGCGCAAAACCTAAAAAATGAGAGCACTTATACAAAGAACCTTCAAATCCGCCCTTTACGTCGACGGCGAACTCATCAGCGAAATCCCAAGCGGATTGACTATTTTTCTCGGAATCGAAAAGGGAGATACCGAGGCGCAAGCGGATTACTTCGCGGGCAAAATGGCGAAACTCCGCGTATTTCGCGACGACAACGACAAGATGAATCTCGATATTCGTCAAGCAGGCGGGGAAATACTTCTCGTATCCCAATTCTCCCTTGCCGGCAAACTCGGAAAAGGCTCGGGCAATCGTCCCGACTTCGGCAATGCGGAAGCACCCGACCGCGCGAAATTCTTGTACGAATATATAACCGAGAAAATCCGCGAACAAGGGATTACGGTCAAGAACGGCGTGTTTGGCGCACATATGTATATAGAACAACAACAGGACGGCCCTCTATCCTTCGTGTTCGAGTGCTAACGACAAAATAGGCGGTTTATCAAGCGATTTTGCAATGATAAACGCCAAAATCCGTCAAGATAATATATTCTGCCCCGCGCAGACTAAATTATAAAAATAACAAACGGGAGTTTATTATGGAACAAACTACTGCAATCAACGCCCCGCAAGAGGAAAGACTTTCAAAGCGTAACCTCTGGGGATACTCCATGGGCGGCATAGGCCGTGATATGGTCTATCAACTCGTCAACACCGCATTGATGACTTTCATGCTCATCTCGAAAGACCTCACCGCGGCACAAGTCACGGCAATCACCGTCATCTTCATCGTCTGCCGTATATTCGACGGATGTAACGACCCCTTCATGGGCGCAGTCATCGAACGTACGAGAACGAAATTCGGTAAGTTCAAACCTTGGATGATGATAGGTATGATAACCAATATCGTCGTCATTTGTCTGCTCTTCTTCGTAGATTTGAAGGGCTGGGACTGGGTTATCTTCTTCGGATTTATGTATCTCCTTTGGGGTATCACTTACACGATGAACGATATATCCTACTGGGGAATGATGCCCTCCCTTGCATCCCATCCCGACGACAGAAACAATATTACGACGCTCGCCAACATAGGCGCAGGCGTAGGCGCGGGACTTGCAATCGGCGCAACCTCTTTGTTCGGTTACGGCGACCTTGCAAACAAACTCTTCGGCGGTGCAATCAACGCATATCACATCATTGCAGCAGTCATCTGTATAATCTTTGCGGCGTGCCAAACCATGACTTTCTTCGTGGTCAAGGAAAAACCCCTTCCCCCGCTTCAACCCAGAGTCAAAGGCGAAGAAGGCCCCCTCAAAAAGATTTTCAAGACCATCTTCCACAACGACCAACTTCTCGTCACCGCAGGCTCCATGCTTATGTATAACGTAGGCGCGGCAGTCCTCAACCTCTTCTCCACTTACTGGGTATGGCTCCGTTACGGCTATCAAGGCACTCTCGTCACCGTATTCAGCCTTCTCACCGCATGCTCGGCGGTCATCATCATCGTCTATCCTTGGATGTCCAAACGCATGTCCCGTAGAAAAATCGCAACCATATCCTTCTCCACGATTATCATCGGCTACTCTCTCTTGCTCATCCTCGGTCTTGTCACCGGATTTACTCTTGAAAGAGGTTCCAAAGCGGATTCAATCGTGTTCTACTTCATCGCAATCTGCGGCGCAATCGCATTCTTCGGTCAGACTTTGTTCTATCAAGTTCTCACCATCTCCATTGCGAACACCGTCGAATACAACGACTATAAGACCGGCGAAAGAAACGAAGGCGCAATCTTCTCCGTCCGTCCCTTCATGGCGAAAATGGGTAGCGCAATCGGCGTAGGTATCCAAGGACTCGGACTCGTCGTCCTCGGCATCAGCACGGTCACCAATCAAATCTCCGCAGTCGAAAACGACAAGTATGCAGAACGTATCACCGAAGAAGTTCAAATGTCCAAAATCGCTGAAATTCTCGGCAACGCAAACAGCGATATGTCCCAATGGCTCATCGTGTTTATGTCTGTCATTCCTATGCTCTTCATCATCGGCGCGTTCGTTCTCTACATGTTGAAATATAACATCTCCGAAGAGAAATACGAAGAAATCTGCGCGGCAATCGCAGAACGCGACGCTGCAAAGGCTGTCGAGAACGAAAACGAACTCGAAAGCGGTGAAATCACCGAAGTGCTTGCAGAAGACAACTCCACTTTCTCGGTGTATGCAAACGAAGACGAAATCGTCGAATCCGCGGACGAAATCGAAACGCCCGACGAAAGCGGTCAAGACAACGAATAATTTTTGAACTTGAATCGGCGGAGGCAAACTCCGCCGATTTTTACGTATAAGAGGTGCTCATGTCTACCCTTAAAAAACTAACCGCTCTCGTCCTGACGCTGGCGATAATATTGTCGTTTGCCGCGATACTCGTCGCTTGCGACAATACGGACGACGGCAATCCCGCCGAAACTCCTGCAATAAAGAATTTCGTAAAAGCGGAGGACAGCGAGGACGGCTACGCAACAGTCTATATGCCGTCGGATAGGGATATAAAGATATTGTTGCTATCCGACCCCCAAGTCGATATAACCGAAAAATACACCAACGTCGGAAGCCTTGGCAACGACGCAACTTACGCATTTATCGAAGACCTCGTGACCTCTGTAAATCCCGACTTCGTTATCATCAACGGCGACCTCGTTATGGCGGACGGTCTTTATTTTGCAAATCCCTCTCAAGTGCCTTATTTCGCGCATTACGGCGAACTTTTCGACAAAATTCAAGTGCCGTGGGCGTTCACTTTCGGCAACCACGACTGCGACGGCAAGTATACGGAAGATGACGCAAAACCCACGGATAAATATAGGCAAATCACAAAAGCGGCAATGGTCGAATATATGACGCAATACGAATATTGCCTAATAAATTCGGACGAAAACTGCGAGGACGGAGAGGGCAACTACTTCGTCAATTTAAGACAAGCAGACGGCACTCTCGTTTACACGTTCTGCCTATTCGACTGCGTATACGACGAAAACTCCACGTCGTACAATCACGTGCCTACGGCCGGTCAGGTGAACTGGTATCGCAATACGATAAACTCCATTTCCGATAACGAACTCGGCGCGGATAGGACCTCCGTCGTCAAGTCCATGATTTTCAACCACGTAGGAATCCCCGAATTCAAAACCGCTTGGGACGAGGCTTGGAACGGTGGCAATCCCACTGAAAATTATTATTACGGACACCGCTTGCAAGGCGATTACACCTACGAGTACGGGAATATGCCCGAAGACGAACAGATTTTCAGCGTCGCGAAAGCACTCGGAAGCACGACGGCAATCTTTATGTGCCACCACCACGACAACGACTTCTCCGTCGACTATCAAGGCATCCGCCTCACGTTCGGACAACATTCGGGAGTGGCGCACAACTATCGTACGATGCATAGCGCAAACGGAAATACTATGTCGCAATGGAGAGGAATCAACTTCTCTCGAATCGACAACTACGGCGACGAAAGAGGGGGCACGAGTATAACCATATCCGCAGAGGGTGCGTTCAATATTTCGCAAACTCTTGCACGCGACGTTATATCCGACTACAAAGACAAATATTATATCGACTACGACGCAGTCGCCGCCGCAATTGAGGCAAATCCCAAATACGAAGAAGGCAACGGCACCGTCAAACGCGGAAAGGACAGAAAATGGAAATTGGACTGAATCCCTCAAACGCTTTTTCAAGGACGGCTCTTCTCGTCGGCGAAGAAGGCATAAACAAACTCGCATCCGCGTCCGTCCTCGTGTGCGGACTGGGCGGAGTGGGCGGCTATGCCCTCGAGGCTATCGCGCGGGCAGGAGTAGGACGCATCGGAGTGCTTGACGACGACCCTATTCACGAGAGCAATCTCAATCGTCAACTGCTTGCGACCACCCTAACCGTCGGCAGAAAAAAGACGGAAGTCGCAAAGGAAAGAATACTTTCAATAAACCCGAATTGCAAGGTTGACGTATACGACTTGTTCTATCTGCCCGAAACCGCGGACGCAGTCCCAATCGGCGATTACGACGTCGTCGTAGACGCAATCGACACCGTCACCGCAAAGATTGAACTCATCGTCCGCGCAAACGCACAAAACGTCACAATCGTGAGTTCAATGGGCACGGGTAATAAGTTAAACACCCGATTTGAGCAAACAGACCTTTTCAAAACCTCCGTTTGTCCGCTTGCAAAAGTCATGCGGAAAGAGTTGAAAGCAAGAGGTATAACCCACCTTCCCGTCGTCTATTCGACAGAAGAGCCAAAGACCTCTACCCTCACCGAAAACGGCAGGCATATCCCTGCAAGCATATCTTACGTGCCGCCTATCGCGGGGCTTATGCTCGCGGAATTCGCAATCAAAAAAATACTCGAATGAAGAAACTTCTCTACCCTCTCTACTGGCTTATTCAATGGACTTGGGGATTCCCCCAAACCATCATCGGACTCGTCTATTCCCTCGCGCAAGGCAAGGTGAAAAGAGAGTTTTATCACGGCGCGATTATCACATATCACAACGGCGACTGGGGCGGAATTTCCCTCGGAATGTTCACTCTCGTAAACGGTCACCGCCCGCCCGTTTGGACGAAATACGCAAGAGTGCACGAATACGGTCACACCATTCAATCCCTGATTTTAGGGCCGCTTTATCTTTTCGTCATCGGGATTCCTTCCATGATTTGGTGCAACTCCAAAAAACATATCGCATTGAGAGAGCAAGGGCGAGAAACCTATTACGACTTCTATCCCGAAAGCGGTGCGAACACCCTCGGCGCACTCGTCACGGGCGAAGAAAAACCCGACTGGGACAAACAAATGGAAGAAAAGAAAGTTTTCAATTATTAAGCGAAACATGCTACGCTAACTCAAAATCGGGTGCGGGTGTCCCGCCCTTAAAAGGGGACGCGGTCGCTTGCGACCCTTGGGGGCAACTCATGCTTGGTTTTGACACTCCGTTGTCAAAACTTGCCCCGTCCCCAAGTAGTAAAACAAAGTGCGTGCGTAATCCCTCAATCTATATTTCCCCCTTCCTCACGTGTTTCCCCCACCGCCGTTCCCCCTAAAGGGACCCACGACGGGTGCTTACGCACGGGGACACACTCGGTTTCGC
>CAZRHE010000017.1:0-35091 GCA_964599875.1 uncultured Bacteroidaceae bacterium
ACACAAAAGAAAAGGAACCACGGGTTCGACCGCGGTTCCGATTGGTGGAGACAATAAGACTCGAACTTATGACCTCTACGATGTCAACGTAGCGCTCTAACCAACTGGGCTATGCCTCCATAAAGCATAGTAATATTACACTAAATTGTCGGTTTGCGCAACTATTTTCGACCATTTTTTCAAAAACATATTTATTTTCTAATTTTATATGCTATAATCCTATTGAAATTTAGTATTAGGAGACCTGTTATGGCATTCGTAGAAAGCAAACAACACACCGATTACGTCAAAATCGAGATGACAAGCGGAGATTCTATGGTTATCAAACTCGACGCATCCGTTGCGCCTATCACCGTTGAAAACTTCAAGAGCCTCGTCGCGGACGGTTTTTACGACGGGCTTATCTTCCACCGCGTTATTAGCGGATTTATGATTCAAGGCGGTGACCCTGAAGGCACCGGATACGGCGGCAGCAAGCGCACTATTAAGGGCGAATTCATTATGAACGGCGTCAATAATACGCTTTCGCACAAGCGCGGCGTTATTTCGATGGCGCGTTCGCAATATCCCGACTCCGCATCCTCTCAATTCTTCATCTGCCATGCGGATGCAAAGTTCCTTGACGGACAATATGCCGCTTTCGGCGAAGTCGTCGAAGGTATCGAAACCATGGATAAAATAGCAAGCGTCAGAACAAATGCAAGCGATAGACCTCTCACCGAACAAAAAATGAAGAGAGTTTATTTCGTCGAAAAAGCGTAACTTTATAAGGTTTTATGAGTCGCCGTTCCGTTTTGGAGCGGCGATTTATCGATTAATATGAAAAAGTTATCAAAATCGCTTGAACAAAAACGAATTTTGCGGTAATATATACACGTTTCATTGAATTGGCACTCTTGTGGGGGCGTGGCTCAGTTGGTAGAGCGATGCGTTCGCAACGCATAGGCCAGGGGTTCGAATCCCCTCGTCTCCACCAAGTTAATCCCAAAGCGAATTGCTTTGGGTTTTCTTTTATCGCCGAGGGAATACCGCATGGTTTTATTGCGCCATGGTGACACCATGCAAACCCCCTGCGGGCTGACGCTTCGCTATTCTGTCGCGTTACTCCTTGCGAATCAAGTCATTCGCATGGCGAATGATAGCAGCGAACCGAATCGTACCGCGTTTGCAGAGGAATTTAAGTGCAAGATTATCATAAACAACGGGTTGAAGGAGGCGTTTTCAGAAGAAAAAATAAAAATTTTTGCGTGCGGGGGAAAATTAGGGTTGATTTAGTATAGTTTTTGCCTTATAATAACTATTACTATGGAAACGAAATTTTCTTACCCGTGCCAAAAGGTGATCAACAAGTATTCGAGCGACCCGGATATTGCACCTATAGTCAAAGATATCGAGAACGCCAAGCAGGGCGTTATGACCTTTTCTAAAGAGGTTAAGAAATATATGTTGAGTTTCATTCACGCGAAGTACGACAACGACGAAGAGGTGAAAGGTCTAATCGATATTCTCAAAAACAGCGGTCGCTATGAGTCGTTCAACTATCTCGAAATTTTCAAATTGCAGGACGAATCGTATTTTTGGTACGATTTTCTTAACTGTTACGCCGTTTGGAAGATTATAGGCAAGACGTACGGATTTTCTACGGAGGACGAGGCTATAGAAGTGCTCGTTCGCCTTTGCAAACAGGACGTACAGATTTTCAAGGAATATTCCGAATTACTCGCGAATTAGTATGGAAAAAAAGGGTATACACGACGGACATCGCGACCGAATGAGGGAGAAAATTCTCATATCGGGCATTGAAAGTCTTCAACCGCACGAAGTGTTGGAATATTTGTTGTTTCACGTTGTTCCGAGAAAGGATACTAACGCGTTGGCGCACGAACTAATCAACACTTTCGGCTCGTTTTCGGACGTGCTCGGACAAGATGCGGATAGGCTTGCCGCCGTGAAAGGAATGACCCGCAACGCCGCTTTATTTTTGAGTTCCCTTCCCGACGTGTTCAGGTTTTACGTCAAAGACGTAGACCGTCCGAAACTCAACCTTTGCGGAAAAGAAAAGGCAAAACGCTACATTTTATCTCAAACGTACGGCAAAAAGACCGAAGAATTTTACGTCGTTTCTTTGGATGCGAAAGACAATCTTATTCGATTGGGACGCTTGTCTAAAGGCGACGGCGACAGTGTGTGCGTATCCGTCCGCGACGTGACGGATTTTGCGTTGAGAACCAATGCGGTTTCGGTTATAATCGCGCACAATCATCCGAGCGGAGGGGTCAATCCGACGGACGAGGACGTTGCTTTCACGAGGGACGCATTATGGACTTTGGACGGAGTAGGCGTCACTTTGCAAGATCATCTCATAGTCGGCGGAAGCGACGTATATTCTTTTGAAGAAAGCGGATTGATTTCGGATTTAAGAAAAGAAAAATTACTCAAAGAGGGATTTATATAATGACAGTCAGAACAAGATTTGCCCCTTCACCTACGGGCTTTATGCACATCGGCAATCTGCGCACGGGTTTGTATGCGTATTTATACGCGCGCAAGCACGACGGCACGTTCATTCTTCGCATAGAGGACACCGACCAAGAAAGAAAGGTCGAGGGTGCAGTCGAGGCGATATATCGCATATTGAAAACAGCGGGGCTCGATTACGACGAAGGCCCTGATAAGGACGGTGGTTTCGGCCCCTACGTGCAGACCGAAAGAATGGGTATGTACAAAGAATACGCCGAAAAACTCGTGGAATTGGGCGGAGCGTATTACTGTTTTTGCGACAAGGAGCGTTTGGAATCTTTGAAAGACGAAAACGGGCAGCACACTTACGACAAACGTTGTAGAAATATTCCTCTTGAAGAGGCGAAAGCAAGAGTCGCGGCGGGTGAGCCTTACGTCATCAGACAAAAAGTCCCCGAGGGCGTCGTTTCGTCTTATACCGACCTTGTTTACGGTGAAATAGCGGTGTCTACGGACGACATAGAAGACGGCGTGCTTTTGAAGTCGGACGGACTGCCCACGTATAACTTCGCAAACGTCGTGGACGACCACCTTATGGGAATCACGCACGTCATGAGAGGGACGGAATATCTTTCTTCAACCCCCAAATACAACCTCATGTACGACGCATTCGGCTGGCCTCGTCCCACCTATATTCACCTTCCCCCCATCATGAAGGACGCGCAAAGGAAACTTTCAAAGCGTTACGGCGACGCAAACTTCGAAGACTTCCTTGCAAAAGGATATCTTCCCGAGGCGATAGTCAACTATATCGCGCTCCTTGGCTGGTGTCCCAAAAACAACCGCGAAAAAATGACCTTGCAAGAGATGATAGAGGAATTCGACGTGGATGGCATAAGCAAAAGCCCCGCCATTTTCGACGAGCAAAAAATGAGATGGCTCAACGGCGAATATCTCAAAGCGATGACGGACGAAGAATTTTTCGAAGTCGCGAAACCATATATTCTCAAGAGCAAGGCGGGCGGGATTTTCAACGATTTCGAAATCGCGCGCCTTATGAAAACAAGAGTGGATATCCTCGGCGATATTCCCGAAAAAATCGACTTTCTCGTTGATTTTGCGGAATACGACGTGAATATGTACGTGCATCAAAAAATGAAAGTGGATTTCACCGTCGCAAAGAAGGCGCTGGAAGTTGCCTACGATGCGCTTTCCGCTCTCGACGATTGGAGCGAAGATGCTCTCCGCGAATGCATGAAATCCTCTGCGGAGGCAAACGCACTCAAAGGCGGACAAGTTATGTTTAGCGTCCGCGTCGCACTCACGGGACAACCTTCAACCCCCGGCGGCGCAATCGAAATGGCGGTCGTGCTCGGCAAGGAAGAAAGCCTTAAACGTCTTCGTTTCAGCATAGACTACCTTGCAAAATCCGTCGGTTAAGGCGGTGTGGAAATGAATATGAAAAGCAAACTTTTGGCACTCGTACTTGCCGTGATAACGGTGTTTTCCCTCGTCGTCGGATTCTCGACGGACGGAGTTGCTTTCGCAACTGTGTACGGCAATAAAGACACCACGGACGAAAGCGCGTTTTGGTATTACGGCGAAAATCATCTCGACGTGGATGGTTTGAAAGCGGAAATTTCGTCATGGGACTTGTCTAAAGCGGACAAAAACAATCCCGTCGTCATCGCTCTCGTCGATACGGGCGTCAACGCAAATCACAACGTTTTCACCGTGGCGGACACCCTCTACAAGAAGGACGGCGCAGTCGCGGGATACAATGCTTATAACGCAGTCAAAAACGACGAGCCCACCGCTCAACAACTTGCAAATATAGTGGACGATTCTTCGGACGGACACGGCACTGCTATCGCAAGCGTCATGGCAATGCTCATCAAAGAGTTGGGGCTCGAAGAGTATATAAAAATTTATCCGATAAAGGCATCCCAGAGCGGCAAGAGTTCGTTTGAAGTGGACGTTGTCAACAAGGCGCTCGATTACGTTATTGCGGACGAAAGCGTCGGTTTCGACGTCGTAAACCTTGCAATGTGCTCGTACGACAAAACCGCTTGGATAAAATATCAATCGAAATATTCAGAATTGTCCTCGAAATGCGTCGTCGTGGCGGCGGCAGGCAACGGCAATTACGACGATAAAAAGAATCCGCAAGGATTCAATTCCGCAGACAAACCCGGCTATCCCGCGGCTTTCAACGGCGTGTTGTCCGTTATGGCGTACGACGGGGACGGAAACAAACGCGAATCGAGCAACTACGGCGCGTACGACGTAATCGCACCCGGTGAGGATATCGTCGTCGCAAAGGGCACGGATAAGAGTTATCAAACTTCGTCGGGGACGAGTTCGGCATCCGCATTCGTATCCGTCGTGTCCGCAGTGCTTAAACTCCGCTCGAATATTAGGGGAGAGGACGTCAACGCAAACGTCATTGCAAGCCATATCCGCAAATCTTATTCAACGTACGTAGAATTCGACGGCGTGAAGATGAAAAAATTCAATGCGGTCAAGTGCGTGAAAGACGACTATTCGAGCGTCTACGTCGAGCCCAACGGACTCGTCATCGCTGAGGACGGCGTGTTTGGCGACGACGTCGTGGACCTCTACAAAAACCGCAATACCTACGTCAAACTCACCGCAACTCTCTTGCCTTACGGCGATACCAATCCCGACGCGGATGCAAAAATCGTGTGGACGCTCACCGAAATTTTGTCAAGACCTATCGAGGATGAGGATTTGGGTGAGGATGAAGAGCCCGAAGTCGAGGAATACGAGGGCGTGCCCGTCATCATAGGAGAGGGCGGAATATTGAACTATAAACCCGAAAAGGCGGGTAAATATATAGTGAAAGCCACTTATACGGACGGAGATATTGTTTTCTCGGATTATAGAACGTTTGCACTTCACTATACCTCGTACGATTCTATCGCGGGCGACGTCGAAGTCGCGCTCGTAGAAGAGGCGGATAGCGATAATCCCTCGAAGAGCGCAAAGATTTATCTCGACGAAACCAAAACTTTCACCTTGACTTATCTCGATTGCGTGGACGACACCGTCGAGGTCAAATGGTACGTAAACGGCGAATATCGCGCGTCCGGCAAGACTTTCCAATTTGCTCCCGACGATGCGGGCACATACGTGATAACCGCGCGTTACGGCGATTATAGAGCGGTGGAAAAATCCTTCACTCTCGAAGTCAAATCCGCCGTTTTGCACCCCGCATATCTTGCAGGCATAATCGTATCCGCAGTGGTCGTCGTCGCACTCATAGTGATTGCTTCCGTGCAACTCCGCAAGGCGAGCAAGCGCACACCCGACGACTCCCAAGACGATACCTCTTTATCCGAATAAAAAATACTTGAACCAGCAAAAAACACCGCCGATTTTGGCGGTGTTTTTGTGTGTTTGGGTGGGATTAAAGGTTTTAAGTTGCTTTTTGTAAGCGAATTACATTAGGGTTTCGCCTTGGTCGCCGTCTACGACGAGGAAGATTTCCGCTTCTTTGCCGGTTAGGGCGTCGATATAGACGAAATAGCCGTTTTCGAGTTCGAATTCATAGCAGAGAGTTTCCATGGTTTCGTCTTGCGGGATTAGGGCAAGTCTGCCGTCTCCTATAACCGTATCGGGCAGAGTTTTTCTTGCGGTGTGCTCTGCGATTGCGGGGCGGGGAAGGGTGCGCGGGACGTGATTGTATTGATAGTGCGCGCTATCGAAACCGACGACGGCGCCGTCCGAATTGATTTTGACTTTGACGAGGTCGGGATAGAGGATGATTCCGTCCGCGACGGGCGCAAGATTCACGAAAGTGTATCCGTGTGCGGACGCACTCCAAACCGCTTGCATATTTTCATATCCGAGTTTTTTTGCAAATTCGATTGCGATTTTGCCGTGCTCGTACACGATTTGTCCGTCATCCGCGGTGTCTGCGGACAATGTGTAATTCACGACCTTTCCGCCTTTTGTCGAGAGTTGGACGTAGGCGGGGATTCCGTTTTCAGTGAAAGAGAAATTGAAAGTGGGGATTCTGCCCTCGAATCGTCCTATATAGGTTATATTCTCGGCGGCGGGGAAGAGATTCACTATAGTGGATTTCGCCGTGTTTTCGTCTATTTCGGCAAGGGATTCGAGCGCTTTTGCGCCTCTCGTTTCCACTGCGTCCGAGAAAGGTCCGTCGTATATCATTTCAGGGTAGTCGAGGCTGGGCTCCGAAAACTCCGAAAAGCCGTCCGCAAATCCCTCTGCAAGCCCTTCGGTGAAAGAGAAAGTGCCGTTTTCGACGTTATCGTTCACTTTTTGAAGGGCGTTTTTCAGCACTTCCGCCATAGGACGCAACTTCGAAAATCTGTCGAGGTCTTCGTCGGACAGAGTTTTCCCGTCCGAGATTTTCTTCGCAAGGGACAAGGAATAGTCTCCGAGTTGATTTATGAATTTAGCCGCTTTTTGAACGCTCTCGCTCTCTCCGTCGAAAGCGGACAGATTGTCGCTTGCAAGAGAGGACGCGCCCCAAATTTCATACAGCAAGGATTGTTGCTTTTCAGGAGTAGTGGCGACGACGAATTTCGACATGGTGGCGTCTATATCGTTTGCTCCGTCCAAAAGGTTGTAGTATGCGCGGGAATATATGCTTTCGGTTTCTCGTCTATATCTTGCCTGCGCGTCTATTTGCTCCCTGCTGAAATGGAGCGCGACGGACAGCCCTACGATTGCGCCCACCGCAAGCGCGATGACTGTGACGAGTGCGGTCGTCCTTGCGATACGGCGTTGTTTGCGTTGTTTCGGGGTCGAAGACAAGTCCTTGACGTCCCTTGTTTCCTTATTTTCGGATTCTTGTTTTTTCATATATGCCTCCTAACAGAAAGAGTGGTTACCTATTGACAATTTGACCGTGCGCGAAAGCATCCATTTGCTCGTGGCGGTTTTGGGGTTGTAGTAGAACAGACAGCCGTACGACGGATCCCATCCGTTCAAGGCGTCTTGCGCCGCGCTTTTCGCGGTCGAATTCGGAGTCAGGTTGATTTGTCCGTCCGCAACGCAGTCGAACGCTCCCGACTGATATATGACGCCCGCGATAGTGTTTGGAAACGAGGACGAGCGCACGCGATTGAGCACGACCGCCGCAACCGCGACTTGTCCCGTATACGGCTCGCCCCTTGCCTCTGCGTACACGAGCCGCGCAAGGAGATTCAAATCCGTAGACGTATTCGTGCTCGACGAAGAGGAGGACGAGGAGAGGGATATCCCCATAGCGGCGGCGGTTTTCGCACCGACTATTCCGTCCGCGGTCAAACCGTTTTTGCGTTGGAAATGCTTGACTGCGGACACCGTCCCCGAGCCGTAGATTCCGTCCACCGACCCCGTGTAATATCCCCAGCGTTTGAGTTTCGTTTGGATTGTCTTGACGGTTTCGCCGCTACTTCCTTTTTTAAGGACGGCGGCGTCCGCAACGACGGTGCCGTCAAACGATGCGGAATAAGCGACGCCTATCGCAATCGCAAACGCCAAAATCAGAATTGCCGTGACGGCGGTTATTTTCATCGAATAAGATTTCATATTCACCTCACGCTTATTTTGGCAAGAGGTTTTCTTTTTATGCGGTTAAAAATTTTCTTCTCGGCAATAATAGTCGAGAGGCAGTTATGAAAAGGAATTTTATTATAGGAGCAATATTTTTGATTTTATCCTTTGCGGTGCTTTTGAGCGCTTGCGATTTTGGCGGAAACCTATCCGACGAAGTCGTGCGCATACATATCCGCGCAAACTCAAACGGGGAAGAAGACCAGTCCGTCAAACTGAAAGTCAGGGATGCAGTGACGGAATATTTGACCGCCGTCCTTGACGGCTGCGAAACGAAATCAGACGCACTTTCGCTCTTGAACGACTCGACGGATGAAATCGCGAAAATTGCAGATAAGACGCTTTATGCAAACGGTTTTGATTATAAAACTACCGTTTCGGTCAAAAACGATTATTTTCCCGAACGCACGTACGACGGTTACGTCTTCCCCGAGGGCTATTACGACGCGCTTATGATTTATCTCGGCGACGGGGTCGGGGATAATTGGTGGTGCGTCGCTTTTCCGCCTTTGTGCTTCGTTCCCGAGGGAAGCGGAGAGAAGATAGAATATGCGTCTTGGGTGAAAGAAAAACTCGACGAATTGTTCGGATGACGAACAATCTTCGCTTGCACCGTCTTGACGTAAATAAAGAAATCAAAATCGGGTTTTATCCCGCGGAGGAAATATGAAAATAATGAGAGAAATCGTGCGCAACACAGAAATGGGTATTCAGTCGATAGACAATCTTTGCCCTTATATCGAGGATGAAAATTTGAAAAAATTAATCCTTGAACAACAATCCAAACTTCGCGATTTTCACGACGAGGCGGATTCGACTTTGAACACCGAGGAGCGCGAACAAGCAAAATCGAATATCGTTCAAAAGACCATGCTCAAAGCGGGTGTCAATATGAACGCTATGTTCCACAACGACTCTTCGCATATCGCAGAGATGCTGACCGAGGGTTACAGAATGGGTGTGGACAGCGTGCAAAAGTGCGTCAACGAATTGAAAAGAGAAGGCACCGAAATGCCTTCCCTTGCTTCTGAAGTTCTGAAGTTTTACGACAAGAGCGTCAAAGCACTTCGAGAGTATCTCTAAAAGATTAGGATGAGATAGGATTTCCCTTTTTCAAGCGCTTGATAGGTGAACGAGCGCCCGACGAGTTCTTTTCGGAGCATCGCTTCGGAGGAAATAAACGCGGGATCGAATTTTAATTCCACGTACACGCCGTGCGCCTTGCTGTAGTCGAGAGCCTTTTTGAGGTCTTTGCTATTGTTTACGTACAACGAGAATTGCTCGTCGCCCTCGCCGACGAAAGTGTTTTTGTAATAGTCGTATTCGGTGTTTGCGACGGGATTGTAGGAGTAGCCGTCCGATACGTGCGTGGTGCGCGTAACCTCGTCGGTGACGAGGAAGAATTGGTGATTGAGGGTTTCTTTTATGGGCACCATAGCCCCTCTATCCGACCAGGTCGTGTCGAGCATATACCATTCTTTTACGCCGTCGTCGTCCGCGTCTATGAAAACTTTATTCCAAGCGTGTCCCTCGGTGTTGCCGTTTATATACGCAGTGCCCCTAATCCTTATCGCTTTTATGCCTTCCATTCCGCAAAGGAGTACGAAGGCTTTTGCACGTCCGTCGCAGACCGCCTGACCGTAGCCGTCCTCGTTTTCGTCGAGGAATACGCCTTCAAGTGAGAATGCGTTGTAGGTGAGTTTTTCAAGGTCGCTTATCGTAGACGCAACGATTGCGTAGTCGTAATAGACGCTTTGCGCAATCCATTCGTATATGACGGTGACTTTCTCGACGTCGGACATATCGTCGGATATATAATCGAGAAGAGTTTTTCTTGCGGATTCGTAAAGGCTTTTCAATTTCGCGCCCTGTGCGTCGGATGCAAACGTCGGCTTGTATCCCCAAGATAAAGCCTTATACAGCGTGTCGCTGTTATTTATCACTTCGGGATAAGTCGGAAAATCGTCCGCGGGAATAGAAGTGCGCTTGTCTTCGTCCGAAAGTGCGGAGAAGTTGAGAATTACGTTATCTTCTTGCAAGACTTCTTCTGCGGGAGAATAATCACGGGTTGGAGTGTTGAAAGCGGTTTCCTTGTCGAAAAACAGCCAATATTTGTTTGCGGACTTATCGTAGGACGCGCCTATGCTGAATTTGCCCGACGTGTCTATGAGAGTGAAGTTGACTTTGAGGGAATTTCCGTCCAAAATATCGTATCCGGACGAAGGCATACATAGATACGCGCCGTCGTCGTTTTTATTCGAGGCGGTTTTTCTTTGTGATTCCATATGCGCGACGAAAACGCCCATGTCGTAATCGTTCATGATATAGGAATTATACACGCCCTTTTCCCAAACGTAAGTGTATTCGATTGCCTCGGAGTGCTTTTCGTAGTCGTATTCCGTAAGCGCGATGAATACGAGATGACGGCTTTCAACGTTGTCGACGGTTGCCGTTACGTAGGTTTCGCCGTAGGCGGGCGTAAACGTAACCGTGTTTCCGTCGTCGGATAGGGTGCGAGTGCCGTTGCGGTCTTCAATCGTCCAAACGACGGGTTTTGATAAATCCGCGCTTTCGGGATAGACGTCGGCGGAGAGTGTGACGGGGGATATGACGTCCCCGATTTGTTTATATTGTACGAGGTCACCGAAAGGCGTGCCGCCCGAAACCATGTTTACGGACACTTCGTCAACGGGGTCGTATTCCTGCCTGACGGATATTGTCAAGGTTGCGCGCGCAACGTTTTTGCCGTCGAATAGGACGAGGATAATACGAGTATTTCCCTCTTCCGCGGGCGGGGTGAAAACGAAGGTTTTTTCGTTGCTTTCAGGGGTTGCGGCGTCGTCTATAAACCAAGATATCGTCACGTTAACGTCGGGGTCGAGAGCGGATTCGTTCCATTTTGCGGTGAGGGTGACGGGGGATATCTCGTCGGGACGTTCTTGTATGGTGCCGCTCACTGCAGGCGGATTCGAGATAATTTCCGCATTCGCCACGCCGACGGAGTATTTCATCTTGACGGTTACGGAATTCGAAGATTTGACGGAATCTGCGGATAGGGTGTATTCGCGAGTTTTTTCGTCGAAAGCGTCGTAGGTTATAGAAATGGCATTTCCGTTTTCTCCCGCTATGGTTTTGGGAGTTTCTCCGTCCACGGACACGTACCATTTATATTTAGGTTTTTCGGGTGCGTCCTCGTTGAGTTTTGCGCTCAATGTGAAGGCTTTTCCGACTTCCGCATAAAGCGCGCCGTCTTTTTCTTCGAGCCCGTCCGAAATTATGGAAACGGACGTGACTTTGCCGTTGTCAACGTCCTCGAATAGTCCTCCTAAAAAACTACAAGCGGAAAGGGTGCAAGTCGCAAGCGCTACAAGCAATATGCACAAAACGAGATATAAAACTTTTCTACGATTAAATTTCATACGCGTTCCTTTCTATAATAAAATATTAACTTATTAAACCTTTGTTGTCAATATCCCGAAAACGTGATACACTACTATATATGGATAAAGCACTGTTTGCATTGAGCACTCCGATATCGAAAGAAGAGGCGTTGAAACTTCACCCCATGTCCCTTGCGTTTATAGGGGACGCGGTGCAGTCGTTGTACGCACGTACGAGAGTTACTCTCGGCTCCGCGTCGAGGACGGGTGTTCTACATAAAGAAGTCACCAAAGTCGTGAAAGCGGTTTCGCAAGCGTCCGTCGCGGAAAAATTAATGAGCGTTTTCGACGAAACCGAAGCGGACGTTTTCCGTCGCGCTCGTAATTGCAAAGTGCAGACCTCGGCAAAGCACGCCGAAATGAGCGAGTATAGAAGAGCAAGCGGATTCGAAGCAGTGCTCGGCTATCTCTATCTCACAGGGAATACGGACAGGCTTGAAGAAATACTAAATAAATCTTTCGAGGAAAGTGAATGATTATCTACGGCAGAAATCCCGTCAAAGAGGCGTATCGCGCGGGAAAAACAATTGAAAAACTATATCTTCCCAAGGGCGCACCCGACCCTACGCTTTCTCCTATTTACAAAATGGCGAAAGAGAAACGTACCGTCATCAGTTATATCGACCGCAACACTATGGACAAATTGTCCGATGGTGGCAATCATCAGGGCGTGCTTGCGCAAATCACCGAATTCGAATACGCAACTCTCGACGATATAGTGGCAAGCGCGAGAGCAAAGGAAGAGCCCCTTCTTATCGTTCTCCTCGACGGAATAACCGACCCGCACAACCTCGGTGCAATCGTCAGAAGCGCGGAGTGTTTCGGAGCGCACGGCGTAGTTATACCGAAGCATAGAAGCGTGGGCGTCAACGACACCGTCGTCAAGGTTGCAAGCGGTGCAACCGAGCATTTGCCCATTGCGAAAGTCACCAACATAAACGACGCCATAAGAACGCTCAAAGAGCAGAACGTATGGGTTTATGCGACGGATTTCGACGGTAAAGCCCCGAAATGCGCTGATTTGAAAGGTGACACTGCTATCGTCATAGGCAGTGAAGGAGAGGGAATCAAACGCCTCACGAAAGAACTTTGCGACGACGTTTTGACCATCCCCGAATACGGCAAAATCAACAGCCTCAACGCTTCCGTCGCGTGCGGAATCATACTTTACGAAACGGCAAGGCAAAGACATTGATTGACGAAAAACTTATAAACCGCGTTAAGGCGGGAGATAAACAAGCCGAGAGCGAATTGATAAAAGAAGTCGAGTCGCAGATTTCGAGCGTCGTTTCGTCGTATAAAAAGTCCTTCCTGCGTTTAGGGATAGACGCGGACGACGCCGTACAAAGACTTCTTGTCAAAGTCCCCGCAATCGCGCAAACTTACGACCCCGAGAAAAACGAATTCGTTTCATACGTCAAGACTTGCGCGAGAAACCTTTTCAATTCCATTTGCACGAAAAGAAAGAAAACTCTCGAAACTTTTGTGGACGTGTCTTCGGAAAAATTGTCGGGTTACGGCGACGGCGGAAAGGCTATATCCGAATTTGAAAGCGAAGAAATCGTCAATAAGTTTTTCGACGAGGCAAGGGCGATACTCAACGAAAACGAATATCGCGCACTCGTGCTTTTCGGCAACGGCTATTCTTATGAGGAGATATCCGAGAGCCTCGGCGTAGAAAGAAAAAAGGTGGATAATCTTTTATACTCCGCAAGAAAAAAAATCAAACGCAACGAAGAATTTTTCAGAAATTTGTTGAAATAATCCTTATAACAAAAATCGTCGAGATTTTATTTTTTAAGTTAAAAAAGCGTATGAAAAACAGCGTAATATTTCCTTATCTAAAAGGAGAAAATTATGGATAAGTCTGTTTTTTCGCTAAATTCCGTGATTTCGGGACACAAGATTTACGTCGGAGAAAACGCGCTTTCTTCTTTGCCGTCGTATCTAACCGACGGTGCGACTGCGATAATTTGCGACGGCGGCACTAAAGAAATCGCCGATGAAGTCGCAAGAGCGTTTCGTCCGTATTCGAGAAAGGTTTTCGTCACACAAACTCCCTCCGAAATTCCTGAATATGTTAGAGTGGTTTTGGGAGTGGGCACGGGAAGCGTCGCAAACGAAACAAAAAGAATCGCAAAGGGACTGGGAGTGCCGTCCGCATTGCTTTTCACCGCGCCTACGACGGATACCGTGCTTTCGGGAGAGGGCATAGACCAAGTTTTTCTCGACGAAAAGATTTTGCGTGAATGTCCGAGAGAATGTGTTGCCGCGGGGTGGGGAATAGTTTTGTCCGAAGACCTCGGAAGATTCGAGGATTATTTCAATAGGACCGTTCTTGACCAACCTGCAATTTGCGGAAAGAAAAAGGATATCCCGTCCGATGCGGACGCCACCGCTTTGGCACTATATCTTTTGGAATTATCCGCCGAGAGAATATCCGACGACAATTCCGCCGTTATGGCGAAGTTTTTGTACGACGTAGCATTGAAACAAGGGGTGCGTCGCAGACTGATGGGGGAATATAAATTCGTGTCCGCAAACGTGTTGTATTCTTTTTATTTGGGATTTTTGTCCTCTCCGTCCATCGACTGTATGCTTCCGCCAGACCACGACTCGAAAATCGACGAAATTTCCCGACTTACGGGACGAAGTCGCGAAAGATTGTTAAAAATGTTTGACTTTTCGGGAAGTGGAGATTATTTTAGAATTAACTATATATTAAGCGAATATCGTTTGGATTTGCTCGACAGACTTAAAGCGGTGGATTTAAGACCCGCCGACAAGAAGTGGAGAAGGCTATATGCCGACGCGGGTTATTGGCTCAAAAGCACTTTTACGACCCACTCCCTGCTGAAAGCGTTGAGGCTGTCTTGCGAGATAGGAAACGGACTGCTGCGCTATATCGGCGAAACCGGTTATGCGGATTGCGCCTACGTTTCCTGCGATATCGTTTGAGCAAAATCCGAGCAATCGGAAAGACGCAAAAGGGAAACATGAAGAAGAACATCAAAGACGTAGAATTATTTTTATTCGACCTCGACGGCACCGTCTACATAGGCGACAACGAAATCGACGGGTCTTTCGGCGCAATCGACGAACTCAGAAAACTCGGCAAACGCGTCTGCTTTTTCACGAACAATTCTTCCCGTATGCACGTCGACTATATCGCAAGACTGAACAATCTCGGCTTGCGCACTTATAGCGACGAAATCTATACCAGCGGGCAGGTCACCTGCGAATACATTCTCGACAATTATCGCGGAAAGAAGGTTTATCTGCTCGGGAACGAACGTTTAAGGAGCGAATTTGAGTTGTATGGTATTGAGGTGGTGGACGACAATCCCGACGTAGCCGTTATCGGTTTCGACACCTCTCTTACCTACGACCGCTTGTATAAATTCTGCGGATACGTGAACGACGGCTTGCCTTATATTGCCACGCACCCCGATTATTTCTGTCCCGCCCCTAACTGCCCGATGCCCGATATCGGCGCACTCATAGAGGCAATCAGGCTGACCGTAGGGCGCACTCCCGACGTCGTTATGGGGAAACCTCATACCGAAGCGGGAATGAGAATCGCGAAGAAGTATAATCTTCCTCCGAAGAAAATCGCAATGGTGGGAGATAGACTTTACACCGACGTGGCTTTCGGCAAAAACTGCGGGTTCGTGTCCGTCCTCGTCCTTTCGGGCGAAACCACGAAAGAGATGGTCGAATCGAGCAAAATCAAACCCGATTACGTGCTCGACTTCGTGAAGGATATTCCCGCGCTACTCGGCGATTAATTCACCGGCGACAATCGTCGCATTTTCGGAGAAAAACTATGTTTACTATTTTATCGGCGACAGAAGTATGGCCTCAATGGCTAATTTTCGCCGTTTACATCGCAGTTATTCTTGCGGTGGCTTTCGTGACGAGAAAGAAAAGTCTTTCCGTTGAAGGATTTATGTTTGCAAATAAAGGCGTAGGCGGATGGCTTAGTGCGTTTGCTTACGGCGCGACATACTTTTCAGCAGTCGTATTCGTCGGATACGCGGGCAAATTCGGCTGGTCTTTCGGGCTTTCCGCTGTTTGGACGGGGATTGGCAATATGCTTTTCGGCACTTTGCTTGCTTGGATTGTCCTTGCAAGACGCACGAAACTCATGACGTCCTCTCTCGGCGCGCGCACTATGCCCGAATTTTTCGAGAAGAGATACGAAAGTTCGCATATCAAACTCGTCGCGTCCCTTGTTATATTCGTATTTTTGCTGCCGTACTCGGCGTCCGTCTATCAGGGAATGGGCTACATTTTCGAAGCCGTTCTCGGCATAGACGCCACGTGGTGCATAGTCATTCTTGCGGGGCTAACTGCGATATACTTGTTCCTCGGCGGATACTTTGCGACGACGATTACGGACTTCATTCAAGGCATAATCATGCTCGTAGGCGTCACGGCGGCGGTGTTTATGTTCCTTGGCAACGACAAGATGAATTGGGGAGAGGGACTTTCCGCACTTTGGAACGACGCGAATTTGACCTTTATTCCAAACGCAACCACTCCCGAGGGCAAAACCTTCCTCGACAATCAACTCTTCAACGTGATAATTCTCGTGTTGCTGACCTCGTTCGGCATATGGGGACTTCCGCAATCCGTGCATAAGTTTTACGCAATTAAGGACGACGCGGCAATCAAGAGAGGAACGATTATATCAACCATCTTTGCGGCAATCGTAGGTTGCGGAGCGTACTTTATGGGCAGTATGATAACGAGATTTATCTCGAACGACGAATTTGTGAACGAACTCGGTGGAAACTTCGACAAACTCATGCCCGCCATGATCGTCGAAAATCTCCCGTCCGCAATGCTCGGATTAATCATAGTGCTGTTGTTTGCAGCGTCCATGTCAACGCTTGCGGCGCTTTCCATGTCGTCGAGTTCGACGGTCACGGTGGACTTTGTAAAGGGTTACGTCAAAAAGGATATGCCCGACTCCAATATGCAGATTTTGATGAGGGTGTTGTGCCTTGTTTTCGTGGCGATATCCGCGGTGCTCGCAATCGTCGAAATCGACGCAATCGTCAGTATGATGAGCCTAAGTTGGGGCGCGATTGCGGGTTGCTTTATAGGACCTTACGTCTACGGTCTATACAGCAAAAAGGCGAATAAGGCGGGCGCATATGCGTCTATCGTATTCAGTCTTCTTCTCACGTTTGCACTTATCGTGGGACTCGGATATTACGTGCTCGAGGCGGCGGGAAATCAGCCTACTTTCGGCGAGGCGTTCAAGGCGGGAATCGGACGCAGTCCGTTCATCGGAGTTTGCACTATGGCGGGAAGTATGATTATCACTCCTATCGCAAGCCTGATATTCGACAAAAAGTGCAAAGTAACAACCGAAACTCTCGACAAATCGTTCGCAGGCATAGGGAAAAAATCCGCAAACGAAATAAACGCATAAACGGAAAAGGATATGAAAAAAGAAAAATCGCTGTTCGGAAGATTCGTAGGATATTACAAACCGCACAAAAAGACTTTTGCGGCGGATATGTTTTGCTCTTTCGTGTTTTCTGTCAGCGGTCTTTTGTATCCGATAATATCAACGAAAGTGCTCGACGAGTGCATCCCGAACGGTCTTTTGAAGGAAACTATAATACTTTGCTCGGTTTTGCTTGCAATATATATCGTGCGCGCGGGCATGAATTATTACGTCAACTACTACGGGCACGTTATGGGCGTGAAGATGCAGGCGCAAATGCGCTCGGATCTGTTCAAGCACCTCGAAAAATTGCCTTATTCGTTTTACGATAACAACGAAACGGGACAGATGATGACGAGAATGACCAACGATATTTTCGACGTCAGCGAACTTGCCCACCACGGCCCAGAAAATTTGTTCATAACCACTTTCGTAACTCTCGGCTCGTTTGCGTATCTCTGCACGATAAGTTGGAAATTGTCCCTTATCATATTCGCGTTTTTGCCCGTACTTTTCCTTATCGCGTTTGCGTGCAAGAAGAATATGAACAACGCTTTCAGAAAGAGTAGGGAAGAAATCGGCGGAATAAACGCTACCCTCGAAAACAGCATAGCGGGGATAAGAGTGTCTAAAGCGTTTGCAAACGGAGAATACGAGCAAGAAAAATTCGAGCGCAACAACTCCGCTTTTGTGAAAGCAAGGAGCAAAGCGTATAAGGCGATGGGGACTTTTTCCGCAAGTATGAAATTCGTCACGCAGGCGTACAACGCAATAGTTTTGCTTGCGGGCGCGCTTTTCTGCATCTACGACGGTGAGCATTTCGACTACGTAGACCTCGTGGCGTTTATGATTTCCATAAACCTGTTCATATCCCCGATAGAAACCCTCATCGCATTCTTCGAGCAATTACAGGACGGCGTGACGGGATTCAGGCGTTTCGTCGCGATTATGGACGTGCCTGCAGAAGAGGATGACGAAGACGCGGCGGCAATCGAAAGCGTCAAGGGGGACGTGCGTTTTGAAAACGTCAGTTTCGATTACGGCGACGGCAGAAAGGTTTTGAAGAATATCTCATTGCATATCCCCGCGGGCAAGACGTATGCTTTCGTGGGTGCAAGCGGGGGCGGAAAAACCACCATATGCCACCTGATTCCGAAGTTTTATAAGGTCGAAGAGGGGGAAATTTTCCTCGACGACGTGCCTATATCTAAAATCACCAACGAATCCTTGCGCAAGAATATAGGGATTGTGCAGCAAGACGTTTTTCTGTTTACGGGGTCGTTCAGGGATAATATCGCATTCGGAAATCCCTCCGCTACGGACGAGGAGATAATCACCGCCGCAAAACGCGCGGATATACACGACTATATTCAGTCCTTGCCCGACGGCTACGACACGCAAATAGGGGAGAGGGGAGTCAAACTTTCGGGCGGTCAAAAACAGCGTTTGAGTATCGCGCGCGTGTTCCTCAAAAATCCTCCCGTGCTGATTTTGGACGAGGCGACTTCCGCGCTTGACAACGCCACAGAGGCGGTCATTCAAAAAGCACTCTACGGGCTCAGCGAAGGGCGCACCGCTCTCGTCGTCGCGCATAGACTTTCAGCGGTCAGAAACGCAGACAAAATCATCGTCGTCAACAAGGGCGAAATCGAGGAAGAAGGCACCCACGACGAACTTATGGCAATCGAAAACGGCGTCTACAAAACCTTATACGAAGCGACTTATCGCGACGAAATTCTCCCCGAAGAATTGATAGAAATCGGCTGATATTAGTTATAAGTTGATCATTACGACAACTTGTCTACTCAAATAATCTTAATTTATACGAAATTTTAATCGAATTGTCTACCCCAAAATAGAAAACAAGGTAGACGCGATTTTTGTTGAAATGAAGTTTTTATATTGTATAATATAAGAGCAGAAACAAAAATTGCGTTTCTTGACTATGAACTATCGAGGTGATATAATTGAAGAAAAGTTTTGTAGATAAATGGATATATAAGACTACAAAAAAACCGACGTGCTATAAAGAGGTTAAAAATCCTCCTCAAACTGCTATCGCGAAATTGTTGCGTCCACAGGATGCTCGGCAAGTGCAATATAATAATTGGAGCAAAGCGCATAAGGTTTATTCGGGATCATATCTTCCGAAAGATAAGGAAAAGTTGTTGCGTAGCGGATGGCAAAAGCAAGTTGTAGGAAATGAAAATCATCAAGTAATACAACGGAAAAGCACGAAACAAGTCGTTCGCTATGATATGCACAAAAGTGATCCCCCGCACGCGCATTGGCTGTTTTGGTGGAAAAAGAATATTACTCCTCGAGAATATCGTGAGTTTAAATCGAGAGAATTTTCGGGAGAAAAAGTGTATTATAACAAATACGGCGAATTGACTTCGCGTAGAGATAGTGAACATCATATTTATTTTGAAGAGGAAGAAAGATGATTTTAAATAAGCAAAACATAGAACGATTGATACCGTTTTCCATACACGACGGAAGCATCCGTGACGTTAAATGGGACGGAGATGAATTGTACGTCCTTATAGAAGTATGCGCAAATGATCGAGGTGGAATCAAGTGTGTATCGTTGTGTTTTTCGGGTGTGGAATGGATAAGAAGTGTTTGCGATGAAAAACACGACGGATACGTCGAGGGCACGAGTTATGACGAATATCCATTGATAGATAAGGATAAACTGAATGAAAATTTTGTTGAATACGTTTGCTACGGTTTGTTGGACGATATTACTCTTATCGACGACGATATTGTCGGAATAAATCAAGTGTTTTTCTTTAATTCAACCGCCGTTGACGTCTTAAAAATAAGCGAATAACATGAACGATTATATAAAACGCATCTCAATCAAAGATGCGTTTTTGTATAACGGGGCGTTTTGAGAATACAAATTAATGCCTTATTTACTTTTTTTGCGATTAGCGTTCTTCTTGGCATAATATGCCGCAATGGCTTCTTTTTGTTTTTTTCTTGCTTCTGGTGTTTTTGCTTTCACGTAACCGCTTTTCTTTTTATCTTTATTAAAAAACATTTAGACTTCCTCCTCGTTATCAATATCAGTGAATCCGTAATTTTCGAAGTATGAGTACAGTTCTTCCAGAAGTTGATCAGATGGGGAGTATTTTTGTTTTATCATATAGATATCTTGTATTCTATACAACGGAATGCTTTTGATTTTATTGTTATTTATATCATAAAATATGCAATAGTTCGTTTGGTCGTAAATATAACCATAGCAATAATTGAATGCAAATGCCTTATATCTTGTATTTGTTTTTTTATCTCTGAAATGAAGTATACGACGAGAGGTGCAAGCCGTATCGAATATATCCAATTCATTGTCGAATACAAACATCTCCCTCCTATAAAGTGGGAAGTGTACATATTCGTTTAATAGGCCCCTTATATATTCGGGCACAGTCTGTGCCGTTATAAGTGTTTCGCTTGTTTCGATTTCGTCATACGTTGATATTGTTTCTTTTGAGGGTCTAATCCAAATATATTCATCTAAGCTCATCAAACCCTCATTATTAAAATAAACTTTGTCTATAACGGTGTTTACGGCTTCGTATATTTTTTCGCTATCGTCGCGATTATATTGGTTCTTTAATATGTTTTTGATTTCGCTTCGTCGCTCTTTACGAACGGCTAAAAGGGTAGGAATTAGTTTGTTGAGCAAAGCATTTCTGTTTGCATTTCCGTTTTTGATGAAATCAAAATATCGAGCATCGCTTTCCAAAATGCTTGCAACAAAAGATGATACTTTAACTTTGATTTTGTCTATCATTTAGTTTCCTTCGCAGGTGAGTCCCAGACTGTCGTCGAGGTCGTCGTCGCAAACGACGGTGTAGCCGACTCCGGAGGTCACGGCGTTAAGGATTGCTTTTTCGGTTGCCTCGACCGCCGCGACTTGCAAAAGTGCGAAGTTTACGACGGGGCGGGCGCCCGTTGCAAGACAAAACATGGTGTCGCCGTCGTAGTCCGTGTGGACGGGGCGGATAGTCCTTGCAAGTCCGTTGTGGGATATGGACGCAAGTTTGTTTGCTTGCACCTTGTTGATTTTCGCATTTGTGATTATGCAGCCTATTGTGGTGTTTTTGCCGAGAGCGAGTTTCATGAAAGAGCCCTCCAACATACACTTATTCGTGTTGATGAAAGAGCCGTCGTTAGCGTGCGCCCCGGCGATGATTTCGTTTGTTTCGGGATTGACGACGTCCCCCATCGCGTTGACGGCGACGATAGCGGTTACCGTCACGCCGCATACCTTGACCGTTGCCGCGCCGACACCCGACTTATCGCAGAATTTCATTCCGCGAATTTTGCCGACGGTTGCGCCTTTGCCAACGCCGATTTGACCGAAATCAAGGGATGAACCTGCGTTTTCGCATGCTTTAACTCCCATTTCCGTCGTAGGATAGTGATATCCTTTTGCGTTCAAATCGAATATAACCGCACCCGTAACGATAGGTACGATTTTGCCGCCCGAGCGATAACCTATCCCTTTTTCGCGGAGATAATTCATGACGCCGACGGTGGATTCGAGTCCGTAAGCACTTCCGCCCGACAGCACGACTGCGTTGATTTTATCCATCATTTTTTCGGGGCGGAGAAGGTCTGTTTCTCTCGTGCCGGGGGCACCCCCTCTGCAGTCGCAACCGCCTACCGCGCCATTTGGCGCAAGTATAACCGTGACGCCCGTATGCTCGTCGTTTGCGTGTCCTACGGATATTCCTTTGGGTATGGTGATATTCATTAGCTCATCCTTTTCAAGTGCGGCAGGGCGTAGGGGAAGAAGTTTTTATACGCACTGCATTTATCGAGGTCTATGCGCTCGCGCTTGCAACCGTTTTTGCATAGACGATAGTAGTTGCACTCTTTACATTTTTCTTCGATGCCGAGGCTTTCTTCGATAAACTTAACCGCTTTCGGGTCTTTTTCGAGAGCGAAGAAATCCGTGTCTTTAATGTTGCCGAGAGAGTATTCGTCAAGGCAGTAGAAGTCGCAGGGATAAACCTCTCCGTCCGCCTCTATGACGTATTGGTGGGTGCAGTGACCGTTCATTCCGCATTGCTCCGCGCGCTGTGAGTGCGCAAGTCTTACGAAGTTGTCGAAAAGTCTAATCGAGGTGTATTTGCCGTCGATATAGTCTTTGAGATAGAGGGAGAATGCCTTTTTGAGGAATATCTCGTAATCCTCCGCCGTGATATTGAAATCCGCCTCTTCGATTCTTTCCGCCTCGTCCCCGTTGAGATAGAAGTCTTCGGGCGTATCCGCTTTGGGCGCACCGCCTATGGGTTTAAGGCAGGGGATGAATTGCAGGTGTTTGAATTTGTTTTTGCGGAAGAAGGAATACACTCTCGATATATTGTCCACGACGGGTTTCGTGAGGACGGTGAGGATATTGAAATCCACGCCCTTTGCTTGCAAGAGTTTCGCGCCCGCATACGCCTTTTCAAAGGTGGGGTTGCCCGACGCGTCTATTCGCAGATAATCCGTGACCGCGTCGCCGTCGAGGGAAAGCCCTACGAGATAGTGATTGCGCTTGAATATTTCGCACCATTCTTCGTCGAGAAGAGTGCCGTTTGTTTGCACGCCCACGTGCACCGCGCTTCCCTTGCGATTGAGTTCGGGGAGCATAGCGGCAAATTTTCTGAAGAAGTCTTTCCCCGCAAGCAGAGGCTCTCCGCCTTGGAAAGAAATCATCACCATACTGCCGTCTGCAAAATCGAACGCTTTTTTCAAAACGTCGCGCAAAACGTCCTCTTTCATAAAGCCGTGAGAGGGCATTTCGCGGTTGTCCGCGAGGTCGTGATAGAAACAATATTTGCATCTCAAATTGCAATTCGAGGATGCGGGCTTAATCATTATCGAGAGCGGGGGCATAGTTACCTCTTATTCTTTTTAGTGATTTTATTTTGTCGAAACGGATAGATAAAACCCGTTTTCGTGATTATTTGATGATTCCTCTGCGGTTTTCTTTCAACGACTTTCTGAAAGCGTTCAACTGTTCGTCGAGTTGCTCCGCGATTTCGGGACTGGTCTTCGCGACGTTGTATCCTTCCGCGGGGTCGGTGTCGAGATTGAACAGATAGTTCTTGTAGAATTGGTCTATGAACGCCGAGTTTTCGGAGTGCACGTTGTCGTAATACTTGAAGTCGTAAACGCCGTTCGGAGTTTCAACCGCCATTTGGATTCCTTGCACTTTGCCTCTCTTCATATAGTAGAGCGCGTCGTGCACGCGATAGTCTTTGGGGAGGTCCCCGCTCCAGAGATTGACAAGGCTGACGCCGTCTATAATTCTATCCGTCGGGAGAGCGTAATTATCGCCCATAACGTAGTGGAGGACGGTGGGGAAGATGTCCGTGAGCATTGCGCTCGATTCAAGGCGTTTGGTGGTGGTCGTGCGGACGGTGCCGTCTTCTTCGACTATGGTGAGGTCGGAGGATTCGACTGCGGAGCCGCTACCGACGCCGCCGTTGGGATAACTGACGAGGAGAGGCACTTTCATGCCGCCTTCGAAAGTCGTGTTTTTACGTCCGCGGAGAGAGCCCGTGACGCCCTCTCTGCCGGGGCCGTTGTCCGAAGTGAAGATGATGAGAGTATCATCATATATACCTTTTTCTTTGAGATTGTCGAGAATTTCGCCGAGTCCTCTGTCGAATTCCTCTATGCAATCGATATAGGTGTCGTCGGACGTATCGCCCTTTCCGTTGCCGTTGTTGTCAGAGTAGACGGGATAGTGCGGCCACGGCGTCGTGTAAAACATAAAGAATTTATCGTCGTTTTCGACTGCCTTGTTGATTTCCTCGTTGACCTTATCCGTGAAGATACGAGTGCTTTCGGATTGGTCTGCGTTGTCGTAAGAAGTGCGGACTTCGGTCGCTTTGCCGTCGACTTCTTCAACCCAGTTGTAAGGAGTCATGTCGTTGACGTAGTAACTGCCGTAGAAATAGTCGAAACCTTGATTGGTCGGGAGATATTCGCCGTAGTCGCCGAGATTCCATTTGCCCACGCAAGAGGTGTAGTAGCCGAGGCTGTCGAGTGCTTCCGCAATGGTGATTTCGTCGCCGAGTATGCCGTCCACGTTGTTGAGGAATTGATAAGGATTGACAAAGTGAGTGATAGAATACGGGTCGCTTTCCACGGTGGTAGGGAAGATGACGTTGTCGAGATATCCTCTTGCGGCGTATCTGCCCGTAAGCGCGCTGAAACGAGAGGGAGTGCAGACGGGAGCGGACGCATAGAAGTTTTCCATATAAATTCCGTTTTCGCCGATGCTGTCGATATTGGGAGTGTTTATGGTTGCGTCCTCACTGCCGAGATAACTGTAAGACGAAATGTCCGAATATCCCATATCGTCCATAAGGATGAAGAGGACGTTGGGGGAATCGCTTTTCGCTTTGTCGGGGGAGAGAGAGTTGAGATAGTCGTCGTGACCTTCCCACATTCTTTCGACGGTGGGGGTCAGGCGGAGATTCATAAAGAAGAAATAGACGAGAAGGGTGCCCGCCATAAGGAATGCGACGGTCGCTTTCACCGCTTTTTGTTTCTTGTTTTCGGATTTAAGGAAGCGGACGAGAATTGCGAGCGCGATAGGCACTATCGTCAGCACGAGATTCCACCAGAGGCGTTTACCGAAAGGCTCCGCACTCCATATCAGGAAGAAAAGAAGAGTTCCGCAGACAAGAGTCAGATATGACAGCCTAAACACGAAACGGACTTCCTTGTCCATAAGCACGGATATGAAGATGAGCAGACCGGTTACGCAAGCAAGCACTATCGCGACGAGGGGGAAGAAGTTCCAGCCCGTTGCGAGCATGACTATCATAAAGCAATAGCAAATTCCGAAATAAATCATGTCGAAAGCAAGACGCTTTCTATTGCGTTTTACTTCTTCTGCCATGCGCGCTTGCGCGTCGTCCGCGCGGTTGATATCGTCGTTAATAATATTCTCTTTTCTCATAATAAGAACATTTTAACACCTTCGACGGAATTTTTCAACAATAAATATCTTTCGCACTCCGCAAATTCCGACGAAAATCGACTTGTTAAGGTCTTTTAGGATAATATAACGGGACGGCTTAGCGTCGTCCCGTTATCCGTCCTTTCGCCATTTGTTGAGAATCTTCATAATCGTGAAAATGACGGACGGTTAGGAGGTTGTGTCTTTTGTGCCGTCGTCGGCAAGGGATGGCGTATTGTTTTGCACGCTCCCTATTTAAGGCAAACGCTCCTTTATATATACTCCGCATACGAGCGGAGCAAGGAGCGTCCGTCCGTATCGGATGATTATATTGTGTTTAAGGAGTGAAATAATATCCTTGATTCGCACTGTAAATTTTTGTAAACCACTCGTCGACTTGACTTTTTTTGTGAATGTGCTATGATATCCGAATGGTACGCGCACGTACGCGGAGGTGTTATGGACAGAGTAGAAAAAGCAAAGGAATTGTTTTCGTCGGGATACAATTGCGCACAGGCAGTCGCACTTGCTTATGCGGATATTCTCGATTTAGACGATGATTTGGTCGCGACGTTTTCCGCACCTTTCGGCGGCGGCATAGGCAGACTTCGCGAAGTTTGCGGAGCGGTGAGCGGAGGAGTTATGGTGATAAGCCTTGCAATGAAAAAATCCACTCTCGTGCCCGCGGAAAAAGCGGAATTATATTCCTTGGAGCGTGAGTTTGCGGAAAAATTCCGCGAAAAAGCGGGAAGTATAATTTGCCGCGATTTGATTGCGGTCAACCCTCACGGCGACGTGCATAACTCTCACAAACCCGCGTGCAAGGACCTCGTCGGCACGGCGGTAGAAATTCTTGAAACAATGCAATTATTCGGAGATAACTATGACAAGTAAACAAAGAGCAACCCTGCGTTCATACGCAATGGATTTGAATCCGATTTTCAATATCGGCAAAGGCGGAATCAACGACAATATGGTAGCGGATATTATTTCCGCTCTCGAGGCGCACGAACTCATCAAATTGTCCGTTTTGCGTTCCAGCGAATTTTCCGCAAAGGAAATAGTGAACGATCTCGCGGCGGCGACGGGCGCTGAACCCGTACAAGTCATCGGGAGCAAAATCGTCCTTTACAAGCGTAGCACGCGCGACGACGTAAAACATATAGAATTCTGATGAGAAGCGAAGACAAAACCAAACTCAATCCCGTAGAAGAACCCAAAGAACCCCCGAAAACGGAGGCGGAAAAGCACGCCCGCGAAGAGTTAAAGCGCGCCCGCGCACAAACGCAAAAGTTCAAAAGGGACTATTTCGACTACTACGACGACGTAAAAGTGGGGCGTCGCGAAGACTGGTAAGATAAGAGATGTTAGGATAGAGTAAAGTTCGTGCCTAAGTATGTGTTGGTGTGTGTAAACAAGCAACAGAAGTAAGAGGTAATAGTGAAGAGGTAAGAAGTGTTGGCGGGACACCCGCACCCGATTATACAAGTGCGCTATAAGTATCGTTTCGCTTACGCGAGATTCCCGCGCTTCGCTCGGAATGACAAAGAAAGTGTGTATACCTGCTATATTGTCATTCAGAGGAGTTCGTAGAACGACGAAGAATCTCCGGGAACGGCACCATATTAAAACAATTACTAATCATAGTACGAGCACTACGGTTTGTGAAGAAAGAGGACTTCTGTTTTAACCATGAAAGCGATTAGAAAATTATTAATCAAAGATTACGATAAAGTCGAAAAGACCGAAGTCCGTACGAGATACGGAATCGTCGCGGGAATTATAGGCATAGTGTCGAACGCTATCCTTTTCGCGTTCAAACTTCTCGTCGGTATTTTGGGCGGAAGTATAACCATAGTCGCGGACGCAATCAACAACTTGTCGGACGCGGGAAGTAGCGTCGTTACCCTCATCGGATTCCGTCTTGCAAGCAAGCCTGCGGACAAGGAACATCCGTTTGGCCACGCGCGTTACGAATACATAACGGCACTCATCGTCGCGCTTATCATTCTCGTCATCGGCGTACTTCTTTGTAAGTCGTCGATAGAGAAAATCATAACCCCTGAAGAAACCGTCGTCACCGTCTACACCTACGTCGTACTTGCTGCGGCAATCGTGATGAAGGTCTTGCAAATGTTCGTGTATCGCGACTTCTCAAACGCCATAAACAGCCAAGCGTTGCGCGCGTCGTCGGATGATAGCAGGAACGACGTTTTGGCAACGACGCTCGTCCTTGTGTCCGCAATCGTCATAGATACGACGGGTGTAAATATCGACGGATATATGGGCGCGGTCGTGTCGCTGTTCATCATAATCTCGGCTTTAATGCTCGTAAAAGATACGATAAACCCCTTAATCGGTGAAAAACCCGATTCCGAATTCGTGCGAAAACTCAAAGACGAAATCATGTCTTACGACGGCATTTTGGGCATGCACGACCTTATGGTACACAGTTACGGCGTGAATGCAAGTTTTGCGATTTGTCACGTCGAAGTGGATTCGGCGGTGCCTATCATGCAGTCCCACGACCTCATTGACACGATTGAAAGAGAGGTGCACGAAAAACTCGGAGTAACCCTCAATATCCACCTTGACCCGATAGATATTCACGACGAGGAAATCCCCGTTTTGAAAGAAAGGGCGGAGGCGATTTTGGGTGAACTCGACAAGGAATTGTCCATACACGATTTCAGAATTGTGAGAGGGATTTCTTTTGTAAACGTAGTCTTCGACGTGGTTATTCCTTACGATAGTAAAGTGACGCTTGCAGAGGTTGAGAAAGCACTCGACGCGGGATTCAACGTAGAGGGTGCGCCCGACAAATATTATTTCGTCGTCAGCATGGACAGATAATCAAATCGATAAAATAAAAATCCCGACTTTGCGGTCGGGATTTTTTATGTGGTTTATTAGTTGAAGTATCTCTTAAGGAGTCCTTCGAATGCTTTGCCGTGACGCGCCTCGTCCCTTGCCATTTCGTGGACGGTGTCGTGGATTGCGTCGAGTCCTTCTTCTTTCGCGCGTTTTGCAAGTTCGAATTTACCGAGGGTTGCGCCGTTTTCCGCGTCTACTCTGAGTTCGAGATTTTTCTTGGTGCTGTCGGTGACGACTTCGCCGAGGAGTTCTGCAAATTTTGCCGCGTGTTCCGCTTCTTCGAGCGCCGCTTTTTCCCAGTAAAGACCGATTTCGGGATAGCCTTCACGGTGTGCGACTCTGCTCATTGCGAGATACATACCGACTTCGGTACATTCGCCTTCGAAGTTTGCTTTGAGTCCTTCGTAGATGTCTTGGGGGACGTTCTTGCCGATGCCGACGACGTGTTCAGCCGCCCAAGTGCGATTTTCGATTTCTTGTTTGTTGAATTTGCTGCCGGGAACTTTGCATTGAGGGCAGAATTCGGGAGGGTTGGGTCCTTCGTGTACGTAGCCACAGACGGGGCAGATCCATTTTGTCATAGTAGTATTCTCCTTGATATTGTATTTTATTTTGCGTTCAAGCAGTCCTTGCAGACTCCCTCGAACAGTATTTCGGTTTTGTTGATGACGGCTCCGTTGTCAAGCGCGGGGACGGAACAATCGTAATTCACGTCTTCGACTTTGCCGCATTTTTCGCAGAAGAAGTGCGCGTGAGTGCAGGTGGTTTTGTCGAATCTGTCGGGCGCGTCGGGGATAGAGATGAGTCTTACTTTGCCGTCCGCTACGAGGTCTTTCAAAATCCTGTATACCGTGCCGAGTCCTATCGTGGGGATTTGTTTCCGCGCCTCTTCGAAGATATATTCCGCCGTCGGGTGATTGCACGCCGTCAGCACGATATTCTCCACGGTGCTTTTTTGTACTGTATTCCTTTTTGGTGCGACTTCTTTCATACGTTCCTTATTGATAATGGTTATCATTTACGATAATAATATAATCCATATTATTTTTTTTGTCAATAGTTTTTTCGATAATATTTTCAACTTTTTTAACGAGAGCGATATTGCTTGCGTTTCGGGATTATGATATAATCGATTTCGGAGGATAGGAAAATGAAAAAAGTCGTCAGACGTAGTATTTTTGAAACGAACAGTTCGAGCACGCACGCGGTCGCGTTCGTCAATGAGAAGATAGGAGCGACGAAAGAGGATTTATATAGGCTCGGCGAAAAACCGAGAAAGATTTCCACTGCTTACGGCAAGATGGTTTTCTATTGGGGATTCGAGTGCGCGGAATATACGTACGAGAAGAAAGAAGTGCGTACGAAAAAATTGGAACCTCATATGCAAATTCTTCTCGACGAGTGCGAAAAGATAGCGACTTTCGATAGAGTAAAAACCGAAGAGTTGATGAGATCGTGCATAAACGAACCTTATTACCGCCACAACTGCAGCGGATTTTTCGAAGAGGGCGACTTGACGGGGGATTGCCAGTGCGGAATGGACGAACGTAAAATACTTTCCACTCTCGGCTACACCCGTATTCTCGACGACGATACTTATCGCGAATTCGTCTGCAAGTTGTTCTCACCCGAAATGGTCTTTTTGACAACGGAGTATTGGAACGGCTGTTACGAGATAGACGGAGTGGATTGCTGACCTGCGTCGGCGCGTCGGAGGAGAAAATTGGCAGAACTTTTTCAAGAATATCACAACGGAAATTACGTCGTCAGGATTTATTCCGACGGCACGAAAGAACTCTTCACCGAAGAGGATGATTTTCGCGCGGATTTTCCCGACAGTATCGACCTCAAAATAACGAATAAGTGCGACCTTTGCTGTCCTATGTGCCACGAGTCGTCTACAATAAACGGACGGCATGCGGATTTTGATAAGTATCCGTTTTTGGACGGTTTGCACGCGGGGACGGAACTCGCAATCGGCGGCGGAAATCCCTTGACGCACCCCGATTTGAAACCGTTTTTGAGGCGGATGAAAGAAAAAGGCGTCATCTGCAATCTTACGATAAACGAAAAGCATTTGCACGCTATGCGCCCGCTTGTGGACGAACTTATATGCGAAAAATTAATATACGGACTCGGCGTGTCCCTGTCGCAGTATAAAGAGGAAACTTTCCGCTTTGCAAAGGAATATCCGCACGCCGTTTTGCACGCGATAGCGGGAATTGCGGACGTAGAAACTCTCGTCGCGCGCGCGGATAGAAATCTCAAACTTCTCGTCCTCGGCTACAAACGTCACGGCAGGGGAGAAGACTATTGGAGCGAAGAAGTTAAAGATAAAATCGAAACCTTTGAGAAGGCGTTACCCGCGCTTTTCGACGGATACGGAGTGGTGTCTTTCGACAATCTTGCTTTGACTCAACTTTCCGTCAAAAAGAAAGTATCCCCCGAAATTTGGGAAGAGTGCTTTATGGGAAACGACGGCAACAACAACTTATACGTAGACCTTGTCGCAGGAGAATTTTCCATCGCCTCGTCATCCGACAACCGCTATCCCATGCTTCCCACCGTCGAGCGGATGCTCGATTTCATCCATTATCGCTATCATTCCCACGGCTGCTGCGACCCGCATTAAACTAATAATGATACGCGCGCACGCATAAGATAACCGCTTGGTTTATCGTTTATACAACGCATTAAACGACAAAAGAAAAAGCCACCGCTCGCGGTGGCTTTTTGAGTTAGGGGGATTACTTTTCGGGTTTGATGATGATTTCCACGTCGGAGAGGGGGAAAGTGCAGCAGGGATGAATATATCCGTAATCGAAGTCTGCAAGACGTCTGCCGTCTACGGATTTCGGGACGTACACTTGTCCGCTCACGAGTTTGGAGTGACACCAACCACACTCGCCGGAGCGGCAACGCGCGGGAGCGTGAATACCGTTTTTCTCTATGGATGCGAGAATGGTGTCGTTGACGGAAGCGGTGATTTCGTATTTTTGGTCGCGTGCTCTGACGGTGATTTTGCAAGTTTCGCTTGCGGGGACGACGTAGTCTTCGTTGCGTTCGGGATGATGATATTCGCCGAAGAGTTCGTGACGGACGAATTTGCGTCTGATGCCGAGTTTTGCGATTTCTTTGTCCGCAAAGTCGTACATTGCTTGAGGGCCGCACATGAACACGGAGTAGTCTTCACCTTGAGGCGCGTACTTCTTGATGAGGTCTGCGGTGAGGAAGCCGACTTCGCAGTCGCTGTCCGTTTCGTCGCTTAATACGTACACAACGCGCACTTTATCGCAGGATTTTGCGATTTCATCGAATTCGTCTTTGAAGAGGATATCCGCCTTGGTGCGGGAGCCGTAGAGGAGAACGAGGTTTGCGTCCTCGTCGCCGTTTGCGATAGAACGAGCAAGGGAGAGGAAGGGAGTGATACCGCTGCCGCCTGCAAGACCGACGACGGTTTTCGCATCTCTCAAAGGTTCGTATTTGAAAGTGCCGAGGGGTTCGGAAACTTCCACTTCGTCGCCTTCTTTCCAGTTGTCGAGGATATAGTTGGTTGCAAGACCACCGCCCACTCTCTTAATGGTGAGTTGATAGAATCCGTCGAGGGAATCCTTGGGGCAGGAACTGATGGAGTAAGGTCTGGTGATAACCGCTTTGCCGACGGTGAGGGAAACGGAAAGATATTGACCTGCGCTGAAGTATGCGAGGGCTTTGGTTCCTTTTGCCTCGTTTGCGACGAAAGTATAACGTTTGACGTCGTTCGAGAACGCCTCGATTTTGGCGATCTTAAGGTATTGACGGTCGGGGTGCAACGCCTTATAAAGTCTGTTCGCGGGATAGGTGTTTTGATTGGGAACGGGCTTTGCAGGTGCTTGTTCAATTATTTTTTCTCTGTTGGGTACGAGTTTAAGAAACTCTGCAGGATTCAAAGACGATACGCTGGGTTTTTTCATTTTTTCTTACCTCCTTTGAGTTTTGCAATGACGTCGTCGGCTGCGATTTGACCGGTCATATATGCGCAACTATAACCGTCGCCGCGCATACCGTGTCCGCCGCAGTAAGTAAGGTTCTTGACGGTGTAGTCGGTGGGGTTTGCTTGGATACGAGCAAGGATGCTATCCCAGTCGGACGTGACGTAGCCGTACACTTCGCCGGTCGGGGTGCCGAGGTATCTTGCAAAGGTGACGGGGGTTGCGATTTCGATTTCTTCGATGTGGGACGTGATATCCATACCCATGGTCTTTTCGTAGTCTTCGATATATCCTTTTGCAATGTTGTTCTTCCACTTCTTATATTCTTCGGGTTTGAGGTCTTGAGGGAAGTCCTCGTCTCTCATAAAGGCGGTGAAGAAGAGCATTGAAGTACCTTCGGGGGACGCGTCGGGGATGACTTCGTTCAAGCAGTTGACGACGTAGTAGGAGCCGTCCGTGCGGTGATTGTAGCAATCACGCGGATTTGCGTAATTGGATTTGAACACCGTGTAGTCCGTGACGCCGAGTTCTTCTTTGGTGCAGTCCAGTCCGAGATAAATAGTGATGAAAGACATACCGAATTTTCTGCTGTTTGCGAGTTTCAACTCTTTTTCGGGAATGTGCTTTGCGTTCGACATGGAGTAGACGCTGTGGGGGATAATATTGGAGATAACTTGTTTTGCATAAAGTTTCTCGCCGGATTTGATTTTGACGCCTGCGCAGGAGCCGTCTTCGTTATAAAGGAATTCGGTGACTTCGCTGTTGAACCAAATATCTCCGCCGTTGTCAAGGATTGCTTTTTCGAAAGCAAGGCTGAGTTCGTGGGAACGTTTGTAAGGCATCATCGCGCCGTCGCGGACGTAGGACGAAACCATGGTCATATAGTGGAACGCATTGAGTTCGTCGGTGGGGACGCCGAGATAACCCCAGTAGGTGTTGAGAATATTACGCGCCTTTTCGGGCATGCCGAGTGCTTCTTCGACTTCTTCCATAGAGTGGGAAGTGTCGCGCAAGAAGTTTGCGTACTTCAAAATCATCACGAGAGAGTTAGGCTTGTTGTTCTTTTTGGTGATATAGTCGAGTGCGATTTGATCACCTCTTTCGAGATCAAACCACGCTTGAACGGATTCTCTGCATCCGGGGGCCGCCTTTTCGAGGTCTTCGATGAAGTTCTTCTCACCCGCGCGCATGACGACGTCGTAGCCGTTTTCCTTGTCCGTGCAAATGGTGCGGAAGGTCTTGTCGTCAGAACGGAAGTCGATGTTTGCTCCGATTCTCTTGAAAATCTTGTACGTGTCTTTGGGGTCTTCGTCCGAACCCATTGCGCACAGTTCGTGAAGGGAAGGCTCGAATTCAAAACGACCGCGTCTGAATGAGGATGCGCTTCCGCCGGGGATATTGTGCTTTTCGAGCAACAACGTTTTGTAACCCTCTTTTGCCGTGATAGCCGCCGCTGCAAGACCGCCGTTACCTGCGCCGACGACGATAACGTCATACTGTTTGTTCATAATAATCTCCTTTTAGACCGCAAAGCGTCTAACTTTTTCATCTAATTAACTATTATACTACTTATCTAAAATAATTTCAACCATAAAAGCGGAATATCTTCAAACCGCCGTTTTCGGGACGGCGGGGGTGTATGTCTTATTCGATTTATTCACGTCCTTTTCAGTAGTCGGCGAGTGGGTATATAATTTGTCTTTTTGGCGTTTGGAAGAGCGTGTTGCAACCCGACTGACACTTGTTTTCACCAAACAAAAAACACCGCCTATTCGCATAAACGGTGTTTTATCTTGCGAAATTATTGATATAAACTTGCTGTTTTGCGGACTGTTTGTTTTGATTTTAGTTATTTTCGGATTCCGTTTACGTAAGTGACAAGTTCTTTTTTGCCGTCCGCGTAATACATAATTCCGTCGCCATGCCTTTTATTGTCTTTATGCTCACCTACGTATCTATCTCCGTTTGCGAAATAGTAAGTTCCGTGACCATTGCGTAAGTCGTCTTTATATTCACCTACGTACCTATCTCCGTTCGCCCAGCAGAAAGTTCCATTGCCGTGTTTTTTATTATCTTTGAATTCACCCTCATATCGGTTACCGCTTGCGTAGAATAAAGTTCCCATGCCATGTTTTCGGCCGTCTTTATATTCGCCTTCATATCGGCTACCGTTTGTGTAGAAGTAAGCGCCGTTCCCATTGGCTTTGCCGTCTTTGCATTCGCCCTCGTATCGGCCACCATCTGCGGAGAAGAAAGTCCCGTTTCCGTGCGGCTTGCCGTCTTTGAATTCACCCTCGTATCTGTCACCCTTATATTTGCCCGACGTCCAGAATCGACGTCCTTTGCCGTGAGGTTTTCCTTTTTTGACTTCACCGATATAATATCCGTCTTCGTGTTTGATTATGACTTTTTTTTGAGTATTGTCTGGTACTCCGCTTGCGACGTTGGTGTTGCTGACGTCAGGCATAATGCCGTTTGTGTCGTTGTTTAAGTATGGCATATCTTTCCCCTAAAAGATTTAGTATGAGTTATTTCGCGAAGTATGCGGAGAGGACGGCGATTGCTCTTTTCATGAAAAATTCGTCTTGTTTGTTCGTCATATGCGTTCTTTCAAAATTCGGATAGTCATTGCGGCACGAAAGAGCCGTCTTTGTACGCAACCTCGATTTCTCTCCCGTCTGCGTATCGGAAAATCCCCTTGCCGTAGGGGAGGTCGTGTTTGAATTTGCCGATGAATTTGCCCCCGTCTGAATAGTACAAAATTCCGTTACCGTGCATTTCGTCTTCCACCCAGTCGCCGTCGTATTTGCCTCCGCCGATGAAATGGAATACGCCCTTGCCGTGCTTTTTGCCGTTGCGACATTCGCCAATATAAATATCGCCGTTTTCGTAATGATAGGAGCCGTAGCCGTGAGGCGCGTCGTGGCGGAATTCTCCCGCATATATTTCGCCGTTTGAAAGATAATAAGTGCCTTTGCCGTGCATCTCGTCGTCTTTCCAATCGCCGACGTACTTGTCGCCGTCATCCCAAACATAAGTGCCTTTCCCGTCGCGCACGTCGCCTTTCATTTCGCCTTCGTATAATCCGTCGTCAAAATCAATCCTTGCCATATTCTCTCCCGTTCGGTTGATGAAACTATTATAGCAATTATCACGGTGAATTGCAATAGAAAAGTTTCTTACGCGGCGCAACCGTCCCCAAGTAGAGAAATAACAAGGTGCGTGCGTAATCCTTCAATCTATATTTCCCCCTTCCTCATGTGTTTCCCCCACCGCCGTTCCCCCTAAAGGGACCCACGACGGGTGCTTGCGCAC
>CAZRHE010000018.1:0-32830 GCA_964599875.1 uncultured Bacteroidaceae bacterium
TAAAAGTGTCGGAGAGCATTACGACATTCTCCAACACCTACAAGCAAACCCTGCCTTTCGCAGGAATTTTGTCAATTTCGGGAACCGCTTCGCTCTGCTCACGGTGAAAGGAGAACCTTTACTTCGGTAGTATAATATCAAACCCCGAAATTAAAGTCAAACGTTTTTGCATAATTGCATAAAAACTTTTTAACTTTTTTTTCAAGATTGTATATATTATACCATATTATTTTGGTTTTCGTTCCCTTTTTATGCAAAATTATTGTCCTATTGAATAATAGACACTTACACCCTATTCGAAGCGTTCTTATACAAGCACTCGCCCTTTCGAAGACGGAACACGAGGCGCGACGCGCCGAGAACTTCGAGTGTTGAGCGGCGTCGCAAGGCACTTTGCGCTATGCCCTCTTGCGAGGGCTTTATGCGCCGAACCTTGCTCCTTTTCCCCCTTCTGCGAAAATTAGCGCCTGTTCTCAACAAAGTGCTATAACTAATTGCCGTTGGCTTATTTTCGCAGTGGGGGTGCCCCCTGCCTTGCGTTTGTACAAGCGACTGCGTGCATTGGGTTCGCGGAGCAGGCACGGCGTCACAAGACACTTTGCGCAATATCTTCTACGAAGATTATTATGCGCCGTGACTTGTTCCTTTTCCCCTTCCGCAAAAATCTACGCCTGATTTCAACGGAGTGCGGACAAATATTATCGTTGGCTTGTTTTTGCGGTGGGGATGCCCCTATGTTTGCAGTGGCATAACGAGGAACGTTACTTAACGCGAAACCGAGTGTTGTCCCCCGCGCGAGCGGTCGTCGTGGGTCCCTTTAGGGGGAACGGCGATGGGGAAAACACGTGAGGAAAGGGGAAATATAGATTAGGGGATTACGCACGCGCCCTGTTATTTCTCTGCTTTGGGACGGGGCAAGTTTTGACGCTTGCCCGTCAAAACCATGTATGAGTTGTCCCGCCCCACGTCCCCTACTCTAACGCAAGTCAGATTTTGACGCCTTATTTTACGTCGGATTATTTCTTGTCTTTTCTTGTTTTGATTCCGTCTTCGACTTTTGCTTTGACGTCGCGCAGTTTTTCCTTACTTCTACGCATATCGTATACTGCTTGACCGACGGATTCGTACATTGCGACGGTTTCGTCCGCGACGTAATAACTTACCGCGCGGTCGCGTGCAATACCTATCGTTGCGGCGGTTTCGACGGAGTCGATATTTGCGGCGACGAAAACGAATTCCCATCCTTTTTCTTCCTGCTCTTTAATCAACTTTTTGACGGAGTCGCTGTTAAAAGTTCTGCTTGCGTTTTCAAGTCCATCCGTAGTTATGACGAAAATCGTGTGGTCGGGGACGTCTTCCGGGCGCGCGTATTTATGGATATTGTTTATATGCTTGACCGCTCCGCCGATTGCGTCCAAAAGTGCGGTGCATCCGCCGACGCGATAGTCCTTATCCGTCATGGGTTCGATTTCATCGATAGGCACCCTGTCGTGAATCACTTCCGAAAAATTCGAGAACAGCACCGTCGATACGTAGGCTTTTCCCTCGACCTCTTTTTGTTTTTCAATCATTGCGTTGAATCCGCCGATCGTGTCCGATTCCATGCCCGCCATAGAGCCGCTTTTGTCCAAGATGAATACGAGTTCAGTGATATTGTTTTCCATAGTCTTTCTCCTTAAAAAAAAATAGTCGCAAGATTTAACTTACGACTACATTATAAAGGCGATTTAATTTTTCGTGGTCAATCGACGATTTACCGAAATTATTCTTATGCACGAAATTTATAATCGCGCGTCCCAAGCGTGCAAAAACCGAGATTTTCTATGGCGTGCATAAGAGGGATTATTCAATCATCGCACTTCGAGAGTTGCAAAACCGCCCAGCGTAAAAATTCCGCTCTGTTCATTCCGCGGGATTTTAATAGAGCGTCGATTTCGCTTGCCTCTGTCGGGGGTATCTTTGTGCCCCACGTCACGAGGTCGTTTTTGTGTGCCTCCCTATAACGCTTATCCGCCTCTTTTTGCGCTTCGCTTCGTGCCATAACGTTACCTCCTTAAAGCAAATCAATAAGTCGCAAGCCGAATTACCTAAACTCCCAAACAAACTTGATCCAATTTGAACAGCGTCTGATTTATCACGTCGATATCGTATTCTCCGTTCACGAGAAAATATTCGATGACGACGTCGAATTTGCAACTTCTCGAAAGCGCGAAACCGACGGTTGCAAGAAGACTCTTCGTTTCGTCGAGAGTGAGTTCCAATGCGATAGCAAACGCGATGACCGTGTTTTTGCTCGGTCTATAATTTTTTTCGTTCAAAATCTTATACCACGTTTGCTTGCTGACGTTAGCCTTCTTGTAGCATTCCACGTCGCTCATGCCCTTTTCGTCGATGAGTTTCATAAGAGTCACCGCAAAGGTGTCGTCGAGATTTGAAAGCATATCTTCAAGGGACGGCGTTTTCGGGGCATCTTCACTGTAGCAAACGTAGTCTATTCCGCGACAAAGATTTCTGCTTGCCAAACTTGCCTCGCGGGGACTGATTTCGGGTTCACCCTCGTAATTTTTGCAAACGTATTCCTTGACGTCGTCAAGCAGTTTTTTATCCATTTTCAGCACTGATCTATCCAAAAACGTTATATAAACCGTCATTTCGTTCAAGAGCAGGAATTTTTTAATTGCTTCGACGGCGACTTTCAACGCCTCGTTTTTGGGGTATCCGTAAATTCCCGACGAGATGAGAGGAAACGCCACGCTTTCGCATCCGTATTCCTTGGCTATCTCAAGGGATTTTTCATAACAAGACGTAAGAAGTTCACGCTCTCCGCACTCTCCTCCGTGCCATATAGGACCTACCGTATGGATAACGTATTTAGCGGGCAAATTATAACCCTTCGTGATTTTAGCCTCCCCAACTTCACAACCGCCGAGGGTTCTACATTCGCGCAAAAGTTCAATCCCCGCAGCGGCGTGGATTGCTCCGTCCACTCCCCCTCCGCCGAGCAAACTTTTGTTTGCGGCATTGACGATAGCATCACATTCAATCGCGGTTATATCTCGTTCAATAATATATAGTGGCATGGTATTTTTCCCTGTATTAATTTTTATAAATGTTGCCCTGCAAACGCGGGGCAACTAAATACTTTTTATCTATCAAGAAGTCTTTGTGCGGTTTCGAGCAAAACTCTTTGTTCGAAATCTTCGACGGTC
Source organism: uncultured Bacteroidaceae bacterium (assembly GCA_964599875.1). Taxonomy (GTDB): domain Bacteria; phylum Bacillota; class Clostridia; order Christensenellales; family CAG-917; genus RGIG4097. The sequence goes on from CAZRHE010000018.1 coordinate 3,210, forward strand.
ATGCTGCCAAGATCGCCGAGAGAGCGATGACGCACGGATATAGTGCCTTGCTCCGCCTCTTTGTCGCCGATGATGACGATATAGTTGACTTTGTCGAGTTGCGCTTCGCGGATTTTCTTGCCGAGTTTTTCGCTTCTGACGTCTGCCTCTGCGCGGATTCCGAGTGCGAACAGTTTTTCGCGGACTTCTTTTGCCTGCTCGATCGTTCTATCCGTGAGAGAAAGCACGCGGACTTGTTCGGGGGACATCCAAAGCGGGAATGCGCCGTTGTATTTTTCGATGAGCATGCCGAGAGTGCGCTCGTAGCAACCGATAGAAGAACGGTGTATGATGAGCGGATTTTGTTTTTCGCCGTTTTCGTCGATATAAATCATATCGAAACGCTTTGCAAGCGAGAAGTCGATTTGAACGGTGAAGAGAGTGTCTTCTTTGCCGTGAACGTTCTTGCCTTGCACGTCGAGTTTAGGTCCGTAGAACGCCGCTTCACCCCACGCCTCTTCGTATTTGATTCCGAGGTCGTCGAGGATTTGTTTCATCGTGCCTTCCACTCTTTCCCAGTCCTCTTTGGAGCCGACGTACTTATCCGCATCGTTCGGGTCCCAACGAGAGAAACGGAACCAGATATCTTCGTTAATTCCGAGAACGCTCGCCATATATTTGATGAGGTCTACGCAGCCTTCGAATTCCTTTTCGAGTTGGTCGGGAGTGCAGACGATATGTCCGTCGGCAAGGGTGAATTGACGGATACGAGTGAGTCCGTGCATTTCGCCGCTCGCCTCTTTTCTGAATTCGATTGCGGTTTCGGAGTATCTGACGGGAAGGTCGCGATAGGACTTCAAACCGTTTTTATAAATCGTGAATTGCAGCGGGCAAGTCATAGGACGGAGAGCAAGGATTTCATCGTCCACGTCTTCGTCGCCCATCCAGAACATTTTGTCTTTATAGTGATCCCAGTGTCCCGAAATGATGAACAAATTGTTTTTGGTCATAATCGGGGTCTTGGTGAGGAGATAACCTCTTCTCTGCTCTTCGTCTTCCACGAAACGTTGGAGAATTTGGAGTATTCTCGCTCCCTTGGGCATCATGAGAGGAAGTCCTTGTCCGACGTTTTCGTCGGTCATGAACAATTCGAGGTCGCGTCCCAAACGGTTGTGGTCGCGGAGTTTCGCTTCTTCGAGGCGTTTGAGATATTCGTCGAGTTCCGCTTTCTTTTCAAACGCGGTGCCGTAAATACGGGTGAGCATCTTGTTCTTTTCGCTACCGCGCCAATATGCGCCGGTGAGTGCGGTAAGTTTGAATTCTTTCACTTTGCCCGTGCTTGCGAGGTGAGGACCTGCGCAAAGGTCGGTGAAGTCGCCTTGAGTGTAGAAACTTATATCTTCGCCTTCGGGGATATCCGCAAGGAGTTCGAGTTTATAAATTTGTTTGGATTTTTTGATTTCGTTTTCCGCTTCCTTTCTCGAAACGATTTTCTTTTCGATGGGGAAATTCGCCTTGATTATGGAGCGCATTTCCGCTTCGATTTTTTCAAAGTCCGCTTGAGTTATGGGAGTCTTGAAGTCGAAGTCGTAATAAAAACCGTCGTCGATTGCGGGCCCGATTGCGAGTTGCACGGTCGGATAGATATTCTTGACCGCTTGCGCAAGAATATGGGACGCGGTGTGACGATACGCCTTTTTGCCTTCTTCGTCGTTCCAAGTGAGAATTTCGAAGTTGCAATCGTGGTCGACGATTTCGTTCATAGAGGTCAAAACACCGTCAATTTTGCATACGAGTGCAGCCTTTGCCAGTCTTTCGCCGATTTGTTTTGCGATTTCGTACGCGGATTTTGCGCCGTCGATCGTGAGTTTGCTTCCGTCTTTGAGTGTGATTATCATATATTCTCCTTTGCAGTCGACCTTACGAACGGTCGTACTATTTGATGTCTTTTATTATTTGATTACGAACGAGAAACCATAGAGTTTCCCGGGCAATATTTTGTATCTTCTCTTCGTGCATGCGAACGCGGGGACGTCTCCGCCGACACCTCTTTGCTGTCCGTCAACGTAGACCCAAACGCCGTTTTCGTCGCGTTTGACTTCGTTGAGATGTTTTGCGTTTTCAAGACTTTCCATGGTGTAGTCGTGGCAACTGAATTCAAACGGTTTGTCGAGTGCGTCGAAAGTGATACCCTTTTCACCGCCGACGGTGAGAGTTCTAACGTCGCAGTGGTTGCCGTTTTCTTGCGGATAGAGATAGCCGTGTTCGAAGTCCGCGACTTTGCCTTGATACACGCCGAGTTTTGCGGACGTTTTTCTGTCGCAATAGTTTTCGTGCGCGCCTCTTCCGAAGAAGGAAACGTCGTCGCTCGTCGCACACTTCATTTCGAATCCGTATCTGGGAAGGTCGAAAATCATACCCTTGCATTTGAGCGTGACTTTAAGTCCGCCTTCGCCCGCCTCGTAGGTGGTCTTCAACACGGGCATATGAGGCATATACCAATCGATGTCCACTCTCTTGTCGGTGTGCGTCATATTGACCTTGACAAGTTGTGCTTGCGCCTCTTTGTAATAGTAAACGCCGATGAACTTTTTGAGGAACAAATTGATATGAGGAACGAAATCGTTATCCGTAACCGCGCGCCAGAAATTGGGTTTTATAGGTGCGGAAAGCATCTCTAAACCGCCTTTTTTGACACTATCGATATATCCGGTTTCCTTGTTGACGAGTGCCGTTAGTCCGCCGCAGTCGATAATCAAATGCGCGCCGTCCGAGGACACCGCCTTGCCGACAGCCTCGTCGAAACTTCCACCGTTGAAACCGTTCACGACGATTTGTTCTTCCGCAACCGCATAGCCTTTTTCAATACCTCTTTCATCTTCCTTTTGCAATGCGTAGAGATTGAGATACACTTCTCCGTCTACGTCTATATCGAAAGGAATCGCGACTTTCGCTTTTCCGCCGACGGGGACTTTGGGCATAGGCATAATTTCGGACTTAACGGCAACGCCGTCTTTGACGAGTTCAATTTTGAGATCGAATTTGTCGTCGAGTTCGGTTGCAATATATTCGTTGCCGATCACGATATCCTTTCCGTCGATTGAGAAAGAAATTTGTTGATACACTTTCTTCACTTCGAAAAGTGCGGGGTTAGGCGAACGATCCGCGCGGACGATGCCGTTGAACGCAAAGTTGCCGTCGTTGGGGACGTCGCCCCAGTCGCCGCCGTAAGTCCATTCCACCGTGCCGTCGGGAAGAGTGCGTTTTATGGATTGGTCCGCAAAGTCCCAAATGTAGCCGCCGCACAGACGGTCGTACTTTTTGAAGTGCTCCCAATAATCCGCGAAGTTGCCGAGAGAGTTGCCCATACAGTGCGCGTATTCGCATTGAATAAAGGGTTTATTGCGGTAAGTCTTCGGGGTGAGATAGTGTCCGAGAAGGGACCACAGCGCACGCGAATGCATATGCAATTTATTCTGCCCTATTTGCTCCATTTGAGTTTCGGGAGTGTACATTTCGCTCATGATATCGCTGACTTTGAGATATCCGTCCGCCTCGTAATGGATGGGACGAGTATCGTCGAGTGCGAGTGCGGTTTTCTTCATTTCGACGAAAGACTTCCCGCTGTCCCCCGCCTCGTTTCCGAGGGACCAGAAAAGGATACACGGATGATTGCGATAAGTGCGCACCATGTTTTCCATACGCCAACAAACTTGCTCCGTCCACTTGGGATTGGATGCGGGAATATAGCGCGCGAGTCCGTGCGTTTCGAGGTTGTTTTCGGACATGACCATTATGCCGTATTTGTCGCAAAGGTCGTAGAATCCGCGAGAGTTCGGATAGTGCGACGTGCGAATGCTGTTTATATTGTTGTTTCTGCAAAGGATTATATCCTTTTCAGTGAGTTCGACAGGCACTGCGTGACCGTATTCGGGATGGAATTCGTGACGGTTTACGCCGCGGATTTTCAACACTTTTCCGTTGAGAAGAATGGTGGTGTCTTGTTTATCCGTTTGCGGCACGACTTCGATTTTTCTGAATCCGAAAGAGAGTTCTCTCATATCCGCGAAATATTCTCTATCCTTGACTTGGGATTTGAGAATTATTCTGACTGTGTAAAGATAAGGATATTCCGAACTCCAAAGATTGGGATTCGTCACTTTTTCTTTCATGGAAAGGTTGATGACGTCGCCGTCGTCCACGTCGATGAGTTTGAAAGTCGAACACGTTACAACGTTTCCGTCCGCGTCCAAAAGGTCTACGTTAAGGTTTGCAACGTCGAATTCGTCGCCTTTACACTCCACCGCTATATCCGCGTTGAAAATCGCCTCGGACATATCCGCGTTGAATTCCGCTCTTGCGTAGACGTCCGCGATATGGCGATGAGGGATAAAAATCAAAGTGACGTCGCGGAAAAGTCCCGAAATGCGCCACATATCTTGGTCTTCGAGATAACTGCCCGTCGTGAATTGGAACACCACTATTCTCACGACGTTTTCCCCGACTTTGACGAATTCCGTGATATCGTATTCCTGATAGTCGAAACTGGATTCGCTGTATCCGACGAACTTGCCGTTGATATAGAGTTCCGCCCCGCTGTTTGCGGAGAAGTTTATATGTACGAGGCTGTCGATTTTTTCGAGTTCGAAAGTGCGCTCGTATATTCCGCAAGGGTTTTCTGCGTCGTTTATACGAGGACGCTTGCCGGGTGCGGTAAGAATTGGTTTCGGATAACGAGTGTTCGAGTAATTGGGTTTTCCGTATCCTTTGAGTTGCCAGTTAGACGGCACGGAGATAGTATCCCACGCAGTCGGTTCGGACATAAGTTCGACGGACGAGAAAAACTTGAATTTCCAATCTCCGTTCAAAAGACGGATTCTCTTCTCCCCGCTTTCGGTGAGCGGGAATCCCGCGCCGTGTTTCGGGCAAACGTTGACGGAATAAATGTTTACGTCGTTGTGGCAGTTCATAATTTACCTCTACAGTGTATAAAGTATTCTGCGACAATTCGGGCATTCTGCGCAATTATCGCTCGTGCGGAGTTTCTCTTTCGTATCGTTGGGGACGTCCATTCTGCAACGTCCGCATCTTGCGTTTTCCTTGTCGTATTCCACGAACGCAGGCACCATTTTCGCATTGCGCAGCGTAGTGTAAACTTTGACGAGTTCTTCGGGAATATCCTTTTTGAGGTCGGACAACTTCTTTTGGATTTCCTGCACTTTGGGTTGCAGTTCCTTCATCATTTCGTTGTATTCTTTGGACGCTTGATTATATGCCTTGCTCGCTTGCGTTCCGACGTTCCAAGTATTTGCAAAATCTTGGAATACGTTTTCCGCGCGGGAAGAATCCTTGCCCGCCGATTTTTCGAGAGTGGCGATTTCGGCAAGAATGTTGTCAATTTGTTTAATGTAATATTCCGCCTCGGACACGTCCTCGATGCCGTCCACGATGCCGTCGAATTCGGCAAGTTTGGATTGAAGTGCATTGAGTTTTTCGTTGTAACTTGCATATTGCGCAAGTATTTCGTTTGCGTCGGTGGCTATCTTATTGATTTTTTCCGTCGCTTCGTCCAATTTTACTTTGGTTGCAACGAGATTTTGACGCTCTTTGCTTTTTGCGACTTCGTTTTCGAGCGCGATGAGTTCTTGGTCGATTGCTTGATAATCGAGAATACGTTTGTCGAATTTCATATTTCCTCCAGCGTCCTAAAAGGGCGGTGTTGATTTGCTTTTACGATTTTTACCCCCGTTTCCTTGACGAGGGACGCGAATACGTCTTCAACGACGATTTCGCTTGAATAGTGAGAATATTCCACGACGGGAAAATCGTGGGAATCCGCGTATAGATATGCGTGATGATTCATATCCCCGACGACGAAAACGTCCGCGTTTGCCATGGCGTAGTCGATATTAGAATACGACGCTCCGCCGCCCGAGCAGACGCAGATTTTTTTGATTTTCTTATTCGGATTTCCGACGAGTTTTACGCTGTTATCCGATATCGCTTTCGCGACGAGTTTTGCAAATTCGCCCGCGGTCGTTTTTTCGATTTCCGCAACGAAAAGGCAACCTTCCGTCTTCACGACTTTTCCGCCGAATAAGCGAACGAGAGTCGCGTTGGTGCCCGCTTCGCAAGCGTCGAAATTGGTGTGTGCGGAATAAACCGCGATATCGTTTTTGATTGCAAGCGCAATCCCTTCCCCGTCGGGCTCGTCGGTCGGAATACTGCCTACGGGATTGTAGATCATCGGATGATGAGAAAGAATGAGATTGCACTTGTTTCTGATCGCCTTTTTGACGGCGTCCGTCGTCGCGTCAAGACAAGTCAAAACGCCGGTACACTCCCCTTTCAGAGTGCCGACTTGAAGACCGATTTTTTCTCTGTCGCGCTCGTCCACAAGGGAGAGGGGCGCAACGCTTTCGATGATTTCCACGATTTGTTTTTTGGTCATTTCGTCACCTATCCGTCTATTTTCACCTTTTCGAGTGCCTCGTTCAAAAACGCGATTTTCCTTTCGAGTTCCTCCGAACGATGATTTGCAAGTATGTTTTTCATACAGGCAAGTTCCTCTTCCCCCCTCTTTTTGAAAACGGGGTCGACGTCGTAAAACTTGCCGTACAGTCTTTGATATTCGTCGAGAGTTTCGCGCTCGCCCCCCGCGCGCGCATTATTCGACGAAATAATAGTATAATACTTATTTGCACATTCGGTCAAGCCGTCGGAGATAATTATATGTCCCGAACGGGATAATTCGTCCCTAACCTTTTCGGGATGAGTGTTAGGCGACAGCACGAAATGCGCAAACTCTTTGCCCTCTTCGCGCGCGCGTAAAAGAATATCGGCTATGACGTCACCGCCGAGTCCCGCAATAACTACGGTGTCTACTTCACCGCTCGCAACGGGCGCAAGTCCGTCCCCCGCTCTCGTTTCCATGAGATGAGAAACGCCGTTTTCTTTTGCAAGTTCTTTCGCCTTATTAAGACTGGGAACGCTGATATCCGTCGCTATAATTCTGCTTGCGCGGTCGGTGGAAATCAAATAATAGCCGAGTTTTCCGTGGTCACAGCCGACGTCCGCGACGCTCCCGTAAGGTATGCGTGCGGATACGGCGGTCAATCTTTCGTCAAGTCTAATCGGCATCAGTCGAAATCCTTAAGTTTTTTCAGTCTGTTGGGATGACGGAGTTTGCGGAGCGCCTTCGCTTCGATTTGGCGGATACGCTCTCTCGTCACGTTGAATTCCTTGCCCACTTCTTCGAGGGTACGCGGATGGCTGTCGTCAAGACCGTAACGAAGTCTGAGCACCTTTTCTTCACGCGGAGTAAGGGTGTTGAGCACTTGTATGAGTTGCTCGCGAAGCATATTGCTCTCCGCGACTTCCACGGGAGATTGCGCCTTGTCGTCCTCGATGAAATCTCCGAGGTGGCTGTCCTCTTCCTCGCCGATAGGAGTTTCGAGGGACACGGGGTCTTGCGCTATCTTTTGGATTTCGCGCACTTTCTCTACGGGACAACCGAGATATTCCGCGATTTCTTCGGGGGAAGGCTCTCTGCCGAGGCGTTGAAGAAGAGTACGAGTCGCGCGGACTTGCTTGTTGATGGTTTCGACCATATGTACGGGGATTCTTATGGTGCGCGCTTGGTCCGCTATCGCGCGGGTTATGGATTGACGTATCCACCAAGTCGCATACGTTGAAAACTTGAATCCTTTGGTGTAGTCGAATTTATCGACCGCTTTCATGAGGCCGAGATTGCCCTCTTGAATGAGGTCGAGGAAGTGCATATTTCTGCCCACGTATCTTTTTGCGATGGATACGACCAAACGAAGGTTTGCCTCCGAGAGTTTCTTCTTCGCCTCTTCGTCCCCTTCTTCCATGCGTTTTGCAAGTTCGACTTCCTCGTCGGGAGTGAGAAGAGGGACTCTGCCTATGTCTTTGAGGTACATTTTGACGGCGTCGTCCGAACTGCCCTCTATCATATTGTCCAACTCGTCCGCGGGAGTTTCTTCTTTCATTTCGATTCCCGCCGCTTGAAGTGCGTTGAATACGGCTTCCATTTCTTCAGCCGTCGCGTTCAAGTGCTCGAGTCTTGCCATAACCTCTTCCGAACCGATAGACTTTTTCGTTTTTGCGTGTGCTATCAGTTTTTCGGTTTCGGTTTTCAGTAGTTGTTCTCTATCCATTGTTACCTCCGCCCTTTACGGGTTCGATACGGCAATGCCGTTCACGTTTTGTCTGATATGTTTTTTGATTTAAGTTTCTTTTGAAGAGAAGATATTTCTTCTATATTGCGTTTCTTGTCCTCTTGAGAGGTGAGAGTCGCATATTCTTTTTTTAGGTCTTCGAGTTTTTTCGCGAGATACTCGTTTGCAAGGGACAAGGCGCAATCCGCAAAATAGAATTTCTCGTTGTCCACTTGTGCAAACTCCACTTTATCTCCCACGATTTTACTCATCTCGTCGGGGTCGGGATTATCGTCGAAAAGGGATGATATTTGCACCGCTCCTTCGGTTTCGACAATCTTATCGAATATATCTTGGTGCAAGGGATGCGGCAACCATTCTTTCCTTATTATCGTGTAGTCCGCATAATCCGCTTTCGTCAGTATTTTATTGAGCACGAATCTTGCCGCTCGCAAGTTTTTGGCGTCCCCTTCGGTTGCGCTTTGGACGGCGGTTTTCTTTTGTTTGAGGGGCGCGTCCTTTGCAAGTTCTCTCGACAGCGTTTCAACTGAAACGCGACTTAATATAGACACAATCGACAGATAAACTTCCCTTTCGGACGGACTTTCGATTTCTTTCAACACTTTGAGTGCCGCCGTAACGTACTTCCCTCTACCCTCTACCGAATCGAGATTGTAAGCCTCTTTGCACAGTTTAAGTTTATATTCGACGACGTTTAGAGCGTCGTGGATTCTCTTCATAAATCCCTCCGCGCCCTCTTGTTTTATGGTGTCGTCGGGGTCGAGTCCTTCCGCGAGGGAAACCACTTTGACGTCTATGCCCGTCGCACTCAAAACGTCTATATTTTTGATAGTCGCTTTCTTGCCCGCGCCGTCGCCGTCGTAACACACGTACACGGTTTTTGCAAGGCGTTTGATTTCGTTTGCTTGTCCCGGAGTCAACGCCGTCCCCATGCCCGCGACCGCGTTTTTTATACCCGCGGCACCGAGGGAAATGACGTCCATATAACCCTCGACGAGAATTATATCGCTGAATCCGCCCGACGTGCGTCTTTCCTTTTTGATATAGTTGACGCCGTAAAGGGTCCTGCCTTTATCGAATATGTACGTATTCGTGGAGTTTTTGTATTTTGCGACGTCCTGCTCGCCGTGATATATTCTTCCGCCGAAAGCGACCACGTTGCCCACGGAGTCGATTATAGGCACGATGATGCGCCCCGCAAAGGCGTCTATGCAATCTTCGCCGACGATGAGTCCGCATTCGCGAAGATTTTCGGTAGAATAACCTTTGCGACGCATATAGCCGTAAAGTTGCTCGCGGCCAAGGGATAATCCCATTCCGTATTTTCTTGCGACGTCCTCGTTTATTCCTCTCGAATCGAGATATTCTCTTGCTTCTCTGCCCTCGTTTTCTTTCGTGAGGTTATTGCGATAATAAAGCGCGGCGTCGCGCATAAGTCCGAGGAGTATATCTCTTTTTTCTTTTTTTTGCGCGCGGTCGGGGTCCGCGTGATATTCGGGCATTTCCATATTCGCTCTGTCTGCAAGGAATTTCACTGCGTCTATGAAACCCATCGACTCTATTTCCATAATGAAAGATATGACGTTTCCGCTCTTTCCGCACCCGAAACAGTGATAATATTGTCCGTCCGTGTTCACGCAAAACGAGCCCGTCCTTTCGTTGTGAAAAGGACAACATCCGAAATACTTCCCGCCCTTTTTCGTGAGGGGAACGTATTGCGAAATCGTGCTTACAATGTCGTTTCTGCTTTTGAGTTCGTCAAGAAAATTTTGATTGATTCCGTCTTTTGAATCGAACGCCATAATTCCGTCCTTCGAGTCTTTTCACTTAATAATACTCTTTAAAATTTGCAAATTCCTAAAAAATTTCAAAAAAAATCTCAAATTTGTTATTTTATGCGGATTCAATGGAAAAAATTCCCGAAAACGCACCCATATCCGCACTTCGAGGGGTATTAGCGTTTGACGGAATAAAGATTATCCGCTACAATCTAAACCGTGAAAGATTTCGAAAACGAAGAAAAAGTAATCGACGAATCCGCCGCCCCGCTCGAATATGAAAACGAAAGCGACGACGCGGATTCAACGATTGAAAACGAGGAGTGCAAGCCCCATAAAAACAACCGCGTGCGCAAAATCACGGGCGTGGCTTTGTTTATTGCAATCGAAATCGTTTTGTCTTTTATATCCAACTACGTGCAAACAGGACAAGTCAATCTCAATCTCGCCCTTATACCTATTATTATAGGCGCGTGCGCGTACGGGCCTATCGTCGGACTTGCGCTCGGGATTTTGAACGGAGTGATTACACTCACCGCTCCAGCCACCCTCGGAGTGTTTTTCGTCGTAAATCCCGCCGCTACAGTTTTCCTTTGTTTGCTGAAAACCGGACTTGCGGGGCTTGTTTCGGGACTGATTTATAAGGCGTTATACAAGCATAAACTTATCGCCGCGATACTGTCCTCGGTAGTTGTCCCCGTCGTCAACACCGGATTATTCATACTCGGCACGTACGCCTTTTTCATCGACGTCTATTCTGCGGCAAACGTGAACGGAATCAACGTATACGAATTTGTTCTCGTATCCGTTTTGTCCGTAAACTTTGCGATAGAATCCGTCCTATGTCTCGTCGTATCCCCCGCGATACTCAAAGTTCTTGATAAATTGCGACTTATAAAATCCGCATAAATCACCAAACTATCAAATGGATTTCTTTAAAAAAATCGCACCGTTTCGGGTGCGACTTTTTTATTCGTAAATTCTGCAGTATACCGTTATGAACACGCCGTACAAATTCAATATACCTTCAAGCGTGCCTTTGTGCGAAGTTCTGACCTTGATTACCCTTCCGCCGTCGTATTCCACCAAGGGATAAGAAGACATAACTTCTTTGACGGTAGCGATATTTTCCGCCGTATCGTCCCCGCTCATCAACACGATTGCGCTTATCACGACGTTTTCATCCGTTTCTTCATATGAAAAACGGAACGCAGTGCCGTCTGCACCCTCTATCGTATATTCGTTGAGTTCGATTTGATTGATTGCGCCCGCAACGTCTTCCTTTACGTAGGATTTCTTTTCTTTGATTTCTTCCTCGTCAGCCGCTTGTTCTACGCCGAAATTTTCGCGGATTTGCTCGTACGCAGAGCCCGCGCTTTCGACCGTAAATACGTCGTCGTCACCGAAAAGGTTTTGGAATTGCTCTTTCGTTATCTCGAATCTATCCGTAGGACAACTCGTGATAAATCCGTTTTCAATCATCCAATCGACAACGCGCATCGCGCCCTGATATCCGAGTCCGACTTGCCTTTGAATATACGACGCGGACACCGAGCCGTGCTCTATGCTAACTTTAAGCGCCTGTATACACTGCGCTTCGAATTCGTCTTTAGGTTTATAAATTCCCATCTTATTTCTCCTTCACGATTATTGATAAACTCATTATACAAACTTTTCCGCCGAAATTCAAGAGCGGATATGAATATTTATCAGAGGAATATTTCTTTTGCATTCGGGGATAATATCATCGGAGGTGCATATGAAATTGCAAGATAGCAAAACTTATCAAAATCTCGCACGCGCGTATGCGGGCGAATGTCAGGCGCGCACGCGCTACGAATTTATTGAATACGGCGCAAGAATGCAAGGTTACACTTGCCTTGCCGAAATCGTGGACAAGGTAGTTTACAACGAGTTCAATCACGCTCGTATGTTTTACACCTATCTCCAACAGGGCTCGAAAAAGCAAATCGATAATATCGAAATATGCGCGGGTTATCCCTTCAAAGAGAAATGGGACTTGACGGATAATCTCAAACTTGCCGCAGAGGACGAAAAATCAGAAGCGGAAAAGATTTATCCCGAATTTGCAAAGATTGCAAGAGAGGAAGGATTCGAGGACGTTGCAAAACTTTTCGATATGGTCATAGAAGTCGAAAAGAGCCATCAAGAATTGTTTGAAGAATTGCACAAGCAAATGAAAAACGGTTCTCTTTACAAGAAAAAAGTCAAGGTGACTTGGAAATGCTCTGGTTGCGGCTACACCGAAACGGGCAAAGAGGCGTGGGAAGAATGTCCGCTGTGCCGTGCAAAACAAGGCGCAGTCGTCCTTCATCTCGAAAACGTGCAATAAATAGTATATGAAAAGGCTCCGTCGCGGAGCCTTTTAACGCGGAGTTTTTAATACCTATTACTTAACCTCTTACCTTTTACCTCTTACTTCTTACTTTATATTCCCGTCCCAAGAAACGAAATGAAAAGCAAAACCGCCTGTGCAGGCGGTTTTGTCAAGTTTGTTATTTGCAGTCTTTGCAGTCGCAGTCCTTGCCTCCGCAATTCTTGGGAGAAGAACTTTGTTTGGATTTGGTTTTGCTGTTGCTCGCGCCGCAATCTTTGCCGCAGTTTTGAGCAGATTTGCTACCGGATTTTTTGTTATCCATAAATTACTCCTTTTTTTCGGCTATGCCGTGGTAATGGTAGTATTCGCAATCGAAGATTGTTTTATACGCCACGCGACGAGAATTTCCGTTTTTAATATGCGCTCGAAAAAAAATCGCACTTGCTTGCGAAAAATGGTGAAAATCGTTTGACAAAGTTTTTCGTCAATGCTATTATCAATAGGCATTCACATGGGGGTGTAGCTCAGTTGGTAGAGCGCTTGATTTGCATTCAAGAGGTCCTCGGTTCGAATCCGTGCATCTCCACCAATAGAATACGGGGTTGTAGCTCAGTTGGTTAGAGCACGCGCCTGATAAGCGCGAGGTCGATAGTTCGAGTCTATTCAACCCCACCAGAAAAGCCTTATTCACCCGAATAGGGCTTTTCAATTATATTACAAACGGCAAATTGTAAGTACGCATAGCGATATTCATCGTTTTAATTAAAAGGTGATAGTAAATAGGTAGCGAGTATTATGAAATATTTGGATTTAGTTGAAATTATCAGGGAAAAACCCGCTTATACAAAAGCAGGCGTGAACGTCGGCGATTTCGGAGCAGTAATGAGCGAAAAACCGACTAACGGGAAATGGCAAGTTGTTTTTTCGGAATTTTATACAGGCAAAGATATTGCGGACGTAATGGTCGATGAGGAAGACTTAAAAATCCACGAAAGCGTGCCGAAAGAAAGATATCCCCAAAAGTAATCCTTACAAAAGTTTTAGAGTTTTGCAAATTTGAAAAATCCGACGGATTTCCGTCGGATTCAATCTATATCGAACAAATCGTCGTACGTACATTCGAAAATTTCTTTCATCATTTTGATATGCGCAACGGACGGCTCGGCGTAATTATTTTCCCAATGCCCTATCGTCTTGAACGAAACGCCGAGTTTTTCTGCAAGTTCCGCCTGCGTCATGGAATTAAGTTTTCTCAATTCTTTAATATTGTCGCCTATCGTTTTCATATCGCCTTTATTTTAACTATCAAGCGTGAAATAAAAATCCACCGATTGAGCGGTGGATTTTTATCTTTTAGCAAGTTATTACACTATGGTTTCTCTGATTCTTTCTTCCTCTGCAAGGCGTTGCGCTTTTGCGACGGGAAGTTCGACTATCGCGATAGGAGCAAATTTGCCTTTTTCGTTTTTGCCGAAGAGTTGGAGCATTTTGCCTTTGGTGACGCAAATGCCTGCGATGAGCGGTTCAAACAAGAATACGATGCCGACGACTGCCATAATTGCAAGCACGACCCAAAGTCCCGCGCCCTCGTCGAAGAGGTCTGCAAAACCGAGATAAATGTTGTTGACACCCATGATTTTGTCGATTGCGTTGATGCCGATTGCGTCTGCGGATGCGGATACGACTTCGGGAGTGAAGTCCGAAAGTCCGGTTGCGCCGACGGATGCAAACACTTCAGCCATGTCGTGATTCGCAGCAAAAGGAAGCAACGAGAAGAAGACGTAAGTGAGAGGCAACGTAAGAATAAACGCAAACGCCGTGATGAAAATCGTAAGACCGTTGCGGAGTTTCTTGTCGGGGAAACGCATTGCCACGTTCGAGAACAGCATTATGCCGCACGCCATAGTCGCGATGACGACGATATATTTGCCGAGCACGTTGGGGATTGCGCTATAGTGCGGATAAAAATCGCACATACCCATTGCGTTGAGGAGGAACAAAAAGCCGAATATCATAATGACGATAGACAAGGCAATAAGTCCCCAAAGAGTCTTTTCAGTTTTGGTGAGTTCTTTCATAATTTCCGCCTTAATTTTTGGTAATTTAATTATACACGACAAGTCGAAATATGGCAATAATTATTTTGAAAAGGTAAATGAAAACCGCCGAATCTGCGGTTTTAGGCGGATTCGACGGTAATTTTTGCGGTATTTTTGAAAAACGCCTAACGTTTTTTGAAGATGAGCACGGCGCAAATCGCACCGAAAATCACCGCTATTCCCGCAAGTGCGCCGATAAGAGCGTACACCCAAGTGTAACTTTTTTGAGGCTCTTCGACGACGGGAGAGAGGTTTTCTTCCATTTCGATAAAGACGGTTTTTTCTTCTTCGACCGAAGAAACCGCACTGAATTTCGGATCGCAATTTCCGTCAGCGTCGACGTATTCAACGGTATATTCCCCTTCTTCGAGCGACGCTTCTACTCTGTTTATAGGTGCGGATGAAGAGCGCGAATAGACCACTTTTCCGTCCGCGTTCAAAATGCGCACGCCGTACACGTCGGTTGCGGTGACGTTGACGATGAAGTTGACCTCTTCTTGATTTCTATCCACCCTCGTAAACGTGCTGTCCGAGATAAGATAGGACGAATCTCCGTTGTACGATTGCGAATAAGCACGCCCGCGCAATGCGTAAATTTCAGCCGCAGTCGAGCGCGCACTCGGCACGTCGTCTTCGAAATTATCGACTGCCTTGTCCTGATAGAGAGATAGGAAGAAATAGTCGGGGACGACGCAGTGATTATTAAACATTCCGATTTCTTCATTTAGTGCTTCGAGGTGCACCCAAACGCAATTATCCGAAAATCTTTCTTTGAGAAGATTAATTTTTGATTTTTTGTACACCGCGCTGCCGATTTCGGAGTATTGCTTATAAATGAAATTCCCCGCTCCGTAACCGTCTATCGCGATGCCGTGATTTGCAATCGTAACCACCGCTTCCGA
The DNA here is from genome assembly GCA_964599875.1 of uncultured Bacteroidaceae bacterium. Classification (GTDB taxonomy): domain Bacteria; phylum Bacillota; class Clostridia; order Christensenellales; family CAG-917; genus RGIG4097. The sequence continues at coordinate 18,507 of CAZRHE010000018.1, forward strand.
GCAAAGTTCGGCAATGGTTTTGCCCTCCGAATCAACGCCGTTTCTATGGTCGATATGCCCTTTCACTGCGGATATGCTCAAATACGGGTCGAGCAAGGTCACTCTTTCGGGAAGAAGGTTTTCACCGATTTTGCCGTCCTCGCTCATCATGATGAGATTTTCCGCGACCGCAAGGGACAAATCTCCGCCCATGGAGTGTCCTACAAGGTGTAACGTCCCTGAAAAATTCTCACCGAGTGCCGCTATAATATTCTCCGCATAAAGCACGGAAACGGACTTGGTGGGATTTTTGCTTTCGTCCCCTTGCACTCTGTTGCTATCCGCGTCGGATACGAAATATCGCATGCCGAGGTCGGTGTCCGACGACCAAATTTTGACGTCGCCGCCTATACTCTCCTCCGCAATTTGATTCCAATAAAAGTGCCCGACGTTGTAACCGTGGCTCAAATAATACTCGTAATATTCCGTATTGTAATCCACGTCGTCGTTCGCCATATAGACGCGCGTGTCTTCGTATGCGGAAAGGATATCCCTATATCTGTAGCCCTCGTTTTGTTTCATGCCGTGCGTGAAAATAATCGTGGGGCGCGAGGGGTCGAAATCCACGCCGTCCGCATCCCATTTGACGGGGACTTCTCTTCCGCTTTGATACCAATAAATGCCGTAGTCGAGGTTGTTGAAGACGCCCTCTTCCCAGCCCTCGCAACTGCTGTTATAAGCATACGCAACGTCGTCGCTTTCGACGTAAAGGCTCACCGAGAAAGTCAGCGCAAGTGCGATTATCGCGGCAGATATTATGACGTAGGTCTTTGTATTTTTCTTTTTCATAGTCGTTTGGATTTCTCCGTTCGTTTTCATTGTTATTGCAAATTCAGTATTTTATCTTGTTGTTTCAACCATATAAAACGCCGATTAAGTTATATCGTCGTAATTAATCTTTCTATCCTTGAAGTAGTATTCCTTGTCGCGGTCGCCGACCTTTCTCAATACTTTGCACGGATTGCCGACTGCCACGACGTCGCTTTCGATATCCTTCGTGACGACGCTCCCCGCGCCTATGACGACGTTATCCCCTATGCTGACGCCGGGCAAAATAACAGCCCCTGCACCTATCCAACAATTCTTGCCGATATGGACGGGCATATTGTATTGATACGCCTTTGCGCGCAGTTCGGGAAGTATCGGGTGTCCCGCCGTCGCAATGGTTACGTTAGGTCCGAACATGGTTCCGTCCCCTACGTAAACGTGGGTGTCGTCTACGATTGTAAGATTGAAATTTGCGTAAACGTAATTTCCGAAATGGCAGTGTTTTCCCGCCCAATTCGCGTGGAAAGGCGGCTCGATATAGCACCCCTCTCCAATCTCTGAGAACATATCTTTCAAAAGTTCTTCTCGCTTTTGAAATTCGGAAGGGCGCGTCGCGTTGAAGTCGTACAACTTTTCAAGGCACGCAAGTTGTTCTTTCATGATTTCTTCGTCACCGGGAAGATACAATTCCCCGGTATGCATTTTGTCTTTTTGGCTCATAATTCACCTCAAAGATATTATATATCCCGCACGCGCGAAAATCAATATTAAATCTTCCGCGGATTTCATCTGTTATTTCTACACTCCGCTTGACAAAATCGTAATACGGTTTTATCATATTGTTAGATACCCTATGGGGGTATATGGAGATAGACTTATGACGAACGAAAATCAAACTTGTTGCCACCGCACGAAACACACGCCGAGAGATGAAAAACAACTCAAAAATCTCAACGACAGACTGAATCGTATCATCGGGCAACTTGGCGGAATCAAAAATATGCTTGCGGACAACCGCTATTGCGGAGATATTCTCATTCAACTCTCCGCCGTCGAAAACGCGTTGCAAGGGCTTGGGTATATTCTTCTCGAAGAGCACCTCAAAACCTGCGTCGTGGAAAACGTCAACGACGGAAACGTGGAAGTTATGGACGAAGTCGTCGCACTCGTGAAAAAATTGAAGTGATATGGAAAAACAAAAATTCAACGTTCAAGGGATGACCTGCTCCGCTTGTAGCGCAAGAGTGGAAAATGCGGTGCGAAAACTCGACGGCGTAAAAGAAGTCGCGGTGAATTTACTTACAAATTCCATGGTCGTAGAGTACAACGCCCCTCTCACTGCCGACAAAATCATGAACGCGGTTGCGGACGCAGGTTACAAAGCGACCGTTTTCGGCGAAGAAAAGGTCAAGACGAAAATGAATCCCGTATACTCCTCTCTATTGCGCCTTGCCATATCCGCCGTTTTACTCGTCCCCCTCATGTACGTATCCATGGGACACGTTATGTTCGGACTGCCCGTGACGAGCGGTTTATCATCTCCCCTTGCGATAGCGGGATACGAACTTGCGTTCGCGCTTGCGATACTACTCGTGAACAATCGCTTTTTCGTAAGCGGTACGAAAGGGCTTATCCACCGCGCACCGAATATGGACACCCTCGTATCCATGGGCAGCGGCATATCCTTTATATACAGCGTCGCGCTGATGATAAAAATGGGAGTGCGTCCCGAACTTGCGCAAGAAATTTTGCACGGACTTTATTTCGAATCGTCCGCGATGATACTCGTTCTCATCACCCTCGGCAAAACCCTCGAAGCGTACAGCAAGGGCAAGACGACTTCGGCAATCAAAGGACTTATGAGTCTATCCCCCGAAACCGCAAGGATAATCGTAAACGGAGAGGAAAAAGAAATCCCGTCGAGCGAACTTAAAATCGGGGACGTAATCGCAGTGCGCCCCGGTGAAAACTTCCCCGCGGACGGCGTAATCCTATCGGGCTCCTCCGACGTCAACGAATCCTCGGTCACGGGAGAAAGCCTTCCTATATTCAAAACCGTAGGCGACGAAGTGTTGTCGGGCACCTCTAACGTCAACGGATTTCTCACCGTGTCAGCCACCGAAGTCGGCGAAAACGCAACGCTCGGGAAAATCGTAAAACTCGTCGAGGACGCATCCTCGTCAAAGGCTCCGATTGCAAAAACGGCGGATAAAGTGTCGGGAATATTCGTACCAACCGTCATTTCCGTTGCTTTAATCGTTTTCATCGTTTGGATTGCAGTAACAAAAAATCTTGAAACTTCTCTCACTCACGCAATAAGCGTACTCGTCATAAGTTGTCCGTGCGCACTCGGTCTTGCCACCCCCGTCGCCATTATGGTGGGCAACGGAAAGGGAGCGAAAAACGGCATACTATTCAAGACGGCAACCGCGCTCGAACAAACGGGCAAAGGGAAAATCGTAGTCCTCGACAAGACGGGGACGATAACGAAAGGCACACCCGAAGTCACGGACGTCATCCCCCTTTCGAGCGTTTCTGAAAAGGATTTGATTTTCATTTCCGCTTGTCTTGAAAAAGGGAGCGAGCACCCCATTGCGTCCGCAATTCTCGATAAGGCAAACGACGCGGATATCCGTCCCGCCGACGACTTTATCTCCCTTGCTGGACACGGCATTAAGGGAAAAGTGAACGGCGTCACTTACACCCTTTCAAACGCATCTTACCTTTCGACCGACGACAAGGCTTTCGCAATAGGCGAAGACTTGGCGAAAAACGGAAAGACTCCGTTATATCTTGCAGCGAACGGCGAAGTGCTTGGAATAATCGCAGTGCGCGACGAAATCAAACTGGACAGCAAGGACGCTATCTCTACCCTGCGCGCGCAAGGTTTGAGAGTGGTTATGCTGACGGGAGATAACGCCGTCAGCGCAAAAGCGATTGCAAACGAATGTGGAGTTGACGAAGTGATATCCGACGTGCTCCCCGCCGACAAAGCAAACGTCGTATCCGCTCTCAAAAAATACGGCGAAACCATTATGGTCGGAGACGGAATAAACGACGCCCCCGCGCTCACGGTTGCGGACGTCGGAATCGCAATCGGAGCGGGCACGGACGTTGCGATAGACAGTGCGGACGTAGTGCTTATGAAATCGAGTTTATTAGACGTCGCGCGCGCGATTACCCTATCTCGCAAAACCCTGCTCAACGTCAAAGAAAATCTGTTTTGGGCGTTTGTTTACAACTGCATATGTATTCCGATAGCGGCTGGCGTATTTTCTATGCCCCCGATAAATCTCACACTAAATCCCATGATAGGCGCGGCGGCGATGAGTTTGTCAAGCGTATGCGTCGTCACAAACGCTTTGCGACTTAACCTTGTGAATATAAACAAGATAACTACGCGCAAACCCGTCGAGTTGAACGTGGAGGAAGTCACCCGCGGTCTAAACGACACGAAAGCAAACGAAACAATTGATAATAACTATAAAGGAGATATACCCATGACCAAAACAATAACCATCGAAGGAATGATGTGCGAACACTGCGTCGCACACGTCAAAAAGGCACTCGAAAACGTAGCGGGCGTCACCGCCGTCGAAGTTTCTCTCGAGAAGAAAAACGCAGTCGTCACGGTGGACGGCGTAAGCGACGAAACGCTGAAAAACGCTATAAGCGCAGAGGGATACGAAGTCGTATCCATAAACTGAACCACGGCGCATGATTTGAAAAAAGCGAGGTTTATCCTCGCTTTTTTCATACCTAAACCACCGTCTAATTGGTTTTATTATTTCTTTCCTAACAAGCGAACAAGGTCTAAAACCCTATTATCCGCGCTTTTTTGCGACAAGCATAATTCCCATCATCGCACCGATGACAGCCGCCGCGATTGCAATGCCTATGCCTGCCCACGCTCCGCCCGAAAGTCCTTCGTCGGGCGCGGATTCGATCGTGAACGTCGTGTCCGCGTTTCCGCTTATCGAGCGCACGGAAACTTCGTGCGTGCCCACCTCGCAGGAATCGAGATATGCGGATTTGAATTTCACGGACAAACCGTCTTCACCGAGGACGTAATTATCCGAGGATATTTCCTTGCCGTCCACGTACACCGCCACGAAATCGGATAGCAATGCGTTTGATTTGACGGTCAAACTTTCTCCGCTATTCTTCACGTATTTCCCTTCTCCGCCAGATACGACCGCGGGAGGAAGTTTGGGAAGTGCAACGGATTCAAGCGTAACTTCGTTTATCGCCAAAACATCACTAAAACGCTTGTCGCAGTCAGTGCAGTGATAGTGCGCGATATTGCCCGCCGTAGTGACCGTAGACGCAGTCGCTTTCACCTCGACGAGATGTGCGTGACAATTTTCGTCATACGCGCCGTACTCTTCTCCGCAGATTTCACAAATTGCTTTTTCAATGCAGGTCGCAGTGCCGCCCGTATGCGCACAAACTTTTTCGCAAATCTTACATACTCCGTTTTCCCAATTGTGCTTGCAATTTTTTCCGCAATTATTGCAAATGCCGTCCGTCCAAGCGACGTGTGCACAATGATAGTCGCACTCGGTGCAAACTCCGTCTTCGTCCCATTCGTGGTCTTCTTCGGGAATTATCGTATCGCCACAGCAATTCATAGTCTTTTTATGCGTCGTTTCGGTTGTTATCCATTCTTGTTCACCGACGTGATTGTTCTTATCGTAATCACCGTACGTTAAACCGCAAACGTCGCAAATCGCATAATCCTTGCAAGTTGCCGCACCGCCACTGTGCGAACAAACTTTTTCGCAAATCGTGCAAACGCCGTTTTCCCAATCGTGCTCGCAATTTTTTCCGCAATTATTGCAAATGCCGTCCGTCCAAGCGACGTGTGCGCAATGATAGTCGCACTCGGTGCAAACTCCGTCTTCGTCCCATTCGTGGTCTTCTTCGGCGACGATAGACTTGTGACAGCAATTCCATTCTTTGGAGTGCTTGCTTTCATTCTTGGTCCAAACTTCTTCTCCGCTATGGTTTTCGGAATTTAATTCGCCGTAACCAAGACCGCAGGTTTCGCATATCGCGATTGCAGTGCAGGTCGCAGTGCCGCCGCTGTGCGCACAAACTTTTTCGCAAATCTTACATACTCCGTTTTCCCAATCGTGCTCGCAATTTTTTTCGCAATAGTCGCAAGTGCCGTCTATCCAATTATGCTCGCAAACGTAATTACATTCGGTGCAAACACCATCATTCCATTCGTGGTCTTCTTCGGCGACGATAGATTCGTGACAGCAATTCCATTCTTTGGAGTGCTTGCTTTCATTCTTGGTCCAAACTTCTTCTCCGCTATGGTTTTCGGAATTTAATTCGCCGTAACCAAGACCGCAGGTTTCGCATATCGCGATTGCAGTACAGGTCGCAGTGCCGCCGCTGTGCGAACAAACCTTTTTGCAAATCGTGCAAACGCCGCTCGTCCAAGAGTGCGGACACTCTACGACCGCAACCTTTATATTCGCGCTCATATTTTCGGGTGCGACGATTTCGGAAGTTTCAACGTTTTTATAAACGAATCCTTCGACGAGAAAATTCGCATAGTTATAAGAACCTGCCGAAATACTATTGAAAGTGCCGCCCGACAAATGCAATTCAACGCCCTCGTCTTCAGTTCCCGGGATATAGATTTCAGCAAAAGTGCCGCCGGTTATAGTTATCGACGTCGGAGAACTCGCCACGTAAAATTGAGAGTTAAACGTGCCTCCGGATATAGTAAGCGATTTAGAATCGACGCTAAATTGGGACTCGCCGTCAACGACGTTGAAGGTACCGCCTTCGACTTTTACGTTAGTAGCATCCATTGACGGTGAAGCGTAACTATACGTGCCGCCCGTTATTAGCGTATTTGAACCAAACTGAATCATATGGCTAAAATATCCGCTTTCGACGTAGCAGCAATAAGTTTCGTCCGCACCAAGAGCAACTTTACATTCAACCTGAATCCACGTGTTGACTTCCCCGGCTTTGTTCGCAGAAGAGTCCTTCACGATGGTTTTGCCGTTGAACTTCAACATGGGACTGCCGTTTATATTTGCCGTAATCTTTTTTCCGTTAAGGTCGAAGGTGACGTTTTTACCCGTTTGCACGCTTTCGGTCATTGTGAAATCGTTCAAAACAATTATAGTATCTCCGTCCGAGAGTGCGGAAAACGCCGCCGTTATCGACGAGAAATAACGAGTAGCCGTCGAGTTTTCGATTTTAACGAGCAGAGTGCTTTCGCAATCCGAGCAAGTCGTGCCGTTACGGTTTTCGTGCAAGCAAACGTACCCGCAATTTGAACAAACGCCGCTCGCCCAAGTGTGATCGCATACCACTTTGAACGGGACGGAATTTTTCAATTCGGATACGTTTATAACCGCCGAAGTTTGGATATCTCGATATTCGCAACCGGACCCTATCAAATCCGCAAATTCATATCCGTTTTTAAAAATACCTTTTTCAAACGTTCCGCCGTAAAATTTGATATCTCCGTTGTTATTCGACGGCAATTCGACGTTACTCTTGAAAACGCCGCCTTTGACGGTCATAAGGCTACTGAAAGTCGTGTAATTATTGAAAGTTCCGCCCATAATAACGTGTCCGCTTTCAGGCAGATAGAATTTTACTCTACAATCAAAAGCACCGCTTTTATCCTGAGAGGAATCTTTTATCGTGACGTTTTCAAAAAAGTCCAATCTTATGCCATCTTCAGATCCTATGACTTTCTTTCCGCAGAGGTCGAAGGTAAAACCACCCGCATACACGTCTAAATATTTGCTTATCGTGACGTCTTCGGAGAGTGCGACGTTTTTGAGAAGATAAATCTTGTCGTTATTATTTGCAGCCGACAGCGCCTCTTCAATCGTATCGTACTTGACGTCGCCGATTTTCGCCGCCGCGGTTTCCTCTTCATCTCCGCCGGTTGTGGGTGCGCTTATGCCGCCGATATCGCCTTTATCTATGAGGCTGCCACCGCCGGCATCTATTGTTTTGTCATCTTCATCTCCGCCACCGCTTATAAGTCCGCCGCCAATATCACCTTTATCTGTGATACTACTGCCACCGTTATCGATACCGGTGTTATCAAGCCCTCCCGCAGTCGCTATCGTGCCACCATTGACGCCGAATCCGAGCGCGAAAACGAGTGCTATGCACAAAACCAAGGCAAGCGCGATTGTGATTACGTTAAATTTTATTCTTGACATATATGCCTCCGAGGGTTATCCCCTAATGCGATTAAGCGGTGAATCGCTTATATTATTACAATCATTTTATCATCGCGTGCACGATATCGCAACAAAAATTATTATATCTTATATAAATATTCAAAATTCATAAGCAATATGCAAAAAACTTTTGCGTTGACAGCGTTTTATCGGCGGTGTTATACTCTTTACGTAAAGCGCACAAGGGATATTATGACGGAAATTAAAAAACCTCTCGACCAAAATATGCTGAAACTCATCGCAATCGTCGCGATGACCCTCGACCACGTCACGTGGTTGCTTTTCCCTAACTATTCCACCGAGCCGCTTGCAATCGTTTTCCACGTCATAGGGCGGCTTGCGTGCCCCATAATGTGCTACTGCATCGCAGAGGGCTATCACTACACTAAAAACCTAAATAAATACATAGCAAGGCTATTCCTTTTCGCGCTGATTTCGCACGTGCCGTATATGCTGCAAACCGAAATCTATACAAAATACGGCGCGCTCTGTTTCGTACCCTTTGCAACGGGCGAAGGAATGACCCGTTTCCTCAATCAAGGTAGCGTCATATGGTCGCTTGCAATAGGGCTCGTCATGCTCAAAGTCAACGACAGCGAAAAACTGAAATGGTGGATGAAACTCGTCATCGTCGTACTTCTCTGCGCGGTTTCATTCCCCGTGGATTGGAGTTGCATCGCATCGCTGTCCGTCCTTGCGATAGGCTCGAATCGCGGCAAACCTCTCAAACAAATTCTATGGTGCTTGTTGTGGGTGTCGCTGTACGTCGTGGTCTACTACTTCTTCTTGTCGAAACCCTACGCATTCTTGCAATACGGCGTCTTCCTTGCAGTCCCCGTGATTATGCTCTACAACGGCAAGCGCGGCGCAAACCCCAAAATCAACAAATTCATGAAATGGGCGTTTTATATCTACTATCCCTTGCACCTGCTCGTGATAGGGCTCGTATTGAACGTGTTCCTCGCCTAAATCCGCAATCTAACCGCATAAATCGTGTACAAAAAACGCCTCACAAGAGGCGTTTTATTAAGTGGAAACATATCAAAAAGTTCGTTTTCAATCCGTCAAATCTTGTTTATCACTCCGCTGAAAATCGGGATATCGTTAGGGTCCGTCAGCACGTATCCGAAGGATTTATTCACTTCAAACGTTTCGTAAACTTTCTTTATTTCCGACGGGCCTGCAGAAGTAGGTACTGAGGGCAAAGTGACTGCGACACCCTTTATTCCCTTTCTTCCGACTTCCAATTCCGTTGCGTGCAAAACTTCATTGCAGAATACTTTTTCACTCGTAATGCCACTGAAATCCGCACTACCCGAAAACGCCTTTCCTACGCCGAAAGATTTTAGCACGCCGACGAGGTCTTTATCATAAGACGCCTTATATTCGGGAAAATAGCAAGTCGTGATATATTTTATATTTTTTTCAGCATCATAACCGGAATATGAAGCCGTCAACGCCTCTTTGATATTGCTTTCGCTCATGGCATCCACCGCGGACGTACCGTCGTTCGGGAGGATGAAATACATTGTATATCCGTTTGCGGTCATCACGTAAAAGGACGAGAAATTCTCTCCGACGTGGCGTCTTGCGTTTGCACTTCTGTACAACATATATTCGCTGACTTTGGTGCCGTCGCCGTTTGTAAATTCCATTTGCTCTCTGGTGACGGAGATATCACTTCCCGTTTTATTCCAACTCTCTTGCAAATACAAAGTATTTATCAAAGCAAACACGGTCAAAGGATCCAAACCGAAATCCCTGTCAATAAGCCCTTCGGTTTGTTGCTTGACGTAATCGCGAATAAGTGCGTTTGCGGTTTTATTGTCATTGCGAAAATCCGCTTGCAGCGTGGATGCGTTATAGTTGTTTGCAAGCGTTTCAATGCAATTCATATTAAACGACGAGCCGTTGTTAAGCCACACGGAATTTGCAGTCGTCAGTCTTGCATGTTTGACGTCTTCGCCGTCTTTATTTTCGACTTCATAATAAACGTTCATTATTTCGCAAAGGTTTTTGATATTTGCGTTTAGGGTTGCATAATCCACGTTTAACACGGATAGAATCTCGTTTCTCGTGTCCCCGCTTGCGCACTCCGATAGCATTGCAAGCGCAAAATATATGGATATAGGTGAAACGGCGGTATTATCGGACGACGAATACAAGTTTACTGCGGGTGCGGTTATTTTTGCGCAAAAATCAACGACGGATTCTTCAAGCGCGCCGTCGTAACTCACGTTTCTTGCAAGTGCGGACGCAACCCCGGATTCTTTTATCAACGCATTCTCAAACGAAACGTTCAAATCGGGATTACTTGAACATCCTACGAAAGTCATGCATATGACGAATGCAATCAATAGCATAAAAATCTTTTTCATACGTTCTCCTGTTTCGTTAAACACGATTTTCCCATTAAGCGGGAATCCTATATATTATATTATCATATACGAAAATGATTTTCAATCCTTAAAAACCGATTATCTAACCACATAAAATTAATTTTACGGTGGATTTGATCGAAAGACGACTTAACGAAAAAACGACGCACCTTGCGGAGCGTCGTTTTTTATCTGTTTTAATTAGTTGAGCAAATAATCTCTGCAAGCGTCTTCGAGGGCTCTGCAGATATTGAATGCGTCGTCGAGGTCCTTTCCTCTAACGATGACGCCGTGGTTTCCGAGGAAACACGCTTTGCCGTCACCCATTGCAGCGGTGGAATTTTTGACGATTTGTTTCGTGCCGGGAAGCGCCGCTTTCGCACAAGGTACGACTGCACCGAGTACGTAGCGATACTTTTCGGGGACGGGAAGGTCTTTGCCCATTGCCGCAAGAATACATCCGTAGAAAGGATGAGTATGCACGGTTGCGTTGGAATCGGGATGCGCCGTCAAAATTGCGGAGTGCATTTTTCTTTCGCTGGTGGGTTTGTCCGAGCCTTGCCATTCGCCGGTTTCCATATTGACGATTGCCATTTGAGAGGGTTCGAGCATTACGTAGTCGATTCCGGACGGAGTTGCAAGGATTTCTTTGTCGTTAAGACGAACGGCGATATTGCCCCACGTGCCTTGAACGAGGTTTTCGTCGAGAAGACGAAGTCCAGCGTCTTTGACTGCTTGTGCAAGTGCTTTTTGCTCGTCGGTGACGATTGCGGAGGGTTTCTTCTCTTCCGCCGCCGCGTTTCCGCTTTCAGCCGCTTGTTGGTCTTTTTGATTCTTCTTGGAATACTTAAGTTTGTAAACGACGTGTTCGAGCACTGCGTTGATGAAAGAGTGAGGTTTCACACCACCCTTCTTCTCTGCGAGGAGATAGCAGTTGCAAGCCTTATCGAGGACGAGTGCGGAGGTGTATGCCTCGTCGAGAGTACGACCGCTGACGACCGCGCCCGCTTCGGGAATAAAGCACGCGTTTCTGAGTCCTGCGATTGCGAGAGAAACTTCCGCCGCAGAGCACTTTTTCGCGCATTTTACGGAAATGCCGTCGATTTGCGCCATGTCGTCGAGGACGGGAGGAAGGGTGATTCTCTTCTTGGAAAACTCAACGATACTCTTGCTGTCCACGATTGCCGCCGCGCCCACGTCTTTTTGATTGCGGATTGTTGCAAGCAAAATGGATGCCGCCGCACGGAAATTGCCTTCGAGTTCGGTCACGGATTTGTCGGTGACGAAAACGATATCTTCCGCGGTGATGTTTTCAAACACGGAATATGCTTTGGTGATATACATGCCTTCATCTGCTTTTACTGCGATATAACCGCATTCGGTGAAGCCTTCGCGGGAGAACATGCCCGCGTATTTTGAGATGTTGGCAACGATTTGTTCGTTCATATAACTCTCCTGAAATAAACGTCGCGATGAGATTATTCCCACCGCGACTTAATTTTATTTATTATTTGGATTTTTTGTCGAGGGGACGATGGCATTCGGTGACGTCTTTGAAGACTTCTTCGAATTTTTCGAGTGCTCCGTCGATGATTTCGTCGGTGTCTGCCATAGAGGTGTAAAGTCTGCTACCTGCGAGGGTGACGATGCCGTGTGCCATGTACGCCGCGCCCATTTGTTCCATAGCGACCTTTCTGTCCATCATATCGGGTTTCTTCTTAAGCATAGGAATGACGGATTTGAGGAGGCACATATCGCTGAAGTCGAAACTCATTGCGCCGGTGCATTCGAGGTGGACGATGCTGCCTTGGTTGTAGACGACGAACGGGAGATTGTATTTCTTGACGAGGACTTTGAGACCTGCCGCAAGACGATCGCCTGCTCTGCCTGCTTTTGCACACGCGTCGTTCTTTTCGATTTCGCAAATTGCGCAATATCCTGCATAGGAACTGAGGGGGTTCGCCGCGAGGGTGCCGCCGACGTACGCTTTCTTGCCCATGCCTGCAACGCCTGCCGCCATAAGGCTTACGTATTCTCTCTTGCCGCCTACGCCGCCTGCGGAGGGATATCCGCCTGCCACGATTTTACCGAAGATGGTGAGGTCGGGATACATATCTCTTGCCACTGCGGGGCGTTTGAATTTGACGAGTTTGCCGTTTTCGACTTTCTTGTCTTCGATGATCCATTCTTTACCGTTGATTTTGACGGGATTGGGATCGTCGTAATCGTATTTACCGAAGAAGTAGCCTTGTGCGCCGTGGATGCCCACTCTGAAACCGGTGACGACTTCGTCGAAGATGAAGAGCGCGCCGTATTTCTTTGCGAGGATTCTTGCTTTTTCGTTGTAATCTTGGTCGATGGGACGGGTGCCGCTTTCAGGACCGACGGGTTCGACGATGACTGCCGCGGTGCCGCCTTTCATTGCGTTGCGTTTGAGCATCTTTTCGAGCATCTTGAGGTCGTTGGGACGGACTTCGTCGGTGGTGCCGTAGGTGCCGCCGGGAATACCGTGAGATTCAAGGAACTGACGGCTTCCGGGGATCTTCAAGCCGTAAACCATTTGATCGGACCAACCATGATATGCGCCGCCGACTTTGATGATGCGTTTTTTCTTGGTTGCGCAACGCGCCACGCGGATTGCCGCCATGACGGATTCGGTGCCGCTACCGAGCATACGGAACATTTCGCATGCAGGCATCAATTCGCTAATCTTTTTTGCGAGGAGATATTCGCCTTCGTGGAAAAGACCGGTGACAGGGCCGCAAGTGTTGAGGAGTTCGAACACTTTTTCACGAACGGGTTCGTAGTTGGAACCGAGGATGGTCGGGCCGCCCGCTTGAAGGAAATCGTAATATTTGTTTCCGTCGATGTCGTAAAGGAACGCGCCTTCCGCTCTGGTCATGCAGATAGGGAACGGGAAGTTGAACGCAAGGTTGTGTTGAACGCCGCCCGGGATGACTTTTTTCGCTTTGCCGGTGATTTCCTTGGATTTCGCACATTTGGTGTCGAAATGCTTAAGGGTTTCTGCAAGTGCTTCGTCGGAGATGCAGTAAATAGGTTGAGAAGTGAGAGTCGCGAGTTCGCTGTAAATGGTCTTCGCGTCTTCCCACTTGGAGATTCCGTATCCTTTAGAAAGGTCTTTTGCCATAAGTTTTCCTCCATAGAAACTTGTTATTAACTACTAAAATTATACCAAAGGTCTTCCGCGTTGTAAACACCGAATTTCGGCGATTTAACAATACAAATCGACGGTTTTGACTATTGACCGACAAAAACGCCCGTTTTGTCAGCGATAAAAAATTTTTTTTTGATTTTTGTCGAAGTTTGTTTATATTTATATAAAACCCGACCGAAAAGCATTAAAAAACCTACTGTTTTCAAGGTTTTTTCGAATTGGGTATTGATTTTACGTTGCGTTTCGGTTATAATATGGTTGTAACCGCGATATGCGGTCAATTACAGGAGGTAAAATAATGAACAAAGCCGATTTTATTAAAGCAGTAGCAGCAAAGGCAGAAATTTCCAACAAAGACGCACAAGCGGCAGTCGACGCATTCATCGCAACCGTAGCGGACGCACTCAAAGCAGGCGACAAAGTCGCAATCGCAGGTCTGGGCACTTTCGAACTCAAACATAAAGCGGAAAGAACCGGTTTCAACCCCATCAAAGGCGAACAAATCACCATCCCCGCATGCGACGCACCCGTCCTCAAATTCGGAAAACAATTCAAAGACCTTTTCAACTGATTATCGACTTAAAAAAATATAAAGTCACTCCCCGCGAGTGACTTTTATTTTTTTATGTAGTGGTGCGTCTTCCCCTGTTCGAGGGTTACTTATACGTGCACGCACTACTTATTCGAAGACGGAACACGAGGCGCGACGCGCCGAGAACTTCGAGTGTTGAG
>CAZRHE010000019.1:0-11613 GCA_964599875.1 uncultured Bacteroidaceae bacterium
CGAGAACTTGTTGGAGCGCGAAAATCAAGAGTTTCCCGAACTTAGGTTTGTCTTCTACGTCATAGATAAGACCGTTTTTGTTCATAGTTTTTCTCTCCATTTTTAATTTTGCTTGTTGTATGCTTTCGGTTGCTACCTATAAAAAAACCTTGTCTGCGTTATACGGACAAGGCAATTCACTGACGGTATGGATTTTGTCAATCTTGTCTATATCTCGTATAGCCCTTAAAGATTTATCTTGCTGATGATATCACAATCGCTCGAAACGTGTCAATCGTTTTCGTTAATTTTGAAAATTGTTTGTTTCGTTCGAGTATAATTCGACGAGATTTCTCCCCTCTCCGTCCGTTTCTTCGAAACGCACCGCTATGGTTTCGAGAAGTGAAGTCGGAATATTTTTGCCGACGTAATCCGCGCGTATGGGAAGTTCTCTGTGTCCGCGGTCGATAAGCACCGCAAGTTGTATGGTTTTGGGGCGTCCGAAACGTATCAGCGCGTCGATAGCCGCCCTTGCCGTCCTGCCCGTGAAAAGCACGTCGTCGCAAAGCACGACGTTTTTGCCGTTTATATCGAAGGATATATCCGTACTTTTGACGTCCGCAAGTTCGCTGATTTCGGACAAGTCGTCGCGATAAAGGGTGATATCCATCATCCCCATATCCACCCTTTTGTTCTCGATTTTTTCGATATTGTCGCGGATTCTCGTCGCCATAGGCACTCCGCGCGTATGTATGCCGACTATCACAACGTCGTCTACTCCGTCGTTCTTTTCCACTATTTCGTGGGAAATGCGAAGCAACGCGCGATTAAGTGCGGTTTCGTCGAGCAAAACTTTTTTCAATTCCATATATCTCCTATGCACGCACTCGTGCGCGTTTCATTAGTTTCTTCCCAAAATTTTCGCAAGTTCGTCAAGGTCAAAATCGGGAACGTATTCCTCGGTTGCACTGTCGAGTTCTTGTGAAAATCCGTTTGTCAGTCCCGCATCGAAAAACGCGTCGACCGCGGTGTTGTATTCGAGTTCGTTAAGTCGTCTGCCGAGTGCGGGATGCCCTTCCACCGCAGGCACGGGGAAATATTGCCCCATAACGCTGACGTACATTTTTTTGTCGATTTGTGCGATTGCGTCCATAACTCCCCTCGTATTTCTCAATCCTCTCGGCAAAACGAGGTGGCGGACTATAACCCCTTTCACCATCATCCCGTCGTCGTCGAAGACGTTTTCGGGTTGCTGACGGCGCATTTCGGTTATCGCGTTTTTGGCAATCTCGAAATAACCCGGGGCATTGGAATATTCGACCGCAAGTTTCTCGTCGCTATACTTGAAGTCGGGGAGCCATACGTCCACGAGTCCTTCGAGTTTTTTGAGGTTTGCGACGGTTTCGTATCCGTTAGAATTCCAAACGATAGGAATATGCAAAAGCGGTTTTGCAATCCGCAAGGTTTCCGCAAGTAAATTGATGTTGGGGGACGGAGTGACGAGGTTTATATTTTCCGCGCCGAGGTCTTGCAAATAAAGCATGCACCTTATAAATTCTTCGGGAGTGACGTCAAGCCCCGCGCCCTCGTGGGAAATCTTGTAATTTTGGCAAAACAGGCAACGCAGATTGCACCCCGAAAAGAATATCGTGCCACTGCCGCCCGTGCCCGAAATGCAAGGCTCTTCGAAACGATGAAGTCCCACTCTCGCGATTTTGAAAGTACCGTCTTTTGCTGACATAATCATTCCTCCGCGGCTCGAAACTAATCTATATATAGATTATAACTTTTCGCCGCGCCGTTGTCAATACGGATAATCCGTCGAAAAATTTGCGGAAATTTTGAAAAATTTTTTGTTTACAATCGCGGACGCGTGTGATAGACTGTACGCGTGTTGAAAAACACCCGCGGTTTTTCCGCCTTAATTCCGAAATCAAATTTTTTGGAGGCATATATGTCAAAAACTCTCGGTACTATATCCAGAGGTATCAAAGCACCCATCATCAAGAAAGGCGACGACCTTGCAAAGATAGTCGTGGATAGCCTTTTGGCTGCGTCTTCCGACCCCGAAACCGGATTCAAAATTCAAGACAAAGACGTCCTCGCAATCACCGAAGCGGTCGTCGGCAGAAGCCAAGGCAACTACGCAACGGTTGACGATATCGCGGCGGACGTGCGTGCAAAAACGGGCGGCGGCACCGTCGGTCTTATCTTCCCCATCCTTTCGAGAAACCGTTTCTCCCTTCTCCTCAAAGGCATAGCGAAAGGCGTTGACAAACTCGTCATCATGCTCTCCTATCCCAGCGACGAAGTGGGCAATCACCTTATGAGCCTCGACCTTCTCGACGAAAAAGGCGTCAATCCCTACACCGACGTTTTCACCGAGAAAGAAATTTATGAAACTTTCGGCGAAATCAAACACCCCTTCACGGGCATCGATTACGTCCAACTTTACAAGGAAATGGCGGGCGAAAACACCGAAATCATCCTTGCAAACCGTCCTCAAGAAATCCTTAAATACACCGACATCGTCATCAATGCGGACATCCACACTCGTTTCAGAACAAAACGTATTCTCGAACAAGCGGGCGCAAAGAAAGTCCTCTCCATGCACGATATCATGAACGCCCCCGTTAACGGAAGCGGTTATAACCCCGACTACGGTATTCTCGGTTCCAACCTTGCAACCGACGATTCCGTCAAACTCTTCCCTCGCGATTGCCAACCCCTCGTCGACAAAATCCAAGCGATGCTCCTCGAAAAGACCGGCAAAAACGTGGAAGTCATGGTTTACGGCGACGGCGCGTTCAAAGACCCCGTCGGCAAAATCTGGGAACTTGCAGACCCCGTGGTATCCCCTGCTTACACGAGCGGCCTCGTCGGCACTCCCAACGAACTCAAACTCAAATACCTTGCGGACAACGCAATCGGCAATTTGAGCGGTGAGGAAGCAAAACACGCAATCCAAGATATGATTAAGGCAAAACCCACCGACTTGTTTGCGTCCCAAGCGTCCCAAGGCACCACCCCTCGTCGTCTTACCGACCTTCTCGGCTCTCTGTGCGACCTCACGAGCGGAAGCGGTGACAAGGGCACTCCCATCATCTACATTCAAAATTACTTCACAAACTACGCATCCGACTAAAATCGAGATATCAAAAAACGCACCCGTCGCGGGTGCGTTTTTTATTACTCTTGGTGAATTATAATTTCAAATGCGACGCACGAAATCTTATTCAAAAATCGTCAATCCTCGGACATAGTGGCGTTGCCGAATCCCGCGATTGCGCCTACGGGAAGTGAAAACACTATTGCGCCCGCATCTGTATGCGTGCCCGCGTTTTCGATTATCGCTTTCATGATTTTGCCTTTTTCGGACGCCTTTGCGACGATTAGGATGAGTTCCTTTTCCTGCGCGATAGACACTTTGAAGAATTTTTCCGCATTCGTACCGCCCGTGCCTTTTGCATGGATGACGGTGCCGCCGCCCGCGCCTGCCGAGCGCGCCGCGTCCATAACGGTGTCCGTGTGCCCTTCGTTTGCGATTGCAAGGACAAGTTCGTAATCATAATTGAGTTCGGGTGCTTTCATTTTAGATTTACCTCCGAGGTTTGCGAGGGTATTCCCTCCTCCCACGCTCTTGACGGGGACGGATATAACAATCCCGTTGCCGGGTGCGTCGATATAAAGTCTGCGTTTTTGTTCGAGGATGAGCGACTGCGTCTTTTCTTCGGTTGCGACGACCATGACCACTCTCTTTTCGTTAGAGTCCAGTCCCAACACGTCGCGCATTGATTGCGTAGCCGTACCCGCTCCCTTCATGGTCAGCACGACGGGGAGTTCGAGTTTTTCGCATATATTGCCGAGGATGGACAAGCCGTTCGGATTCACTACGGATATTACGAAGTTCATATTACCCCCAAAGTTCGATAATTTCGGTATCGCCGTATTCGGGCGTTTGTTCCGCGCGTTTCTGTTTCTTCTTGTACACAAGTCCGGTTATCTGAATGGACAACAAAGGCATCATAGCCACCATTGCGACCACGCCGAATGCGTCCGTCATAACGTTGCCGCCGCGCGCCGAGCATACGCCGATGAAGAATTGCAACATAAACGTAGCGGTCATAGGGCCGGATGCGACGCCGCCCGAGTCGAACGCGATTGCGGTGAAGATGTCGGGCACGAAGAACATAAGCACGAGTGCTATCGCGTATCCGGGCACGATAAACCAAAGTATGGATATGCCCGTGAGCACTCTGACCATAGAAAGTCCCATTGCGATTGCGATTGCAATAGACAAACTGATTTTGATGACTTTGCCGGGGATTGCGCCCGACGTGACGTCCTCGATTTGCTTTTCAAGGACTGCAACCGCAGGCTCCGCGGATATGATAAACCAACCGAGCAACATGGCAAGCGGAATGAGAAGATATTTCGTCCAGCCTGCATACAGTTGTCCGCCGAGATACGCGCCGAGGGGGGAGAATCCGACGTTGACGCCCGTGAGGAAAAGTACGAGCCCGACGTAGGTGTACAAAATACCCATCAAAATCCTCAAGAAGTTGCTCCTGTTGAGTTTGAAAGACACGAATTGGAAGAGCAAAAACAGCACGATTATCGGGGACAAGGCTATCGCCATTTCCTTCATGTATTGCGGGAATGCTTTGAGATACTCCAGTCCCATTTCGGTGGTAGTGACGGGGATTACGGGTTGAGCGATATTCGCAGAGCCGTCGCCGTCGTAGAAGAATCCGAGAATGAGGACGGCAAGGATAGGCCCTATCGAGCAAAGCGCGACAAGACCGAAAGAGTCCGCCTCCGCCGTTTTATCGCTTCTTATATTCGCGACGCCGACGCCGAGTGCAAGTATAAACGGCACCGTCATAGGTCCCGTCGTGACGCCGCCCGAGTCGAACGCTATGGACAAAAATCCTTTATCCGAAAACGCCGCCAGCACGAATACCGCAACGTACGCCGCAAGCAAAAACCATTTCAGTTTTATGCCGAACAAAATACGCAGCATACATATGGCAAGGAAAAGTCCTACGCCGACTCCGACCGTCGCTATGAGTACGACTTTGTCGACGTGCGCGATAGAATCCGCAAGCACTTGCAAATCGGGCTCCGCCACCGTGACCGCCACGCCCACCACGAAACTCACGAAGAGAATGAGCGGGAGTTTTTGGGATTTCGTCAGCGTCGTGCCTATACGATTGCCGATAGGCGTCATGGCTGTGTCCGCGCCGAGTGAGAAAAGTCCCATTCCCACGATAACGAGAAGCGCGCCCAAAAGGAAGGACAGCATAAGCCCCGTAGGCACGGGAGATATGGTGAGGCAAATCAAAATTACGATTATGACGATGGGAAGAGCGGAAATCAAAGATTCACGGAGTTTTTCCGTGATGACCGCGCGTTTAGGACGAAGGGTTGCGCCGCTTGCGTCCCCTTTTCCGAACAATTCTCCCAATTTGCTTTTGCCGATTTTTGCCATATTACTATCTTACCATAATTTTATTTATATTTCAATAACCAATTTATTGTGCGCGCGAAGTTTGTCTTCAAAAAAAGCACCGTTCGCAGTGTTTTTTTCGAGCATAATATACGCTTATTAAAATTTTGTTAAAGAATTAACTATTTTTCGTTTGCAAGAGCGCACGCCAAAAGTTCGCTCACACGCTTTTTATATATCGGATGAATTTTGTTGGGGCAAAGTTCGTTCAGAGGCGCAAGCACGAAAGTACGGTTGCAAGTTTCGGGATGCGGGATAATTAAGTCGTCCTCCCCTACGCACAAGTCGTCGTAGAAAATTATATCCAAATCGAGCGTCCTGTTCCCCCAATGCTCCTTGCGCACTCTATCCCCCTTTCTCTCGATTTCGTGAACGGTGAAAAGCAATTCGCGAGGGGTGTAAAGGGTTTTGATTTCAACCGCTGAATTTAAGAATTTTTCGGTTGCCACACCGCCCCAAGGTTCGGTTTCGATACGAGTGCTTTCCCTTACGTCTTTGACGTTTTCATCTGCCGAGAGAGCGTCGATTGCAAGGTCGAGATACGCCGCTCTGTCCCCCGTATTCGAGCCGAGAGAAAGATAGGCTTTGTGCCAAGAAAGAGAGGTTTCCACACCCACCCAGTCGAACTTGCCTTTCATGGGTGCGTCGGGCTTTTTGACGGTGACTGTAACGGCGGTTGCGTAGTCGAAAGAAGTCAATATTTTCCTTGCCGTTTTCACCGCGAGCGTTTCGATTAAATTGTAGCAGTTTTCACCGAAAACGGCTTTTATCGTTTTACAAACGGCGGAATAACTCACGGTTTTGTCAATATCATCGTTTTTTGCCGCCTCGGAAAAATCACATTCGACGACGCAGGAAATCAAGAATCTTTGGGGGGTGATTTTCTCCTCGGGATTAACTCCGTGACAAGTGGTTATCTCGTAATTTTCAATCAAAACCTTGCTCATTTTCAGTCCTCTAACATAAGTCTATTCTCTTTTACGTCGTGCACTCTAACAAAGAGCACGCCCATTTTTTTTGCAAGTTTCGTCGTTTCGAGAGTTGCGGTCAATCTCGTTTCGGGCTCCCCTCCGAGGAATGATTTTCTCGACGCACCGAGAAGCAAGGGATAGCCGAGATATTTCAGTTTTTTATAACCGTCGAGAAGGGCGACGTCCTCTTCTTTCGAAAGGTTGAACCCTATGCCGCCGTCGAGAATGATTTTGTCGTCGCTCATTCCCGCGCCCAGTGCGGTCGAAACCGAGCGCAACAGTCCGCTTTCTTTATCGAACCACATATCAGCAACCTTGCTTCCTCTGCGGTTGTGCATTATGCAAACGGATGCGTCGTGACGCGCGATGACCTTTGCCATTTCGGGGTCTTGAAGTCCCGTCACGTCGTTTATCATATCCGCGCCCGCGTTTAGACATTCTTCCGCAACTTCGGGATAGAAAGTATCTACGGATAAAATGGCGCTTGGGAATTCCGCACGCAATTCCTCGATAATAGGCAAAACCCTCGACATTTCTTCAAGGGCTGATATCGGCTTTGCTTTGGGTGCGGTGGATTGTCCGCCGATATCCAAAATTTCCGCCCCCTGTTCGAGCATTTTTCTTGCCTTGTCCGTCGCTCCGTCCCCCGCTCTGCTTCCGAAGAAAAAGGAGTCCGGAGTGGCGTTCAAAATTCCCATGATATGCGTGCCGCCCGAAAAGACGGTATCCTTCACTCTGAATACGTCGCTCATTTCAACCCCATCAACGAAAGAATTTCGGGAAGACGATTGCCTACGTCCCCGCGCACTGCGTAAGATATGGTTTTGCTACCCACCTTTTTCACACCTCTTGCGGTCATACAAGTATGTTCGCCCTCGACCACGACTACGACGCCTTTCGGTTCGAGGTGTTCGAATATGGCGTCCGCAATTTCTGCGTTCATTCTTTCTTGCAACTGCAAGCGTTTTGCGTATACATCCACTACTCTTGCAAGTTTGCTAAGCCCCACGACCTTTCCGTCGGGAATATACGCTATATGCACTTTGCCGAAAAACGGCATGAGGTGATGCTCGCAAGTCGAAGAAAAATCTATATCTTTTTCTATCACCAACTCTCCGCTTTCGGAGAAAGTCTTTTCAAGGTGCGTCGCCGCACTTTCGTTTTCCCCCGACAAAAGTTCTTCATACATTCTCGCAACTCTTGCGGGTGTGTCTTTAAGCCCCTCTCTTTCAAGGTCTTGACCTAATGCGGACAGCAATTCGGCAACCGCTTTTTCAACTCTTTCTCTATCCATATATTAACCTCTTATAACGTCTGATTTTTCTTTCCGAGTGCACCGAAAAGAGTGAGCGACCCGCATAAAACGACCACGTCGCCGCTGAAATCTCCGAGTGCCTGTTGCACTCCGAGAGGCACCAAGTCGTATGCCGTCGCGTCCTTGCCGAGAGTGCGGAAAACGCTTGCTAATTCTTCCGCAGGCAGTGCACGCGGGGACGGCGGAGTGACCGTCACGACCCTATTTGCGACGGGCGCGATAAGCCTTGCCATCTCGACGTAGTCCTTGTCTTTAAGCACGCCCATAACGACCTGAATACGCATACCGCCGAAAAATTCTTCGAGCGTTTTCACAAGCACGCCTATTCCTTGCGGATTGTGCCCGCCGTCCAAAACAAGCACTTTACCGTTCGGAATCAGCAGGTTAAACCTATTGTTTTGCGAAAATACGATTTCAAATCTTGCGTGCCATTCGGCAGAGGCAAGCCCGTATTTCAAGTCCTCGTCACTTATTTTGAAACCTTTGTCGCGGAGATAAAACACCGTTTCGATTGCAAGACTTGCGTTCGTTTGTTGGTGCTCTCCGAGCAAGGAAACCGTGTAAGTTTCACCCTTATATTCGAATATCTGTCCTTCGAGGTCGCAAGCGATGAAAGAGGGTTTCGCACTTACGGTCAGCCGTCCGCCGACCTCTTTCACTTTGCCTTTAAGCACCGCCGAAACCTCCTCGGGTTGCGGACAGGTTATCAAATCTTTCTTCACGATTTCCGCTTTTTCTTTCGCGATATCTTCAAGGGTATTGCCAAGGATTGCGCAATGGTCGAGCCCTATTGGAGTTATGACCGCGACTTCTTTATTCTTTATCGCGTTGGTTGCGTCCCAACGTCCGCCGAGCCCCGTTTCGAGAATCACGGCGTCGCACTTTTGCTTATTAAAAAGCCACAGCGAAAACGCGGTTTCGATTTCAAACGCGGTCGGCTTAAACTCTCTTTCACCCGCGGCTACGCACCTTTCCTGCTCTTTCGCGATTATTTCTTTTATGAGAGAATAGCCCTCCGCCACGAGCCCCCCCGTCACGGGAGTGCCGTTCAATAAAAATCTCTCGTTATAGTCGAAAACGGACGGAGAATTATAAGTCCCCGTTTTTAGGCAAGCGGATACGAAAACGGCGGTGAGATACGCGGTGACAGAGCCTTTGCCGTTAGTGCCTGCGACGTGTACGATTTTGAGTTTTTCGTCGGGACTACCGAGAAGGTCTAATAGCCTACGCTCTCTTTCAAGGCCGTAGTCCGACCCTCCTCTTTCGATATTGCCTATCCATTCGACGGCTTCGGAATAAAACAAAAGACACCTCCGAGGAAGCGTCCTTATCTTCAGAGAAGCGGGAGCGAATATCACACCGCAAGTTTTTGACTTTTCGTCCGAGGACGCCTCCCGTCCGTCGGCACTTAACGCGCGATATTCTCGTCTTCCTACGATTAATTTGTTACAGTATAGCAAACGCCGCCGTATTTTTCAAGGGATATTGCGAATTATCGAAATAATTTATATCCGCTTTCGCATTTTGATGACTGCCGCCGAAACGCTTTAACGAATTAAAGCAAGAAAAATAGTTCTTGCCATATCCGTTTTATTGATGTAATATTAAAAAGTAAATAATTATTAGGGAGAGAATATAATGCTGTTCAACACTACGATCTCTTGGTTTAAGGGTTTCGAGTCGAATAGTCCGGACAACTGGCTTATGTACCTAATGTACGGACTTATAGTTGCTTTCGTTTCGGCGGAATCCATCTATTATCTCGTAAAATCCTTAAGACGCGCTAAAAAACTCAATATGGACATGGGCAAAATCAAAAAGGTTATCACCACGTCCGCATCCTTCTCCGTCCTACCCGCAATCGGTATCGGTCTCGGAGTCGTTACCCTTATCGGCATACTCGGCATAGCGGTGCCCGCAATCAGATTGTCCGTCGTCGGGTCCCTCCAATACGAAACCCAAATCGCGGACGGCGTCGCAACCGCAATCACCACCAAAGACGGCGTTACGGGAAGTCTTGCCGCCCTTATCAATCAAGGCGTTACCCCTCAAGACTACGTGACAATAGCACTCGTTATGACCCTTGCAATCATCGCGGGCAACGTGCTTATCGTCCTCTTCTACAAGAAGTTGCAACCCCAACTCACCAAACTCGGCAAACTCAACGTTTCTGCGGGCGGCGGCAACCAATTCCTCGAAGAAAAGAAAATCAATATCGGCGACCTCTGCTTCCAAGTGGCGTTTATCGGTATGATTATCGGATATCTCTCCATGGCGGTATCCAATATCTTCTCCACCACCACTTACACTTATTCGGACTTCACCACGTACACTTTCAAGAATATGTTCTACACGTACGGCTACTACAACCTCATCGCAGTCGTCGTGGCGGCGGGCGTCATGTGGGTGTTCGACCTCCTTATCAACAAAGTAGGCTGGAAGTGGCTGGATAGTTTCTCTATTGCACTCAGCATGATTATCGCAATGATAGTCGTCGCAATCATCGCGTACTTCGCGCAACAAAACGGTTGGGATCCCACCCTTTACAAAACCGCTCCCGCAACCGCGGAACAGGCTATGAGCCTTATAATATAGGAGGACTACCATGGATAACGAAATCAAAAACATAAATCTCGAAGAAAACGAACAAGTATCCGCAGTCCCCGAAAACTCGGAAACCATAGTCGACTTCAACGTCAAACTTCACCGCATCGGCAGAATCTGGAACACTTGCGGAATTATCCTAATGCTCCTCGTTCCTATCGTCGCGGCAATCTACTACGACGTAATGCCCAACTGGAAGGTCTTTGCGGACGGCGGCGTCATAACCCTGATACTCATCAACCTCGGTTCGGGTATCTCCGAGCCCGTCATCTACGCGCCTATGCTCGGCACGAACGGCGAATATCTCGCATTCCTCACAGGCAACCTCTCCAACCTCAAAATCCCTTGCGTCGTCAAAGCGCATGAAATCATCGAAACCGAAATGGGTACGGAAGAACACGAACTCGTGTCCACTATCGCGGTCGCAATCAGTTCTCTCGTGACCATACTCGTCATAGCGGCGTTCGTCCTTGCACTCATCATCTCCGACGTCGTAGCGTCCAAATCCGGCGGCACGTCCTTCCAAGGACTTATCGAGGCAAATCCCTTCCTCACCCCCGCGTTCGGTTGCGTCGTCTACGCACTCTTCGGTTCCCTCGGCGGAAAATACATGGTCAAGAACCCCAAAATGGCGCTCATCCCCGGCGGAATCCTCGTCGCGGTTTCCATCATACTCGCACTCCTCGGCAGTTCTCTCGGCTCCCTCTCCCTCATGGTCGGCATTGTGCTCTGCGCACTCTTCGCCCTCTTCAGTTTCATGAGAGAAAAGAAAAAAGCAAAACAAAAAGAAGAAGAACGTCGTCTTGCCGCTATCGCTTGCGGTATGTCATACGAGAAAATCTGCGAAATCGAATACTACCAACGCAAGGAACAAAAAGAAAAACTCCAAGCAGAAAAAGAAGCAAAGAAAGCAAAACGCAAAGCAAAATAACAGTTTTTCGTTCTCTCTCCCCCGCTTAAGAGGGAGAGAGTGCGAAACATTTCTTTCCTTTGCCGACTTTATTTCGCAAAATCGATTGACAATAATTTTTTGTTTTACTATAATGATAACGCTGTCTAAAAAACGCTGATATGGCTCAGTAGGTAGAGCGCGTCCTTGGTAAGGACGAGGTCCCCGGTTCAAATCCGGGTATCAGCTCCAAAAACCCGCTTTTTTGAAAAGCGGGTTTTAATTATGTTTGCCTACGGCAAATTATGTCGGCGATGCCTAATTGTGTATGCTCCGCAAATTATGT
>CAZRHE010000019.1:11713-29281 GCA_964599875.1 uncultured Bacteroidaceae bacterium
AGCGAAATGCATCATGTAGGCGTAGCCTATGCACAATTTAAGAAAGAAGCAATAGTGAATAGATAAGAAGTTTGAGGATTGTAGCCTACGGCAAATTATGTCGGCGATGCCTAATTGTGTATGCTCCGCAAATTATGTGTGCCTATTGGCACGTTGTGGCAAACATAACACAATCGCGACAGAGTCGCAACATAATATTGAGCATAGCGAAATGCATCATGTAGGCGTAGCCTATGCACAATTTAAGAAAGAAGCAATAGCGAATATGTACGAAGTTTGGGGATTGTAGCCTACGGCAAATTATGTCGGCGATGCCTAATTATGTATGCTCCGCAAATTATGTGTGCCTATTGGCACATTGTGGCAAACGTAACACAATTGCGACAAAGTCGCAACATAATATCGAGCATAGCGAAATGCATCATTTCTTCATTTGACTGAACGACAAACTTCTTGTATAATTGTGCATGTAATGAGGAGGACTACTTATGAAAGACAACAAACTCGTCGAACTTTCTTTGGATTTTTCCGTTGATATAATAAATCTCGTTAAATTCTTAAAGTCAAAACACGAAACCATTATATCAAGTCAAATCGGAAGAAGCGGGACTTCAATCGGAGCAAATATTCATGAGGCTCAATATGCGCAAGGAACAAAAGACTTTATTTCAAAATTCGAAATTGCTCTAAAAGAAGCAAGCGAAACCGGATATTGGCTCGAATTATTGTATAGAACTGAATATATAGACGAATCGACGTTCAAAACACTCTCTTCAAAATGCACTTCTCTCCGCGTTTTACTCATAGCTTCGTGCAAAACCCTGAAAGAAAAAATTTGAATTTTACAATATTAGTTTATAAATGATATTAGCCGTATAAGTAACAAAAACCCGCCGAAATAGCGGGTTTTTAATTAACGTAATTTACTCGATTTTTTCGAAGTCGGCGGCGCCGTGTTTGCATAGCGGGCAGACGTAATCGCTCGGTAGATTTTCTCCTTCGTACACGTAGCCGCATGTCTTGCAGACGTATCCTTTCTTCCCTTGCGTTTCGGGTTTTGGTTTTACGTTTTCGTGATAGTACGCGTAAGTCATGGTAGGCTTTTTCGAGAGTACGCGCGCTTCGGACACGCCGCATACGAACATTCCGTGCGTGCCCATATCAACGTACTCTTCGACGGTTAGCGATATGAAACTGTTTGAATATTTCGTCAGCACCGCAAGTCCGTTATCACTGCGCTCGACTGCAAAATCCGCCAATTTATCCGTATTTCTTCCGCTGTAAAAACCGAATTTTTCGAACAATTTGAAAGGCGTTTCGACAGAAAGGCAATTTACGTTCATCTTCCCCGTCTGTTTTATGACGTGGTGAGAGTAGTTTTGCTTGTTCACGACGACCGCAACACGATTAGGCGACGAGGTGACTTGCATAACCGTATTCACTATTAGCGCGTTATCCTTATTTCCGTCGTGAGTGGTGACGGCGTACAGTCCGTAGCCGAGGTTAAACAAGGACTTCATATCGTTTTTATCCGTAGCCGAGCCGCTCAACGCAACGTATTCGCGACAAAGTTCTTTCGCGACCTCTTCGATTTGCTTTTCGTTTTCTTCGGACAACGAGGAGCGGATACTGACGACGGGCTCGACGAAGGATAGATTTTTACACTTTTCGAGTGCGCTACGCATAACCTTTGCGGCAAGGGGCGCCCACGAGCCGTTTTCGATGAACGCAACCGTCCTATTCGAGTAATTGCGCTCGGTAAGATGATTCAAAAACTCGCGCATACAAGGAAAGACGTCCGCATTGTACGTCGTAGTCGCCAATACGAGTTTTGAATATTTGAACGCCTCTGCGGTCGCAACGGAAATATCCGTGCGTGCAAGGTCCAAAATCTTCACGTCGGGACACGCCGCAAGTTTTTGTGAAAGCAACTCTATTGCTTTTTTCGTGTTGCCGTAGACCGAAGAATAAGCGATAAGAATACCGTCCTTTTCGGATTCGTACGACGACCACGTATTGTATAATCCGAAATAGTGCGACAAATTATCCTTCAACACGGGACCGTGCAACGGGCAAATAATTTCGACGTCGAATTTGCTAACCTTTTTCAAAACGTTTTGCACTTGTGCGCCGTATTTCCCGACGATGCCGAAATAATACCTGCGAGCCTCGTCATCCCACGATTTATCGTCGCCGATTCCGAATTTTCCGAATGCGTCCGCCGAAAACAAAACCTTTTCTTCGGATTCATACGAAAATAAAACTTCGGGCCAGTGCACCATGGGCGCGGATATAAAATTCAATTCGTGTTTTCCAAGAGAAAGAGTATCTCCGTCTTTTACAACGAGCCTGTTGTCTGAAAAATCTTTGCCGAAAAAATTCTTCATCATCGCAAATGCTTTTTCGCTTGCCACTATCGTCGCATCGGGATACACCTTTTTGAAATTAAGGACGTTTGCGGAATGGTCGGGCTCCATATGGTGCACTATAAGATAATCGGGAGTCCTTCCCTGCAAAGCCTTTTGGACGTTATCGAGCCACTCGTGCATGAAGCCCGCGTCGACGGTATCCAACACCGCTATTTTCTCATCTATGATTACGTAGGAATTGTAGGTCATACCGTTTGGGACTTTATATTGCCCCTCGAATAAATCGATATTGCGGTCGTTCACTCCGACGTAAATTATATCCTTGCTTATGCTCATCAAAATTCTCCTTTAATTTTCTTATTGATAACGATTATCATTATCAATATAATATATTTTGATTCATTTGTCAAGGCGTATATTAAAATTCTTATCCTTAAATATCACGATAATTTCTTATTAAAGCAAAACGCACCGACAAACGGTGCGTTTTGCAACAAACATTTTTTACTATTACTATAATTCCCGCCTTGAAATCAATAAAATTTTCTGAGCGAGGTATCGGACGTGCGCTGGGCAAGTTGCGCTTTGAGTTTGCTGTAATAGTTGCCGAGATAATACTTCATATTCGGAGATGCGTCGAGGGCGGATTCCGCTATATCGGCGTCGAGGGACATATAGAAATCGTAGGCAAGGCGATATCTTTCGTTGTAATTTTGCAATTTTTCACCGCTGTAACCGTATTTTGCCTCGTATTCTCTCTGCTCTTCCTCTTTTTTCGCCTCTGCTTTTTCCTGCTCTTCGAGGAACTTTTCCACGTCTTTTTGTCGTTGGACGGCGTACTTTTGTTCCTTTTCCTCGACATTGTTGTTGTATTTGACGTACTTCGCGACCGTAGCATCCCTTTCTTCTTTGAGTTTTGCAATTTGCTTATCGAGGGAAGACGCATATTTCAAATCGAGTTCGTCGAGGGCGATCTGTTTTTCCTCGTTAAGTTTGCTCATCTCGGCGTTGATTGCCTCCACGCCGTCGAGATAGTTTTTGTACGCCTCTTCTCTCGACGTCGATTCGCCGCTGTTGAGGCTGTCTATTAAACTTGATACGATACTTCCGCGCGCCGTACCTCTTTTTACGCCGTCCGAAAAACCGCTTTTTCTAAGGCTGTCGTAGAGTTCTTCCAAATCCTTATCCTTTTGTGCGTGCGATTTTTCCGCGTCGTCGAGTTTGTCTTTCAGCGTATCCGTGCGAGCGCCGTATTTTTCGTCGACAGAGTTGACTTCTTTCGTCTTTTCCGCAACGTTTTGAGCGGTTGCCCTATCCGAAATGGACTCGTCGCTTTCGGGAGTATATTCGATTTTTTCGAGCCCGAGAGAGGTCGGGAAAAGTGCCTCAAGGTCAATTTCTTCCTTTTGCGAATCCAGATAACTCTGATATTCGTTTTCGAGGTTATCCATTTTTTCGTCTACAGCCTTTTCCGCCGCGAGTGCGTCTTTAAGTTTTTCCGCTTTTTCTTTTTCGCGTTGCTTTTTCGTTTTGAACGCGTCCTTAAATTCTTCCCAAAAATCGGACATAATTCCTCCTATTTTGCGTTTGCGGACAAATCCGCCACTTTCTTTTCGAGGGACTGCACTCTGACGGACAATTCCTCAATCGTTGCCGTAATTTCGTTAATATTCATATCTTCTCCTAAAAATAATCCACTTCCGCGGTGAAGGGTGCGATATCCGCGTTTTCTCTCGTCATGATTTCGAAGTTTAATACGTATCCGCTCATCTCTATGGGCACTCGCTGCAAAAACTCGCTACCCTCGACCGCATACGTATTCGTAACCCCGTCCGCCGTGACGTACAGATAGATATTTCCCGCCGACAAAACGTCTACCGCGCGCACCACTTTCATCTTATCCGTGCCAAAAGTGCTCGTAGGACTTTTGTAAACTTTAAGAGTCGAAGTGCCGAAAATCTCGCTCAACTCTCCTATCATTCCGAGGACGCCTATATTCAATCCTCTCGTCGCAATCAAAACGTCCGTGGCGTGATGCACGTTAACCGATGTCATTGCGGCGACGTCAAGAGGCGCAAGCACGCAGGACTTTTTTGTATTCGTATCATATTCGATAATCGCGTTGTTTTTTACGGTCGACGAGAAGTAATTCCCAAGGTCTAAACGGCACGCGAGATAGTACTTGTTGTCGTGATAAGTCCCCACCGCATTAGCCGCTTTTTCGACCTTTAAAAAGTCGCTTATTCTCACCGCGTCGTAGCCGTCGAAAGAAAAAAGTCCGTCTTCGGAATAGAACATAATTTTGTCGCCTGCAAACGCAATCGTATCTTTATATATGCGTCCCGTATCCGTAAACACCTTTTTCAGCAAAAACTCCGACTGTTCGGCATAAGCCGTCAAACGGTATACGGCGTGTTCTCTGAATATATAAAGATTGCCGCCGAGGGAGGTTACTTTTTCAACGTCGCCGCTTTCGTCGGCAAAGGTTATATAGCCCGCATCCTCTCCCGACACCGTCCAGTTTTCGGGGTTCATGACCGAGGAAAACCACACCTGATTTTTATCCCCGTTGACCGTGCCGTACACCCTTTCGTAGTGCACCGCAAGAGAGGTGAATTTCGGTGCGCCGTCTATGGACTTAATATCGTCGCCGTCAAGCATGACGAGAGAATTGTTTTCGGATGATATGAGCAAAACGTCCTTGCCGTCGTAGTTGTAATTCACCGCGCATACGTCCCCGGTAAATTGCATTTCTTCGATTTTGTGCCACTCGTCGCCGCTCCCGAATATCTTTATATAATTCAGTCGTTTGTCGTTCGTCAGCACGACCAGTCTGTCGTCGTACGCCCCGTCCGTCCTGCGATGATAAGGGAAAATCTTCAATATAGCCGCGCCGCCTTCCAAGGACGGATATTCCCATCTTGCGACCTCGGACGCACTCGTCGCGCTGTACCCCTTTGCCCTTACGACGCCTATATCGCTTTTGAGCACGCCGTTTCTGAACGTAAAGTTGTACGCTCTTTCGGCATAAGACGGGTCTGCGATTTTTTCGTCCGTATTCGCGGCGATGCCATTGAATCCGATTTTGATTTTGCCCGATGCCGTCCTTATCTTTTTCAATCTCCCCACCTCCTCGCTTTGAGGATTATTTCTCTACCCTTGTATTTCGCTTTTGAAAGTTTGGTGCGAAACTGCTCCTCGTAAGAGGACGCAAGGTCGAAAACGCACAGGGTGAAATAGTATTCCGAAAGCGCGCCGTCGGACAGCATATCCGCAGTCATTCTTATATCGTTTATTTCGTCGTCGATTGTGAGTTTTGCGGGAAGATACGCATATTCGAGCACTGCGTTTCCACTAAAATCCGTCGTTATGCGGTCGGGATAAATCGAATAAGAATGCTTGACGCCTTTATCGTCCCGTAAAGATATCGGATGCACTATGGTTTTCGAGAGCGCGGTCGGATATATTTCGCCGTTTTCGACGACGACGTCTTCCTTTGCGACTTGTTCGAGCACGTCGCACGCTCCGCCGAGATACGCCGTATTGAGTGCCACGAGCAACTTTTCTATAAGCCTTTCCTGTTGCACCGAAAGAGCGGTTTTGTTCACGAAATTTTCCGCACCCGTTTTTTCAAGGCAGGTGCCTATGATTTCTTTTACTGTCATAATCCCTCCTACACGCATAAAGACGACGCAACGCCGTCCCGCGCTTTTTTGATATTTTCCTCGTCAATGCGGCGATTATTCTCGTCTATTTCTTCGACGATGAGATCTAATCTTTCGATTCTGGTCTTTTTTGCATAAACTATCGTCCTTTCGTCGAGGGAGTCGAAGGGCACTGCGAATTGCAATGCCCCTCCGATATAAACTTCGAACTTTCGGGAGCGACGATTGAAATAGAGTTCATATCTTTCGTCCACGCCTTTAAGCCTCGACGCGACGTCGTATAAATCGCCGTCCACGCGTTCGAGCCAAGTCATACTACGCCCATTGCGCGACGAGAGTGACGTCGGAATTGACTTCGAAATCGTCGAAATTCACGGTGCTTCCGTTATATTGCCAGCCGATGAAAGTATAAGTGCTCTTTTCGGGGTTGGCGGGTTTGACTGCGTGTCCGCCGGGGAGAACTATTTGACTTTCAACCGCACTGCCGCCCGCGGAGTCGAAGGTCACGGTGTAATAGTTGATTTCGGGAGTGCTTTCCTCTTTGCCGAATGTAATCTTTGCTTGTCCCATGGGGCGTTCACAAAGGAGATCCGCATACTTGACGAGGGTTGCGGTGTACGCCGCCTTGCCCGCGACTTGATGAAGTACGCTGCCGCTCTCCCCTTCGAGCCAACGCCAATCGCAGAGTTGATGAAGTTTGAAGTCGGCGGAGTTCAACAGATACATGGTGCCATCTTTTACGAATCTGTCCGCAACGACGGGGATGCCCGCATAGGACAACGCCTTGTATCCGCCGTCCAATGTCATATAGTCGAGGTTGGTGCGGTTTGTACTCAAGCCGTCCACGTAAGACTTTCTGACGTCGTAGGAGCACACGATGAAATCGATAGTGCTACCCGCGTTTTCTTCGACTGCGTCAATTGCGCTTTGGATTGCGCTTGCGGTGACGCCGCCCTTTTCGTCCTTGACGTAGGGGGTAAGGAAGGAATAGTCGCTACGTTTAAGACCGTAGATATCCCCCGTGCCGAAGATTGCTTCAAGACCGGTAAGTTCGTTGCCTTTGGAGCCTTGAACGTAGAGTTTGTAACCCTTGCCGATAACCGTATTCGCGGATTTTGAAAGGGTGACGATTTTGTTTGCTCTGTCGATGGTGAGGATTCTTGCGCCGGACACTGCGTCCACTTTATTGTCCGAGGTGTTGTATACGTCGACGGTCATACCCTCGATGAGGTTTCTGACGCCGTCCACGTAAATTACGTTTTTTGCGGTGCCGCCGTTTGCGACGGTGGTTGCAAGAAGACCGCTACCGTCCCCGAACAACATTCTGCCGAAGTTGAATTTGCTTGCTTTAAGAAGTCCTTCCATTTCCGCGTTCAAAAGATTGACGAACGCACCGACGGAATTTTGGGACGCGCGAATCGCTTTGTCGGTGATTTCGATTTGACCGTAAAGGTTCTTAAGACCGAGAGTAAATTCCGCGTAATTATTTCCGCCGCTCATAGGGAGTGCATCCGTTTCGAGTCCGCTTCCGATACCGCCGTTTATGCCGTAAGGCGCAAGTTTTTTAATCTCTTTGCCCCATACGTCCGAACTTGTTTGTCCTATCTTCGCAAGAAGGGGATTTACACCAATATTGAGTTGATCTGCCAAAACGCCGAGATAAAACGTCTTTAGTGCTTTATCCGCATTAGAAATTGATACCATAGTTTTTCTCCTATCCGTTTATTTTTTTAAACATTGCGCCCGCTTCTTCTATGGTGCGCGGTTTGCTTGTCGGGGACACGGCAACCTCTCCGCCGTAACTCATCACGACGGGAGGTCTGCCCTCGTTAAGTCCGCGGACGTACTCCTCTATGACCGCCTGTTTGACGGCGTCAGAAGTCAGCACGTGTTCTTTCAAAAATTGTCCGTCGGACATCATCTCTTCGGGGCTACGGTACTTCGAAAGCAACACTCTCGTCAGAGCGATTTCGAGGCAGTCTTTGCCGTCTTTGAGGGAAGGATCTGCAATTATTTCTCTTGCCATATCCTTTGCAAAGGGTTTTGCAGCGGGGGTTTTCGTGAAAAACTTGTCCACAATCTGTTCCCAATCCTCGACGTCGTTTTGACCTTCCTCGATTTCTTTTTCGAGTTTTGCAAGCCGTTGCGAGCGGCGCGTAAACTCTTTTTCGAGTTCTCCGTAAGCCTTTGCGAGTTCCTCGGGGTTTTTGAATTTAGAAACCGCAGTCGCTTCGTTTTCTTTCATTTCGTTATTCGTAGTATTCTCGATTTCTTCGAGCACTTTTTCTTCGAGTTTATCCGTCATACTTCCTCCATTTTCCTTTCAAGTTCTTTCACGCCTTCGTCGAGAGCGGAAAGTTGTTTGTGTGCGTTCACGTGGGCAAGCACTCTTGCGTGGAATTCCGCGTTATCCGCACAAGCGGACGACACCGCGAGTTTCGTGTGTTCCGCGATATGCAACGGGTGATTGTCGAGAGAATCGGGCTTGACCTCCATAGTCGCAAGCGCCAGATTTTCTCTCTGCGCTTTTTTGAGGTGCGCCTCGTCCACGTCCCTGCTTTCTTCCCAATTTCCGAAACCGAGAATATCGAAA
This sequence comes from uncultured Bacteroidaceae bacterium, assembly GCA_964599875.1. Classification (GTDB taxonomy): domain Bacteria; phylum Bacillota; class Clostridia; order Christensenellales; family CAG-917; genus RGIG4097. The sequence goes on from CAZRHE010000019.1 coordinate 20,341, forward strand.
AGTTTCGTTCTCGTACGGTTGCTCATCACTCCGTTTTCGTCGGTGAACAAGCCGAGTTTTACAAGGTCGTAAACCATCGCTCTTCTCGTAGACAAGTCGTCCTCGATTTCGTTTACGGTGTCGAAAACGATATCTTCGCTCGTGAGGTCGCCAGAGGAAAAACACGCAATTTCCACGTCCCCGTTATCTCCCGCAATACGTTTTTCTCTTCTCACCGTTGCAAATTGCTTGTATAGGCGAATAATTTGTTTGCCCACTCTCTTGACCGCGTCGCGCAGGCTGTCCGCCGTGAGAGAAATACGAGTATCGTCCTGTTCGAGCAGCAAGGAAATAGCGGTGCCCGACGACACATTCGTCGGCACTTGCGAATAAGTGGTGACTTCGCTGACTCCGCTTATCATCACGAATTCGTCGAGGAGTTTTTCCTCTTCTCTGCTGAATTCTGACGGCACTTGTCCCGGATTCATCATCTTCGGCGGAGTGCTCCCCTGTCGGTAAATGAGCACTTTGCCGGGAGAAAGCCCCTCTTCTTCGAGGTTGTCCGTATCCACCGAGCCGTCCTCGACCGCAAGTACGCCCATAGCGATTCTGTTCATATATTCGTGCTTTCTGTTTTTGACCGTGTTGTATGCGCGCTGTACGGGGATAATGCGTTCCACGACGCTCGCGCCGAAGAAATTGCCGAGAGATTCAAGGCATAATTGTCTTGCAAACGGATAAGTCCTCGTCTTGTTTTCGCCGTTGATATAAGGCAGGTCGCCTTGATATACGAGGACGTCCCCTGCAACGATAATCAATTCGCCGTTAGGCTTGTCCGCGGTAGGTTTGGAGTATTTCTCTATGACGAGCACGCAATCGTCCTTCATTTCGCTGACGATTTTGGGAGTGGTCGCAGAGTAACCGAGTCCGCCCGACGAAGTCGTGGTGTCGAAAGAAAACACGTTGAGGCTCTTTCCCTCGACGGTCTTTCCCCATATGCGTTTTACGTCGTCGACGGACATAACCTTTGCGTGCATAATGGACGGTTGCTGGTCGATATCGCATATCGCGACGTTTTCTGGGAAGATTTCAAAAGGCGGACAAACGGTTATCGCAACGTCCCCTTCTTTGATTTTTCCGCTGACTTCGAGTGCTTTTCCTTTCGTCACGTCCCAAACGATTTTGTAAAACGCGCATCCCGTGATTTCGCTCCAAGTGTTTGCTTGCGACAACAAACTCGTAAAGTTGTTTTCCGCGGAAACCGCTTCGAGCAGTTTTGTCGCAAGGGATGCGGACGCGACGTCGCTGTCGTCGGACGTGGACGGACGCACGGTCGCTTTCGCTTTAACCTTTGCAAGTTTCGACAGCCTCGTTTCCACGATAGGCGCGATATGGTTGTACACTTCGCGCGACTGCCAAAAATATTGTTTGCCTCTCTCCTCGATATCCCCTCTGGGACTGATTTCGGCATATTGATTGCCTATGACGAAATTCATATTGAGTCGCCAATTCAGTTCGACGGGTCGGCGTGCTTCTTGTCTTTTTTTGAAATCTTCGATGATTTCAGCGACAAGTTCGTCTTGAAACTTTGCCATTTGTTCCTCCTTTCAACAACGGGCGTATCGCCCTTTATTTCGTTTTTGATTTCATCCGCTTTGATTTCCGCGCCGTCGTACAACGACTTGTATCTCTCTTCCGCGCGGAGAATCATATTCGGTACGGCGCGAGGAATAAACCTCTCTCCAAGCGAGCGATACAGAGTAAGCGCGCACCTCTTGCACAAAGAAACGTGCAGCAAGTCAACGTAATAATCCGCGTCTTCTCCGCAAGTTTCGCAACGGATTTTTCCGTCTATACGATAAGTTTTCATTTCTCCTCCTTTCTTTTTTCGTCGAGGAGTTCAAGAAGTCTTATTTTCTCTTTTTCAAGTTCCTCGTCGCTCAATTCCTCCACGCCTCCGCCACCCGCGACGTCGAGATAAGTCTTTAACGCAGACGGGTCCGGAGGACTGTATTTGTTCGTTACTTTCCTTTTCAAAAGCACGGTGTTTCCGTCCGCGTCGACGCCGTATTCTTCGGTCACTTCGTCGTAAGAATAGCCCGTTGCCTTTTTCAAAAGTGCTTTCAAAATCATCTCGTCCATAACTCTCTCCTCGAAAATCGAATCAGTTTTTCTTTGTCTTTTTCAATCTGCGTCTTATCCCGTTTTTCGGGGGTTGCGGGCGGGGGTAAACTCATCACCATATAGCGAAGTTCGTCCATCGCGTGGTCGTCGATTTTTTTAGGTCTGTCGTTTGCTCCCCACCAATAACCTTTGATTTCGCGAATCATATTGACACAAGTTTTGAAGATATAAAGCCGCGGCGGATTTTGACACAACAGCGACTTTACGCGCTGTATTCCGCTATATAAATCCTTGTTTACGTTGGTATTCACCAAAATCCCTTTTTCATAAAACAACTCCGCGACACTCTTTTCAGATGCAAGAGTTCTTTGATTAGACGCGCTGTCTATAAGTGCGCCAAGTCGTCCTTTCGAATCCGTTTTCCAGTCGAGAGTCCGCGCGACTTCCTTTATCTTTTCCACGTGATAATCGATGCTTTTTCCTCTGTCGTAATGCTCCCCGACGACGTACAAATTGCCGTCGTAATCCACCGCGTAAAAGTGGCAACTCGTCGGATTGTTAAGCCCGGGGTCTATGGAAATATTCGACTGCCATTCTTTCGGCACGGGGAACGGGTCTATGACGTGAACATCGGGATTGAACTCGGGATAAACAAGCCCCTCTCCCGTCGTAAATTTTCCGAAACGCCTGCTTTCCTGCTCGCTCTCCGAAGTGATTTTCAACATGTTTTCCACTTCGCCCGCGTCGAGATACGGATTGTCTTTCCATTCCATATGCACCGACCAGACTTCGTCGTCGTTTCTCTCGTTGAGTTCGATTTCGTCGTACACCCACGTAAGCCCTTTAAGCGGCGTCATCGTTCCGAAAATACACCCCGCGCGGTCGAACACTCTCATCCTACATTCGCTGTAAATATCCTCGGGCGGTTCTTCGTCGAACCAAACGAAATCAAGACTCGTGCCCTGAAACTTTTCTCTCCCTTGGTCGCAGGACTTGAATCCGATGACGGATATTCCGCCGAATACGTTGCGCACTGCTATATGGTCGATTATGCCGTATTCGGGCGCGCCCTTTTTTCCGCTGACCATAACGATTTCTTCTATATATCGCGGAGATAGATATTTCAAAATTTTCGCTTGCGCGACGTCCCTTTGGACTTCCCGCGTTAAACTGACCACCCAACCGCGCACGTCGTCCTTGTTTTCCTTGTACGGATGAATCCCCCTCGCAAGCCAAACGGTTTCCACCGCCCCGCACTCTGTTTTTCCGCTTCTGTTTCCGCCGAAAACCCAACGATTTCTCTTGTTCGAGCGGTGAAACGCCATTTGTTTCAAATGGACTTTGTCCCTGTTGTAAGCGGACAAAGCGTCGTTTGAGCGCAGTTTTTGTTCCCTTTCGATTTCCAAAATTTTCAAAATCAAATCTTTTTCTTCCATATCCGTACCATAAGACCCGAAACGGCGAAAAATCAAAGTTTTATGACAAAAATTTTTGCGGCGCGCAAATTTCTCGAAAAAATTTGGACTTAAACTCTTTATTTTTGTTTATATATATAGTAAAATATTATGGCTATGAAGAATTTTTTGAAAATTTCAGCGTTAATCGTCGTCTTGACAATCGCCCTAACCCTCTCGCTGGGGATAATTTGCTATACGGCGGACGTCGCGTATGCGGATAACGAAGTGCTTTACGCCTACGTCGCACCCTCCGACCTTGCAGGCAACGAAACCGCAGGCGCATCCAAAGTCGCCGTCTACGACCAATACGAAGGCAGCGTTATGTTTTATCTCATCGAGAGTTATTACTACCCCGTCAAAACGCTTTTTTATACAAGTGATTTAGTCGGGCTCGGAATAGACGGATTAAACGGCAACATTAAAGTCGAAGATTTATCCGCCGCCCCCGCCGCAAATTCCGCGGTAAGTGCGGAAAACGCATTACCCTCCGCGATAAACACCGTCGGAAACGTCACGATAGACGGCATGGTAGTCAACTCTGCGGAAGGTTGGACCGTCAAACCTATCGGTATTCTCGGCGACGACTTCTTCGTGCAAGCGATGAAAGACTCGACGACCGTTTTCGGTCTTGCACCCAAAACCTCTTTCACCGAAACGACTATTAAATATCACCCCATAGCGCAAGCGGAAAGAAATTCTCTTATCGCGGAAACGCCCGCAAACGATAATACGGATACGGCCGTAGACGCTCCCGCAAAAACCTCGACCGCTCTTCGAGTGGTGCTCATAATCGGCATAGCAATTCCCGCCGTCATCATAGCGATACTTCTCTTCAAGCCTAATCGCAACGAGCGCGGCTACGACGACAAGCGCGAAATGCGCAGACGCGAAAGGGATTCGGTAGACTACGACCGCGACAGAGAATATCGCGAGCGCGAGGACTACGACCGCCGCCCCGACTATGATAGAGATTATCGCGAGCGCGGACGCAGGGAGGACGATTACGACAGAGATAGAGGATACGATAGAAATCGCGACAGAGATTATGACCGCGATAGAGATTACGATAGAAACAGAGGCTACGGCAGAGATTACGACGACCGCGGCCGCTACGACAGATAAGGAAAATATGAAGATTTATATTGCATCGGATATTCACGGAAGCGCAGCCAACCTCGAAGCCTTTTTCGGCATAGTCGACGGCGCGCTTGCACAAGACGAAAACACGAAAGTCGTCCTTCTCGGTGACACCTACAATCACGGCCCGCGCAACCCCTTCCCCGACGGATACGCGCCTATGCAAGTTGCGAAACTTCTCAACGACGCGATGACTTTCGTCACCGTCATCAAGGGCAACTGCGACAGCGAAGTGGACGAGATGATATCCAACTTCCCCATAATCGGAGATTTCGATATGGATTGGGAAGGACGGAAAGTATTTTTCACCCACGGACACAAGTGCAATCCCGACCTCCCCCCAACGGGCGCAAAGGCGGGAGATATCGTGTTTTACGGGCATTTCCACGTGCCGTCCGTCACCGTAAAAAACGGCGTGACCTACATATGCGTAGGCTCGGTCGGCTTACCTTTCAAAGGTAGCGCGCGCTCGTATGCGATACTGTCCGAAAACGGCGTTGAAATCAAAACTTTCGAGGGCGACGTCCTCGACAAAATAAATTTTTAAGGGAGTTATTATGAACAGACACATAAGATTGAGAACCAATTTCGAAGTCGGCGAAATACCGCTCGCAGAGTATCCCCGTCCGCAATTCGTGCGCGACAGTTACGTCACCCTCAACGGCAAATGGGATTACGCCATTTATCGCACGAGCGAAAGTTTCGGCGGTTATCAAGGTCAAATCCTCGTCCCCTTCTCCCCCGAATCCTTGCTTTCGGGATGTCCGGAAGGCACTATGGTGACTCCGCACGACACGCTTTATTATCATCGCACTTTCAATCTTCCCGAAGATTTCATCAAAGCGAAAACCTTTATAAACTTCGGTGCTGTCGACTGCGCTTGCGAAGTTACGATAAACGGTCAAATCGTCGGAGAACATACTGGCGGTTACGTCCCCTTCTCCCTCGACGTTACGAAAGCGATTAAGGCGGGCGAAAACTCAATCGAAGTCGTCGTCACCGACCCCTCGGATAAATCCTATCACGCAAGAGGAAAACAAGCCACGAGACACGGCGGCATTTGGTACACTCCTCAATCGGGCATTTGGCAAAGCGTATGGCTCGAAAGCGTCCCTGAAGTTTATCTCAAAGACGTGACGATTCTCCCCGATATCGACAACGGCACCGTCGTCCTCAAACTCGACAAGAGCGCGAATGCTGTTGCAGAAATTCTCGTCGTCGACGACAACAAAACAATAGCGAAAGCGACCGCCGAAAAAGACGTCGCGGTTATTAAACTCGAAAACTTCGAACTCTGGTCCCCCGACCATCCCAAACTCTACGATCTCATCATAAAAGTCGGAAACGACGTGATAAAGTCCTATTTCGGTATGCGTAAATTCGGGATTGTGACGGATAAACTCGGATATAAGCGTCTTGGCCTTAACAACGAGCCTATCTTCCACACCGGCGTCCTCGACCAAGGTTACTGGTCGGACGGCATGCTCACTCCTCCCTCCAACGCGGCTCTCGAATACGACGTCAAACTCGTCAAATCCATGGGCTTCAACATGATTAGAAAGCACATAAAAATCGAACCGCTCCGTTGGTACTATCACTGCGACAAGGAAGGTATCCTCGTATGGCAAGACCTCGTCAACGGCGGCACGGCTTATAACCTTCTCTTCATCGGCGCTCTCGCGCTTTTCGAAATCCACGTCAAGGACGACAACGAACTTGCCTACGCCTGCCTCGCGCGTAAAGATAAGGAAGGCAGGGAGGAATTCGAAAGAGAAATGCGCATAACCATGAATCATCTCAAAAACGTCGTATCCCTTTCGGTTTGGGTGCCCTTCAACGAAGGTTGGGGACAATTCGATTCCGTCCGCATCACCGAAGAAATGAAGAAAATCGACCCGACCAGAATCATCGACAGCGTCAGCGGTTGGAACGACCAAGGCAAGAAGTCGAGCGACCTCAAATCTCGCCACGTTTACTTCAAGCCCATCAGAGTGCCTATCTTCGACAAGCGTTGCCAAGTGCTCAGCGAATTCGGCGGATACTCCATGCCCACCAAGGACCATATGTACTCCCCCGACAAAGTTTTCGGATATCGTCTTTATAAGCGTCCCGAAAAACTCGCGGAAGGTTTCAGACGCCTTTACGACAACGTCATTCAACCCAAGATTGCGAAAGGCTTGTCCGCAACCGTCTACACCCAAGTCAGCGACGTGGAAGAAGAACTCAACGGTCTTGTAACCTACGACCGCAAGGTAGTCAAACTCCCCGCAAACGTCGTGAAAGCGTGCAACGAAAAACTCAAAATAGAAAAATAATCGAAACCATGCGCCGACTTACGTCGGCGCAAAAAGGATAATATGAGCATAGCCGACAAAATTTTTATAGATACTTGCAGAGAAATCATAGACCACGGCACGTGGGACACCGATTTACCCGTCCGCCCGAAATGGCTTGACGGCACTCCCGCGCACACCGTGAAAAAATTCTGCATAGTAAACCGTTACGACTTATCCAAAGAATTCCCCATTCTCACGTTAAGACGCACCCCTTTCAAATCCGCAATCGACGAAATCCTCTGGATATGGCAAAAGAAGTCAAACAATATCCACGACCTTAAATCGCACATTTGGGATAGTTGGGCGGACGAAAACGGCTCTATCGGAAAAGCGTACGGCTATCAACTCGGCATAAAACATATCTACCCCGAGGGCGAATTCGACCAAGTGGACAGAGTGCTTTTCGACCTGAAAAACAATCCCTCTTCCCGCCGAATCATGACCAACATTTACAACTTCCAAGATTTGCACGAGATGAATCTTTACCCATGCGCCTACTCCGTCACTTTCAACGTGACGGGCAATCGCCTAAACGCGATTCTCAATCAGCGCAGCCAAGACACCCTCACCGCAAACAATTGGAACGTCGTGCAATACGCCGTCCTCGTGCACATGATGGCACAAGTGAGTGGACTTGAAGCGGGCGAACTCGTGCACGTCATCGCGGACGCGCACATATACGACAGACACGTGCCTATCGTCGAAGAGATTTTGCAAAATCCGCAGTTTAACGCACCAAAATTCACGATAAACCCCGAAATCAAGAATTTTTACGATTTTACGGTCGACGACTTCAAGTTGGAAGGCTATGAGTTTACTCCCCTCGAAAAGAAAATCGAGGTCGCGATTTAGAGGTAATTATGAACTTAATAGTTGCGGTAGATTCAAAGTGGGGCATCGGCAAAAAGAACGACTTACTCTTTCACCTCAAAAAAGACATGAGGCATTTCGTGGAGCACACGACGGGCAAAATCGTCGTTATGGGTGCAAACACTCTCCGCTCTTTTCCGGGCGGACTTCCCCTTAAAAACAGAATCAATATCGTGTTGAATCCCGACGGCGAGCAAGAGGACGCGACCGAAAAGGGTTATATCTTGGCGCACTCTCTTACAGAACTTTTCGACGAAATCAAAAAGTATCCGACGAACGACGTCTACGTCATAGGCGGCGCGATGATGTATCGCACCCTTCTCCCCTATTGCGACCTTGCTTATATCACGAAAGTAAATGCAGACGGCAGTGCGGAAGTCTTCCACGAAAATCTCGACGCACTTCCCGAATGGTCGGTCGTCGAAGAATCCGAAACCGAAATCGACAATGGTTACGAAATCAAATTCTGCACGTACAAAAATTCATCCGTAAAAAGTTTTTGAAATTTAAATCAATCGATAATTAAAAACGCACTCGTTTGAGTGCGTTTTTAATTGTCTTATTTTTGTCAAAAGAGATTGTATCCCGCCTTAAAACACGCTTGGTTGGACGGAATGAATTGAGGTTTTGCCGCAAACACTTTTGCAATCGTGTTAAGCATTACGTCTTCGGGGAAAACGCCCGACAGTTTGATATATGCGCCGAGAATGACGAGGTTAGACGCTTTGTCGTTGCCGACGTCGTGTGCGATTTTGTTTGCATCCACGTAATATGCGTTGACGTCTGGATTGGAGCATTTGTCGCTGATGAGGGAACTGTTTATGATGACAGTCCCACCCTTTTTGACCGTGGATTGAAACTTATCGAGAGAGGGTTTATTCATCGCGATAAGGCAATCGGGCACTGCGATAATCGGGGATGCGACGGGCTTTTCCGCGTCTATGACGACTGAACAATTCGCCGTGCCTCCTCTCATTTCGGGGCCGTAACTGGGGAGCCAAGTCGCATATTGATTTTCATACATAGCCGCATATGCGA
>CAZRHE010000020.1:0-27665 GCA_964599875.1 uncultured Bacteroidaceae bacterium
GCATGATATCTACAAACAAAGGATAAACAGTATAAATTAACCGCTTTAACTGCTGATTTTGGCAAAGTGTAGACAAATAATATCTATATCATGCGTGCTGCAAATGAAGAAATAATTTACCCACTGTATAAAAAGAGCCACCGGATAGGCAGTGGTTCTTTTTATTTTGAGATATTAAGTTTTATTTAGATGGTCGTTTTGTTGTTATGCGAGGTTCTTTTTAGGGCGGGCGGTTAGACCGATTGCAGAGGATATGAGAGTGCAGAAAGATAATATGATTGCGGTTATTAGTCCGCCGCCGAGAGAGAGTGAGAATACCTCGTCCAAATCGTTTTCCGCCATTGCTTGATTGGCTGCTTCGCATACGACTATCGTGCATACGAGGGCGATTATCAAAAGCACTATTGCAATTACAAGGAAAGATAGCGCCGCGCTTTTGCGTTTGCCACCGAATAGATATATGCAAACGAAGAGTCCCATTGCGATGAGAATAAACGGAATCACGATGTATCCGGCGGAAAGGAAACTTGCGGTGGAGTAGTTCATTATGGTGAGCGTAGCGTTAACTATACACGCTTGATTTACCGATTCAAAAACAAGAGCGTTGTTTTGATAAAGGTATTTTCGAGAATAATTTGAAAAATCGGACAAGTATTCTGTGACTGTTTTAAGGTAGTATTCATATGCAAGGCTGCTGTTGTCATCGAAATTTTCGTCCAATTCTTCGATATCGGTTTCATCTTTGATGAACGACGCCATAACCGAATTTCCCGATTCGTACGTGTATTCATGCGGTGATTCTCTGTCTTTAAGGGTCACGTAGTATGACGAAACGAAGGAGGGCGCAAAGCAGCATCCGACGACGCATATTGCAAGCGCAAGGGTAATCGTGTTGAATACGATTGCTTTTATGTTGCCGACCTTTTTGTGGTTGAAAGCGGACGCCGCAAATATTGCGACAGTGGCAAGGCTTGAGAAGAATAGGCATGCAATCAGCGATCCCGAAATCATCTCCATTGTCGCCGTTGTTGCACAGGAGAACAAAATAGCAAGTGCCAAAAACAGATATAGCGGAATAAACGCGATGAGCTTCGTGAATTTTGCATCCTTACGCATTATAGCAAACACGAGATTTGCTACAGATAGCGCCAGCATAGTCGCAGAGAAGAGAATGTTGATAAGACAGAATATGCCCGCAAGAATATATCCGATTTTAACGTTCGCATTGCCTTTTATGCTCAAACTGTAGTTCAAATATGCCATAATATATTTGCGCAAAAGCGATTTTGTTTCGGCCGATAGTTTATATTTCTCGGTGCGCGGATTGTAGTCGTCTTTAAATGATTCTTCGAAGTCTTCATGTGCCTGAATTAAATCTTCTTCAAGTCTTTCGATTTTGCGCTCGTCGTCTTCGGGGTCGTAGTTTCGTGCGGTGGCGAACATAAGAGCGATAGCGTCCGTTGGCAATATATCGAAAGTGTCTTCTGAATTCGAGGCATATACAAAGTCGCCATATTCAATGGAATAAATAGGGCAGAACGAGAACGCAAACATAAGCGCGCATAAAAGCAGGATGAGAGAATGTTTGAATACTGTTTGTACGTGCTTGTCTGCGAACAATTTGTCGTTTAATTTGCGGCTCGGAGTTTTGACGGGTTCTTTGAGGTCGGTCGAAACGTTGTCTGCGGACTTAACTTCTTCAAGCGGAATTTCGACGATCTCGTCGAGTTCGATTATATCGACTTCGTTTGCGACTTGTCCTATGCGCTCGTTTGGGACGTTTTGTCGTGTGCTCACGCCGTTATTTTCTTGTCGGATGCTCGTGCCGGCGAGTTCTTGCACCGAATGAGTTTCGTTTGCATTTTCCACAAGCGAAGTCCCGCAAAACGGACAAAAATTAAATCCCGTCATAGTGGGCTTGCCGCAATTTTTGCATCTATCGTAGTTTTCCATACTCCCTCCCGTTAGATAAGAAAGACTTATAAATATTATACGATTCAATCGCGTTCAAGTCAATATTTAAAGAGAAAGACTATTTGACGTATAGTGTTACTAATAATAGGCAGAACGAGTGGCGGGGGACTGGGTGTGGAGATTAGGGTGAGCGGATAAGAAAATGAAAGAAAAAATTAATGATTTTGTAAGAAATTTTTGAGGATGGTGTAATAATCGGCGAGTACAATGGCATTATGAGAGAGTGGATATAAGGAGAAAAAGGAGGAGATATGGCGATTGAATTGAAGGGCGTCACGAAAGATTTCGGAAACGGAAGAGGGATTTTCGACGTGTCGTTTGACGTGCGCGACGGAGAAACGGTTGGATTTTTGGGACCTAACGGAGCGGGAAAGTCAACGACTATTCGCATTTTGATGGGCTTTTTGAAGACGAATTCAGGGAGTGCGACGATATTTAATAAGGATACTTTCAAAGACCGAGAAGAGATCCAAAAAAGAGTGGGATATTTGCCCGGTGAAACGAATTTTCCTACGTATTTATCCGTGAGCGAACTTATTAAATTGACGGGCGAATTGCGTCGTGCCGAGAGGGATGATTCCGCTGAATTGCTTGAAAGGTTTTCCCTTGACAGCAAAACGAAAATCAAGACTATGTCCCTCGGTGAAAAAAGGAAACTCGGAATCGTAATTGCGTTCATGAACGACCCCGACGTGTTGATTTTGGACGAGCCTACAAACGGTTTGGACCCGCTGAATCAACGGACGTTTTTCGAATTGATGGAGGAAAAAAAGAAATGCGGCAAGACCATTCTTACGTCAAGTCATCGTATCGACGAGGTGGAATCGTCGTGCGACAGAGTGGTTATGTTGAAGGACGGAAAAGTCGTTGCGGACAAGGGCGTTTGCGATATCAAGAACGCCGCTTACACGACTTACGTTTTGCGTTTGAACGGATATGAAAACGGCGCCCTGAATTCGTTTGCACCCGAAAAACTCGGCGACGGCGCGATAAAGGTCAAGGTGAAAAACGGAGAAATAAATTCCTTTATAAAATGCGTTTCGGGGCTTGACGTTGCGTCCTTGAAAGAAGAAGAGGAAACCTTGGATTCGTATTTTATGAGGTTCTACGAAGGAGGGCGAAAGAATGATTAGCACGCCTATTTTGAAGAACGATTTCAAACAAACGTATAAGTTCATTATTGCAATAACGGCGGTTTTATCGTTCATAAACTTCTTTTTAACCCTCGTTTTCGGCAAAAACGACCCGAATGCGGCGGCGCGCGTCATATCCATTCTATCTATGGTCTTATACGACGGCGGATTGTTCATGATTGTCGGATTGATATTCGTCACCGTCGTTGCAAACATGCTGGTTTCCTCCTCGGTGGATACGGGAAGTTTGTCTTATTTGCTGTCCGCGCCGATTAAGAGAAAGACCTTTTCCATATCGCAATCGATATATCTCGTTTGCTCGATATTCTTCCTATGCTTTGCGACTACGGTTGCACTAATCATAGGATTTGCCGTCAGGGGATTCGACGATTACTACGGAAAAATCGCCGTGCTGGGGACGGGGACTTTCGCCTTGCTTTTTGCATGCGGCGGAATAGCGTTTGCGTTTTCGTGCATCTTCGACAGAGTGAAAAAATCATACGCCACGTCGGGCGGAGTGTTCGGAGCGTTTTTTGTTTTGACGTTGCTTGTAACTTACGGCTCGTCGAGTATTAGTTTCTTCGAGTATTTCAAGTACGTCAATTTGTTCAGCCTATATAATATCGACCATATCGTATCGCTCTCCACCGACCTTATTTGGGAGTTTTTGGTGCTGATAGCGATAGGCGGGATTGGGATAACAATCGGTAACGTCGTGTTTTGTAAAAAGGACTTGCATATATAATTCGAGCCGTAAATAAAAACAAAATAAAATCCGTCGTTTATTCGGCGGATTTTTCGTACCTCTACGCAGAAAATTGTACGTAGAATAGGGAAGATGATATGACGAGGACTATTTCGGATCGGTGGCAAAATAATTGTTCGTCGACTTTGCAATTTACGACCTATACTCGTCCATTAGTTCTCTAAACAAATCTTTCGACGATGGCATAGAATACGTGATGGCGTTTGCGCCTGCGTTTATCGTTTCGCGAATACTTCTATCCGTCTTGCCTCCGGACGCCATAATCGGCACGTCGGGGAACTCCGTTCTTATCTTGTGCACCACTTGTGGCGTTTTTGCACCGCATGCCACGTTGATAATCGTTGCACCGCAGTCAAGTCGTCCTTGTACGTTCGTTTTATCGTTCACCACGGTTATAACGACGGGGATATCGACGGCGTTCGACACCGCAAGCAAATTCAAGTCGGATACGGGCGCGTTTAACACCACTCCGATTGCGCCTTGCGCCTCTGCGGATTTTGCAAGGGACACCGTGCGGACGCCCATTGTCGTGCCTCCGCCCACGCCGCAAAACACAGGGAACGCGGATATTTTAATTATCGATTCGTTTATGGTCGGACGGGGAGTAAACGGATAAACGCAAAAAAGCGCATCGGCGTTGCAATTACAAATCACCGCAACGTCCGTCGTAAACGCAAGGCTCTTTATAAGCCTGCCGTTAATTTCTATACCGCTTGCACTCTCGATGCTCTTTGGCATTTTCAAAAAATGCGCGTTCAACTTGCCGTCTATTTGAGGAATAACAACCTTTTCGGTCTTCGCCATATTCTTTCACCTCGCATTTGCATTATTCGAGCGACTTCAAAAGTTGCTCGAAAGAATAATACAATACCGTCGAAATTTTGAATACGGACAAACTGCTCTTATCGTTCGAATTTTAGGCATCCAAGCAAAATTGACTAATAAATTACACTCTGTCTTGCAAAAAATCGGCGACTTTGATTGCAAAATCTTTTTTGAGGACGAATATTTCTCTCGTTGCTTTTACGTATTCTTCCGCCATATCGTGTTCGAGCCAATCCATTATCACCCCGAAACAGGTGCATTTATAATAATCGATAATAGTATCTTTGTTTTTGCGCGACACGCTTGGCAACGCGCTATCAACGTACTCTCTCACAAATCGCTCGCAAACCATCATCAAGTTTCTGTCGAAGGCCTCGCGACTTACGGAATGATAGATATTCAAAATGACTTTCTTTTTTGAAGAGGCAAACGCAACGATTGCGTCGAAACACTCTACAATCGTTGTTATAGACGGATAACTTTTGATTATTGCCTCCGCCTCGTCTTTGACGATTTCCTCAATCAAAGCGGGCAAATCTTGAAAATGATAATAAAACGAATTTCGATTGATTCCGCAGCGTTCAACTATGCACTTAACGGTTATCTCGTTCAATGATTTTTCTCGCAACAATGCAATGAAAGTCTTTTTGATTTCGTTCTTCGTGAAATTTGCCATACGCGCCTCCTTTCGATAAGCGGGGTTTATTGGTGTGATTTTGCTATATAAAGGCTAAAATCGGACGATATAACGAAAAAACAAATATGGCTTATATCCATATGCAAATTCGACGTTGCAATCAATAAAACACAAAAAACTAATAATCGCAATGCGAGAATGCTATTGTCTTTTGCAATATAACGTCTTCGTCACCCATAAAACCGCACCTCACATTTTTTTTGATTATAACCGCCGTACCGAATTTTTGCAAGGTATATTTTTTTTGAATAGAAAACGTTAAATCAAATATGATTTTTATTTATGGCATACGTCTTGCAAATATACGCTTATTAAAAAGCACGAAACGCAGTGGCCAACGCGCGTTTATTCGGCGGATTTTTTACGTCGAGGCGGGAGAAAATTTACATAATTTTAACCTCGTATTTTCCGGATATATGCTATGATAAATTCGGAGGCAGATATGATATATTGCGTAGAAGACGATGACGGCATCAGAAACATGATGATATATACGCTGAAAGCGTCGGGATTCGGCGCGGAGGGATTCGAGTCGGCGGAAGGGCTTTATGCAGGACTTAAAAGAGAAATCCCCGAACTTATTATGCTTGATATTATGTTGCCCGGCGAGGACGGATTGAGCATATTAAGGCGGCTCAAAAATTCGGCGGAAACGGCGGACGTCCCTGTGATTATGACAACTGCAAAAGGGACGGAATACGACAAAGTCGTGGGGCTCGATGCGGGTGCGGACGACTATCTTGCAAAGCCTTTCGGGATGATGGAAATGGTGTCGAGGGTGAAAGCGATACTTCGTCGCAGCGGAAGAAACGGCGCGGATAAAGAAATCATATCTGCGGGCGACCTTACGATAAACCATACAGAAAGAAAGGTTTTCGTCTGCGGCGAAAGGGTTGTGCTGACGCTGAAAGAATACGAACTTATACGATATCTTGCGAAAAACGCGGGGGTTGTATTCACGCGTGAGCAATTATTGTTCGCAATATGGGGAGAGGAATTTTTGGGAGAAACGAGGACTATCGACGTACACGTGGCAACTTTGCGCACGAAACTCGGGAAGTGCGGAGAGTGCGTCAAGACGGTGCGGGGAGTGGGTTACAAATTCGAGGTCTGATATGACGAGAAAAATATTCGTTTCCATAATCATCGTAGCGATAGCGGTTATGTTGACGTCGTTTGGCGTCGCAATCGGGGTCGGCTACGATTATTTCGTTAAAAATCAAAAAAAGCAACTCGAAAATCAAGTGGATTTCGTGGCGGCGGGGGTGTCGATAGGCGGAATCGAATATCTTGAAAGCCTTGACGAAAAGGAAAATCGCATAACCCTCATCGAAAAGGACGGCAGGGTGCTGTACGACAACTTTTCGGACGCGTCGAATATGGAAAATCATATCGAAAGAGAGGAAGTGAAAGAGGCGATAGAAAACGGACAAGGTTATTCGTCGAGATATTCTTCTACTCTTGTGGAGCGCAGAATGTATTTTGCAAAACGCCTTGACGACGGCAAAATATTGCGCATATCCTGCACGGAATATTCCGCATTGATATTGTGCCTGAAACTCTTATATCCCGTGTTCGTCACTTTTGCGGTGGTGATAGCGGCGTCTATCGCGATAGCGGCAATCATCTCGAAGAGAATCGCAAAACCCATAAACGAATACGACCTCGACAATCCGAGCGACGACGCTTGTTACGGCAATTTGCAACCGTTTTTCGACAAAATAAAGGCGCAGAAAGAACAAATAAAAAAACAGGAAAAATTGCTTAAAAAGAAGCAGGAAGAATTCGATTGCGCGACCGCTAATATGAGCGAGGGGATAATCCTTGCGTCTAAAGACGGGGAAATATTGTCGATAAATCCGTCAGCAAAGAAATATACGGGCGCAGACGGCGATTGCGTGGGACAAAAAATAAACGAAATAGGCGGAGGAAAGGATATAAAATTTCCTGCCGGTGAAACAAAGGAAAGTTACGTCGTGGAAAAGGGGGACGGGATATATCAAATCAGCGTAACGCCCGTGCGCAAGCAATACGAAAACGGTGGATATGCGATTTTGATACTCGACGTCACGGATAAATATCTTGCCGAGAAGATGAGAAAGGAGTTTTCGGCAAACGTTTCACACGAATTGAAAACGCCGCTACATTCCATATCGGGGTGCGCGGAACTCATCTACAACGGCGTCGTGAAAGACGAAGACGTCAAACAATTTTCGGGGCAGATATATCAAGAAGCGCAACGGCTTATTGCTCTTGTAGAGGATATAATCGAGTTATCCGCTCTCGACGAGGGGTTGAAAGAGGACGTCAAAACGGCGGTCGACTTGAAAGAAATCGCAGAGGAGAGCGTGCGGGGACTCGGGGCAAACGCAGAGTCCATGGGCGTCTGCGTCGAAACGGATTTTGATTCCGTCGTCGTCAAAGGAGTGCGTCAACAACTGTATGCGATAACCTTCAATTTGCTGGACAACGCAATCAAATACAATAAGGCGGGCGGAAAGATTTTTGCGCGAGTTAAAAGAGAAAACGACTACGCCGTCGTGACGGTCAAGGATACGGGAATCGGAATAAGCGATGCGGATAAAGAAAGAGTTTTCGAGAGATTTTACAGGGCGGATAAAAGCCGTTCGAAAGAGGTCGGAGGCACGGGACTGGGGCTCTCTATCGTCAAGCACGCATGCCTAATACACGATGCGGAAATAACCCTCGACAGCGTCGAGGGAGAAGGCACGACGGTCGTCGTGAAAATCCCCGTTTGATTTCGGATTTCGCAGAATAAAGACTTTATCTATACCAAATAGGCGGTTTTTACATTGATTTTACACTTTTCGAATAATCCGTTGATATCGTTTTGCTAAAATTTAGGCAACGAATATCAGGAGATTATTATGGCTGTTACGATTGCGACCGCAGTATTGACGTTGGTTGCGGGCATAGGACTTTTCTTGATTGCCTGCAATACTATGAGTTCGAATTTGGAATCCGTTGGCAGTGACAAATTGCGCGCGCTGTTTTCAAAAATTACGAAGAGTAAACTCGTCGGAGTGGGGATAGGCGCAGCGACCACCGCCGTTATACAAAGTTCGAGTGCGACGACTGTTATGGTCATCGGTTTCGTGAACGCGGGGATGATGAGTTTGACGCAGGCGGCAAGCATCATATACGGCGCGAATATAGGCACGACGGTGACGGGACAACTCGTTGCTCTCGGAATGTTCGGGACGAATACGATTTCCACGACGGTGATTTTCGCAACGTTTGCAGGGATAGGCGCAGGGATTATTGCGTTTGCAAAAAAGGATTCGCTGAAAAGACTGGGCGGAATTTTGGCGGGATTCGGCATGCTGTTTATAGGGCTATCCATGATGAGCGGGTCTATGGATAGTTTTGCCGCTCTTCCCGAAGTCACGCTCTTCCTTGCGCGCATACGAAATCCGCTACTGCTCGTCGTCATCGGGGCGTTGCTGACGGCGGTCATACACAGTTCGTCGGTGATGACTTCCATTGCAATCACTATGGTCGTTGCGGGGCTTATCAATCCCGAACAAGGCATTTACATAACCATGGGCGCGAATATCGGCACTTGCATCGACGCAATAATCGCGTCGGTCGCGGGGGAGAGAAACGCAAAACGCGCCGCACTCATACACTTATTGTTCAACGTTATCGGCGTCGCCTTGTTTATGTTGCTCGGAATGGCGATGAGAGAGGGGAGCGCGGGGAAAATAACTTTCGGCACGCTCTTTGAAAAGGCGTTTCCGTCCGCGCCTCAAACGCAACTTGCAATGTTTCATACCATATTTAATTGCGTTACGGTCGCGGTGATTTTGCCGTTTACGAAATACCTTGTGAAACTGGTCGCGCTCGTCATCCCCGACAAAAAATCGGACGGGAGAAAAGAGGATAAGCCTCTCGGATTCAGATACGTTGAGGAGCATTTGTTGTCAACGCCCGCAATCGCCGTGCAGCAGGTGAAAAACGAAATCGTAGGAATGGCGGAAACCGCAATAGAAAATTTCGACGTCGCTTGCGATATGATATGCACTCTGGATTTTGAAAAACTCGAAACGTTTGAGAAAAACGAAAACAGACTGGATTTTCTCAACAAAGAATTGGTCGGATTTATAGTGAAATTGTCGAAATGCGAATTGAGTGAAGGGGACGCGAAATATCTTGCGACCGCATATCACTCCATAACAGACCTCGAAAGAGTGGGAGATTATGCGGAAAATATAACAGAATACGCATCCGCCCTCAAAAGTTTCGGCGGAAAATTGTCGAAAGATGCCGAAAACGAAATCCGCTTTATGCAAAATAAGATAGCGAATTTGTATGAAAAAGCGATGATTGCCTACGTGGACGGAGATATGAAAGCCTATCTTTCCGCAGTGGAAATAGAGGACGAGATAGACGACTTATCGAAAGAAATGACGGATAAACATATAGTGCGAATGAACGACGGGACGTGCAGTGCGGAAGTAGGTGCGCAATACTTATCTTTCGTCACCGGTGCGGAGAGGGTTGCAGACCACTATATAAACGTTGCAAAATCCATAAAACAAACCGCAAAAACGGCATAGCAAAAGACAAATTAAAAACCACCAGTTCGGCTGGTGGATTTTTATTTATAAAAATAAATCGCCACCCGTTTCTGGCGATTATTTTCCGAGGAGGATAGACTCGCTTTGACCTGGGCGGCAAACTTTCTACGATAATTCGTCTTGGACTTATTTATCGCTACTGACTATAATATACGACCGATTTTTCACGAAATCAAGAGGGGTGCAACCGACGAAATCGCAATTCTGTGCGGTTAAGTCACTCTTTAGCAATTTAGTATACTAAAGTTATTCTACCAATATACTCTTGACCGCGTTTATGCAGACGGGGCGCATTTTGGAGTAGTCAAGGTAGGGATGACGGTCGAAAACACACTCGTGCGAATAGGATTGCACGGTTTCGATAGCAAGGTGCACTCTTTCGTAAAGTCCGTCCTTGTCGTAGCCGAGGGATTCGAGTTTTTCCACGAATTTATCCGTCATCATCCTTTCGAGTTTCATAAACTTCTCCGCAACGAGAGAATCCGTCGAGGTGAGGGAGTAGAGCGCTTGATGGATAGACGCGTATTTTTCGTGCGTCGCAATCATGCTGTCGAGGACGTTGGGGATGATTTCGTCGAAGTTTAGGGGATACGTCATCATATCGAGCAAATCCATGACGGGTTTGGTTACGCTGTCGATATAAAGGTCGAGGACGTCGAGAAGAATATCCCGCTTATCTTTGAAATATCCGTAGACTATGCCTGTCGACACGCCTGCGCGTTTTGCGATTTCTGCGGTGTTGACGTTGTAGTAGCCAACCTCGGAGAAAAGTTCAAACCCCGCGCGGATAATTTTATTCTTTTTGTCGATAGAACGCTGTTGTCTGGGCGTCCTTACGGTATCAGCCATAGCACCTCGTCTTAATGGATATTATTATTTTATATATCTATTATATAACTTTATCAAAAAAAAGCAAACGAAATTTACGAAATATGAAAAAAGTTTCATATTTTGCTTGACATAAGACTGCGTTATGCATATAATGAAGGCGAAATATGAAATAGTATTCACATTTGGAGGACGAAATTATGCCTTTGGTATTCGCGCCAATAGGAAAAGATTTGAGGATAGTAAAGATTCTCACGGACGAAAAAACGAAAAAGCATCTTGAAAGCCTCGGCATCACGATTGATTCGGTGATGAGAATAATATCCCAAAGCGGCGGAAGTACGATTTGCCTTATAAAAGACGGTCGTCTTGCTTTGGACAGAGATTTGGCAATGAAAATTTTTGTAGCATAAAGGAGAAACTATATGGAGAAACAATTAGACCAATTCGTCATCGGCGAAAAAGGAATAATCAAATCCGTGGGCGGGGACGGCAAAATCCGTCGTCGTTTGTTCGATATGGGCGTAACGCCCGGTGCGGAAGTTTATCTTCGCAAACGCGCTCCTCTCGGCGACCCCATCGAGGTCACTATCAGAGGATACGAACTCACGTTGAGAAAGACCGAAGCGGCAGTGGTTACTATGGAGGTTAAGAAATGAAACATTTCGCACTTGCAGGCAACCCTAACTGCGGCAAAACGACGTTGTTCAACAGTCTGACGGGCTCGACGGCGCACGTAGGCAACTGGCCCGGCGTCACCGTCGATAAGAAAGAAGGCGTATACAAAAAATGCGAAGAGCCTATTTCGATAGTAGACCTTCCGGGCATTTATTCGCTTTCTCCGTACACCCCCGAAGAAGTCATTTCGAGAAACTACATTCTCGAAGAAAAGCCCGATTGCGTCATCAATATCGTAGACGCGACCAACCTCGAAAGAAACCTCTATCTGACCACTCAAATCATGGAAATCGACGTGCCTATGGTCATCGCGCTCAACATGATTGACGTAGTGGAGAAGAACGGCGACAAAATCGACGCGAAAAAACTCGAAGAAAAAATCGGTTTGCCCGTCATATCCATTTCCGCACTCCGCGAAAAGGGACTCGAAGAACTTATGCAAAGAGCGTACGAGGCAAGCAAAACTCCTCGTCAAGGCAAGAGCGTACTCGAAGGCACTTCCCTTATGCACCTCGTCAACGACTGCAAGATAGCACTCGACGGACAAGGCGTCAGCAACGCACTCTTCCACGCAATCAAACTTGCAGAACTCGACGAACTCGAAGTCAAAGACCATCCGTCCTCCGCGACAATGGTCGAAGAATTCAAAAAGACCTTTGAAGACGACACTTTCGGCGGAGATTTCGAGGCAATCATCGCGGACAGCAGATATAAATACATATCCAAAAACTATTCGTCCGTCCTGACCAGACACGAGAAAAACAAGACGGAAGTCGTGTCGAAGTCGGACAAAGTGGACAAAGTCCTCACTCATAAGGTCTGGGGTATCCCGATCTTCCTCGTGATACTCTTCTTGGTCTTCCACCTGACGTTCTCCGAAGACTTGCTTTTCCTCGGCGCAGGCGGAGTGTTCGACAAAGAAGCGGTTGCATATCTCGACCAAAACGCAAGCGTAGTCGCAGACTTTGCGTCCACGCCTTACGACGAAAACGTAACGTACTACACCGAAGACGGTTTCAAAGCGGAATTGACTTTCGCGGAAGACGGCAGTCTTGAATCCGTAGAGGCAAAGAGTTACGTATACGACGCAGGACACAACATTCTCTACGTAGACGAAATGACCGTAGACGAAAACGCGACCTACTATGCGGACGAAAACGGCAAATGGGAAGTCGAAATAGCGGACGGAGAAGTTGCGTTTGTCAGCAGTATCGACGAATATTGCTCCGAAATCAGCGTGAATACGTTCTTCGGATACGAAGAGGGCGTGTATTCACCCGGCGTCATTCTCACCAACTTGCTCACCACTCTCACCGACCTCATCAACACGTCGATAGGGGAAGGGCTCGTGCAAGCGGGCGCATCCGACTGGGTTGTCGGGTTCATATGCGACGGCGTATTCGGCGGATTGTTCGCAGTCATCGGATTCTTGCCTCAAATATTGTTGCTATTCCTGTTCTTCTCAATCCTCGAAGACAGCGGATATATGGCGCGCGTAGCGTTCATCCTCGATAGAATCTTCCGTAAATTCGGACTTTCGGGCAGATCGTTCATGCCTATGATAATGGGCTTCGGTTGCTCCGTCCCCGCAATGATTAACACCCGTACTCTTGCGGACGAAAACGAAAGAGTAGCAACTGTCAGAGTTATTCCGTTCTTCAGTTGCGGAGCGAAACTGCCTATCCTCACCGCAGTCGCGGGAGCGATAATCTCTCAAACGGGATTCAGCAACGCGGACGTCATCACTTATTCCATGTACGTCTTGGGCGTCATCGTCGCAATCTGCGCGGTACTGCTCATGAGAAACACCACGATGAAAGGGGACGTGCCTCCGTTCATTATGGAACTCCCCGCATATCACCTGCCTCAATTCAAAAACTTGATGGCGCACCTCTGGGACAAGACGAAACACTTCGTCAAGAAAGCATTCACGATAATCCTTGCGTCCACGATAGTAATTTGGTTCTTCAGCCACTTCAATTGGAACTGGAACTTCCTCCCCGACGAAAGAATGGCGGAAAGTATCCTGGCAGGCATAGGCGGAATCATCACACCGCTCTTCACGCCCCTCGGATTCGGCTCTCAACTTTCGGGATATAGTTGGCTCTTCGTCGTTGCGGCGCTCACGGGACTTATCGCAAAAGAAAACGTCATCGCGACCTTCGGCACTCTCGGTGCGGTTGCGGCAAGCGGAATGATAGACGTAGACGTGGACGGCGGTATATCCGCAGTCGCGGCAATGGTGCAAAATACAGGCATCACCACCGCGGGACTTATCTCCTTCATCGCGTTCAACATGCTGACAATCCCTTGCTTCGCGGCGGTTGCGACGGCAAAAGCGGAACTCCCTAACAAGAAGAGTTTCAATATGACTCTCTTGTTCTGGATCGGCACATCGTATATCGTGTCCATGATGATATATCTTGTCGGCGAATTCATTTGGCCTCTCGCAATCTTCATCCCTCTCTGGGCGGTCGTGATAACCCTCATCGTCCTCACCAACAAGGGCAAAATCGATTGGACGAAAGCCAAAAACTTCTTCGGCAAATTCAAAAAAGTAAAGGAGTAATATGGGCCCTATAGAAATCGCAATCACAGTAATCGCTTGCCTCTTCGTCGTCGGCGTGATAATCGCGTCGATAGTGCGAAAGAAAAAAGGCAAAGGCACTTGTTGTTCGGACTGTTCGTCCTGCCCGTATTGCAGCGGTTGCAAAACGAACCCCGACGAAAACAAAAAGTAAAAAAATCTCGCCCCCGAAAAAAACTCGAGGGCGATTTTTTTTGAGGTAAGAAGTAATAGGTAAGAGGTAATAGGGAAGAGGTGAGGATAGAATTTCGTGCAATATTTTGCAGACAAAAAGCGACAAATTAAGACTAAAATTCCGTATTGACAACGCATAAGTTTACAAGTAAAATAAAAATAGAAGTTTTATTGCAATATCACATTTTTTGAAACAAAAGTTTTGGAGGTAGATTATGAAAAAACTCATTTTGTTTGTATTGATAATTTCGATGGCGTTTTCATGCGTATTTGCATTTACGGCGTGTAATGAGGAAGAACCGCTATCGAAATGGGACGTCCGACAATTTTACGGCACGTATGATAATGTTGAAAAAAGCATAGCATTTTCAATGGGTGGCTCAACCTATAGCACCGCTAATTATACAAACACAAAATATCTCGAAATTGGAAAAGTAATTACTACGGAAAGTGAATTCCAATATGATTTTATAACGCAAGAAATGGCGGATTGGGTAAACGTATATTTGAACAATTTTATAAGTAAAATTGTTATAGATGAAGAAAAAATATGCATCGGCAACCTTGAATATGCATATGAAAAAACGTTTCTGTACGATTACGATGAAGAAGGAAATTTACGTGACGAACATTATTTGTTGACTGCAACTAACGATGATGGTCATTTTACGTTTAATGTTGGATATGGACCAACAGGGATGCAAGCTGTAAATTTTAGATATGAGGCATATAAGGAATTTAACGATATAATGTTTAAGATAAACATCTACGGGTTTTTATACAAAACGCATTAAGGAGAAAAATTATGAATATTAAGAAGAAATCATATACAGTTGTACTTATGTTAATTATGACTATAATGCTTGTGGTTTGTGTTACAAATTTATCCAATGAAAGTGTAGCATTTGCATCGGAAGCAGATACAAATTTAAACTTGAACGGCGGCGATAGTGAGGTATCATATATTGAGGCTTATATCGCAGATGCAAAAAGTGCTCGGATGCAATATATGTCAACTTATAGCGACTTCTTCAGCCGAGACTATTTTAGAAGTGGGTGTTCGTTTTCTCGCAGAGTCGGTGAAGGAATGAAAGCGACAATTTTTGCTGATGATAGCATAGTAAACATTATTCCTAAACAATATTTTTCTACGGCAGGTGAACATATAAATATTACCGCTCCTTATGGTTATTATATAAATTCAAGAAGTAACGAGGGATATAATGAAGTTACGGTTATAATTTTTAAAATTGATGAGGTCCTTATAGACTATGAGGCAACAATATCTATAACTACTGTTTTTTCGGCAGATTACTATTATATCTCCTCAAGCAGTGCAGCAATACATTATTATAATTCATCTAACGGAAGCATCTATACTGCAGAAACTATACACATAAATTTCACAAATAATATTGCGAATGCTGTTATTCCGGCTATAAGCGTACAGTGCGATTCCTTAAATCTAATTGAAAAATATTATTTTGTACAATCTAAACAATATCAACTAAAAGATATTTCATTTGCATCGAGAATATATAATGCGGATTCATTGAATCAAGGCGATATCGGATATAACGTAGACAACGATTATGGTTATTTCATAATTGGAAACAGATATGATTATAGTTCAACAAATATTGTTTCAGGCAATGAAAACGCAACATTTAAGCAGGTGCTTGAAATCGGCGTAAGCAGCGTACTTAGTATGACACCATACGTAGGCAATATTTTCTCAATAACAAATACTGGTGTAACTCTAAAAAACATAGTGGATTCCGCAAACGAAGAGATATCATATGATGAAACCAATCAAAATTACTATTATTCAGGATTCAGCACGTACAACACTCGCGCAACGCAATATGCGCATTATGGCAATCTCATTAGAGGGTCCGCCATTACGCTGAATTCTTCGGATAATAACTCACTTTTGTTCAGGGAAAACAACTATGCAAAAGGAATTTTCAATATTTCACACACCGACAGAGCAGACGGAGTTATGCCCTATGGGAAGATTTATTTCGATATCGCGTTGAAAGTCGTAAATAGAACAAATAATAACGTAACGGCATTTTTGAACACCGATACTATAAGTATGGATATCAACAGCCCTTATACGAAAACTGCCACTACTTTCAACACTAACGAATACTATATGCTCCCCGATGGAAGTCAAACGTTTGCTTACACCCCTCAATATACGGGCAATTATACGATTGCGCAAACCGGCACGTTCGCACTCTATTTGAACGATGCGCAACAAACGGCTCAAAACGGAATATACAACGTATATCTCAAAAAGAACGTCCCGTATACGATTGAAATGAGAAATACGTCCACCTCTCCTTGTTACGGCACTTTCGCAATTGAATATGCAAATGCAGGGGCAAGCAACAGTTTTGCGCTCGATTACAACGACGTTTACGCGATGAAATATCGTCCTGCTACAAGCGGTTTTTATGCAATAAATTGCGGAGAAAACGCTGTTTTGACGGATGTTTACA
The DNA here is from genome assembly GCA_964599875.1 of uncultured Bacteroidaceae bacterium. Classification (GTDB taxonomy): domain Bacteria; phylum Bacillota; class Clostridia; order Christensenellales; family CAG-917; genus RGIG4097. The sequence continues at coordinate 16,771 of CAZRHE010000020.1, forward strand.
CGCTCGACGCAAACAAGCAATTATCACATTGTTATTACACCCACTATAAATGGATGCTTGAGGAATACTTTGAACAAGGGACGGATTACTATATTCTCGTCAAGAAAACTCAAGACGACACGCAAAACGTGACCGTCGGGATTTCTCCCGTGACAAGAACGCTTTCGGTCGGCGAAAATCCGTCTATTACCCTCTCCGCGGGAGAGAACTACGTATATTATAAATTCGTCGTGCCGAGCAATGCCGCATCCGATGCGACATACAATTTCATTTTCGCGGGACTTACGACGGACGATTTGTCTTACTCTATAAGGACGGAAGACGGCAAACAAATCGTCAATTTAATGCCCGTTAGCAAAGACTATATCTGCACAAATTCTTTGACAGCAGGCAAGACGTATTATTTGGGCATAAAATCATCAAGCAACGTTACCGTCACCCCGAAATTCACCATAGGCGAGGCAAGTTATGTATGGACGATTTATCAAGACGGCGGAACAAGTCCGTATTTGACGACTTCTGGAACCAGCGTAACCATACCGCGCGGACACACTTATAAATTTGCGCTGACCGTGGAGGGAATAAACATAGAACCTATATCCTATTCCGGTCCCGAACCGGAGAATTTTAACAGCGTTGATACGATTACCATATCTTCGGTAGTTGATTTGTCGGCAGTCGCTACGTTGGTCGGTCCCAATCAATCGTTCTATTTAAACGTGCAATACACCGTCGACGGATCTGAAGTTTCCATAGAAATCGATTACGTAAATCAAGTCCTTTTGACGTTTACTTTGCCGAACGACGTCGTAGGGTTGAGTTATAAACTGGAAGGTGCAGATGCCGATGACAATGGATTCGTTATAAATAAGTATGCGGATATTAGCGGTGTGGACGTGCTTGCGGACTTGGTGTCGAAAAACGCTTATGATTACGCATCTTTTACCATTACGCACGTAAAAGTTGCAAATGCGGGCTCTGTCGGCACGATATACGTCCCCGCAAATTTATCTCAACGCGCTATAAATTGTGATTATTCATATACTCAAACCGGACTTTTCAATAGGACAAAATATTATATAACGAACGCATTACAGTTGTATAATCTTAGAACTAATAAAAGTTTCGACGTTTATTTGGGTAACGACATAAATTTAGCGGCGTCTTACAGCGAATGGACTCCTATTCCCGTCTATAGCGGTACGCTGCACGGCAACGCTCACAAAATAATAGGGCTAAATATTACTATTAAAAACGATAGTTTGCAACGTTACGGGCTGTTTGAAAACATAACGGCATTGCAAAGCTCCGTGATTATAGAGGGCGTAAATATAACTACGGCGTCAAACTATAATTCCACTAAAAACATATACGTGGGCGCGATTGCAGGGACAAGCAACGAGGGCGGATTATTCCAATGCTTTGCTTATGGCAACATAATAGTGAATGCGCCTAATGCGATAGTAGGTGGATTGGTCGGCTGGATGACGGGCTCAACGGTAAGCATATGTGGATTCGGTTATAAAGACAGCCGCTCAAGAATAGCAAGCAGAGGGGATATCGGCGGCATAGTAGGAAACGCATACGACGTTGAGTTCCAAGGCGATATATTGAATAACACCGATATATGTAGTACGATTTATGACAACAGTTATTCAATAGGCGGTACCGTCGGATTTTTGTCGGGCGGAAGTATTTCGACAAGCAAAATCACCAATTCGTCTATCAGCAACGTGAATACAAGTTCTGTGTCGAGCAGTTATGCGCCCAAAATGGGCTTAATTGTGGGACACGCCCTGAATACGACGTTTACAGGCAGTATAGAAGACAGCACGTATAGTACGGGAAAACTAACTAATACTTCAAATTGTTTCAACGGCGATAGGCACTTGTACGGCATTAATATTACAACGATTACAGATACGGAATAAAACAAAAAACTCGCTCCCAATCGGGGCGAGTTTTTTGAGGTAAGAAGTAAGAGGTAAGAAGTAAGAGGTAATAGGTAATAATAAAAGTAAGAGGGAATAGGGAAGAGGTGAGGATAGAATATTGAAAATGCCGTTTTGGATTGACGCTAAATTACACCTATGAAAAAGGCGCTCTGCAGAGCGCCTTGAATTTTAATGAAGTTTTGGTTATTTGAGATAGTCGTCGATGATGACGTCCGCAAATTCGCGGATTTCGTTTGCGGTGTGACGGTCGGGATTGTCTACGTACCACAAGCACAGGTCTACAAGCGCACCGGTGAAACACACGGATATTATCGTGAGGGGCACGCGGAGAGGGTGGGATTGACGGAATTTGCTCAATTGATACTTGACCGATTGCGCAAAGGAATCCTTTATCGTGGAGATGACCTTTTCGTTGCGGTTGAATTTGAGGATATTCGCAACGTGATTTTCGTTGTCCTGAACAAACTCGAACGCCATATAAGCAAGGTTGCGGATTGCTTCTTTCGGGGAGTCCATTTCCATATCCTTGCTAAAACGAGAATATATCTCGTCCTTCAACTCTTCGAGGGCGAAAGTGAGCAAATGATACTTGTCTTCGAAATGGGCGTAGAAAGTCGCGCGGTTGACCATTGCTCGCGTGCATAGGTCGATGACGCTAATCTTTTCAAGAGATTCCTCCTCCATCATATCGAGAAGGGTATTGCTCAAAAGTTTTCTCGTGCGCACTATGCGCAAATCTTCTTTATATTCCATAACTCCTCCGTTATCGTATCTATGTTAGCACAAAAAACGCTTATTGTCAATATAACAAACACATGTAACGATAATCGACAAATCACGGCGATTATGGCGTGAAAATGCGGATAGATTCTTCATTGAAAGGGTGGTGTTTCCGCAATTTTTAAGTTAAAAGGGCGGGGAAAGTAAATAATTCTTGAAATAGCGGAAACGGTATGCTATAATTATTGCACTAATAAACTATTTGTATGCGCGCTATGCGTGTACGCGTGGAGAAAATTATGCTTATTTCAAAGGAGAAACGTCAAGAAGCGGTGGATTATTCCATGAAATCAATCCGCCATATCTGCGAAGAGATCGGACCCAGAGAATCCGGCATGCCCAACGAAAGAAAGGCTCAAGAATGGATGAAGAAAGAAATGCTCGACAACGGTTGGGCGGATAGCGCTGAAATCGAAGATTTCACCATTTCCCGTCACGCACTCGTCGGTTTCACCAAAATCATCGGTGTTCTTCTCATCTTCGGCGCACTCATTCAACTTTTGCGTCTGATTCCCGATAATCCCGCGGCGGTGCTTGCGGCAAATATCGTCACCATCGTTATGGCGGTTATTTCCCTCGTCATCACGGTCGGCGAATTTTTGTTCTACATCCCGCTTATCGACAGATTCCTGCCTCGTACGCAGTCCTGCAACGTCTATGCGAAATACGAACCTACGGGCGAAGTCAAACGTCGTATAGTCTTCAACGGCCACGCGGACTCTGCTTATGAATGGACTTTGATGAAGATACGCCAAGAAGTTATGGTCGGCGTCCTCGTCGTGGATTTGCTCTGCTTGTTCGCGACTATCGGCATTTTCATTTGGAGCCTCGTCGTCGGCGAAAGCGCACTTTGGCCCATGATTTTCGCACTTTGCACCATCGTGCCTTTCATCGGATTGTTCTACGTTTGCTCGTTCAAGTATCTCTCTCCCGGCGCAAACGACAACCTTACGGGTTGCTTCTGCGCAATGAGCGTCCTCAAATGCCTCAAAGAAAGCGGAATCCGCTTTGAAAACACCGAGGTTTGCGCTCTCCTTACGGGTGCGGAAGAAGCGGGTCTTCGCGGTGCGACCGCATGGGCGAAGAAACACGAGAAAGAATGGCAAGACGTCGAAACTTACGTCGTCGCATTCGACACTCTCACCGACTACGACTACTTCACCATTTATCAAAGAGATATGACCAGCCTTATCTCCAACTCCAAAGAAGTGTGCGCACTTCTCGACGAAGCGTGTGCGGATCCCGAAGTCAACCATCCTCTCCCTCACGGCGGAGTTCCTTTCGGTGCGTCCGATGCGGCGGCACTCAGCAGATGCGGAGTCAAGGCGGCTTGCATAGCGGGTCAAAATCCTAAATACGCACCTTATTATCACAACAGACGCGACGTCCCAGATGCGTTGAAACCGGATAGTTTCGCACTCGGCCTCGATATCGCGCTTGCCACTGCCGAAGTATTCGACAAAAAAGGCAAATAATCTTATAAGAGGATAAACATGAAAAACGTTATTAGCAAACTTTCGGCGCTTCTTGCCGTCGTCGCGATTATCGCGTGTTTTGCAGTCGGGCTCGTCGCCTGCAACAAGGACGACGCTCCTGCGGAAACTTCACAAGCGTTGACTGCGAAAGAGGCGGAGGATACCTTGTCCAAAGCGTTCAGAATCATCAGCGACGGCTCCGTCACCAACCTTAAAGTCGTCTTTTCCGAAACCGACGGAGAGGTTAAGCGCACTGGCGAAGCATCCGAAAATTACGTCACGTATGCATTCTTGTATCCGGCAAGCGAAATGAACAAAAGAGATATCACCGTTACTTACAGCAATATCTCTACGTTGTCGGGCGGAGTAGAGTCCAACAAAACTTACTATTATGCGTACGACTACAAGAAGAGCGATGATAGTTACGTCGGCCCGTATTGCATTTCGAGAATAGACGGCGTAGTCGAAAACGAAGGTTTCGTGGACGAGAATTACGTCGACGACGTTAATCTTGCCAACAGCCTCGTTTCCAACAGCGGACTCAACGTGGCGAACAGCCGTATGGCGGCAATCAAAAACGCAATGCCCAACGACGACGATGCTACGATTTCTTACGAAGGCAAAGAGATTTATCTGAACGACGTTTACGTCCGCACCGAAATCACCGTGAAGTATTCTTACACGGATAATGCGGATAAGAAAATCGACGGAGTGGTCAACGCGACGATAATCAAATCCGACTATGCGGACGGCGAAGAAACCGTCAACGGATACGTCCTTTCTTCGGTCACTTTCACCGAAAGCGATTATACTTTGAGCGCAAATTATATCTATAATATCGACGCGGTCGAAGTCCCGCTCACTTCCGAAAACTGGCCGACGGAAGTCGCAATCGCATAACTTGCGAAAACCGATAAATTCGGCGCAATAGAAAACACCGTCCTCGGACGGTGTTTTTCATATATCGAATTTTTTAGAAAATGCTTATCGTTCCAAGTACGTTGAGTATAAGCAGAGTGATATAAGTCGCGTAACCCGCAAGGAGAAGTCCGCCTTGCCAACGATGGAATTTTCCGCTGACGAGTGCGGGGATAAGCGCAACCGACGCAACCGCAAGACAGAAGGGAAGGTCGAGTACGAGAGTTTGTTGCGCAACGGGAAGTGCGCCGCCCGATATGAACGAGCAAAGGGGAAGAATGAGGGTGATATCGATGACGTTTGCACCGATGATATTTCCGACGGACATTTCCGACGTTTTTTTCTTTATGGATATGATAGCGGTGGTGAGTTCGGGAAGGGAAGTGCCGACCGCGATTATCGTGACGCCGATGATATCGTCGGGGACGCCGAGCAGGGATGCGAGTTTTTCGCCGTAAGTTGAGAGGAGCATTGCGCCGCCCGCTATTCCCGCCGCGCCGAGGATGAACAACACGACGTGTTTTACGATTTCTTTTTTATCCGCTTTGCTTTTTGTTTTGAGTTTGGTGACGGTGCCGTCCGCGTTAAGTGCGAATCCTTCGTCCGCGGAAACCATATGGTAGTCGTCGACGACTATCGTGTCCGCAAGAGTGGGAGGAACGGACGCTTGTTTTTTCGCAGTGTAGACGTTTTCGATTATGAAAATTATAAAGACCGCAAGAACTACGAATGAAAGCCCAAGACCGAGAGTGCCGCTCGAGCAAGTCGCCCAAAGCACGGAGATTGCGACGAGAAGTATTGCGGATTTAGGGAGATATGCTTTTCTCGAAATCGCTACGGGCATGCACAACAGCGACACCGCCATAATCATAGCGATATTCGCGTTGACCGAGCCGACCGCGTTGCCGATTGCAAGTCCGTTGCTGCCGTTTGCCGCAGAAATGCAAGAGGTGAGAATTTCGGGCAGAGTGGTGCCGATGGATACTATCGTCGCGCCGATAATAAACGTAGGCACGCCGGATACTTTTGCAATCCAACTTGCCGCGTCTACGAACCAGTCGCCGCCCTTGATGATGAGGACGAGGCCCACTGCCAATAATAATATACAAATAAAGTATTCCATATTATATAATATCCTTATAAATGAAACGTATTGCTAACTTTATCACAGTCGATTGCCCTTGTCAAGTCGCGCGGAGGAATAGAAATCATTTAACGTTTGACGGAATCGCTCATTCATTGTATAATGGTTTTACCTCAAAGGGAGAACATTATGGCAGAAAACAACGTTAACACTCAAGAAGTAGCAACTGAAGACGAGATTTCGGCGATTGAACAAGACGAAACCATAGCCGAAGACACGGCGGTTGAAGAAGAAATCGCAAACGAAGAAACCGCGGAAGCACCTAAAAAACGCAAACTCGAAATCAAATTCAAAAACCCCAAAACGCAAGAGAAGTGGGAAAAGGTCCTTGCATGGCTCGATGCGCACGAAACAATGTTTCAAGCAATCAAATTCACTCTCATCAGCCTCGTAGCGTTTTTGTCCGAATTTGCAATAATGTACATTTTGCAATATAGTTTGCTTAAAACTTGCGGACAAGAGGATTTCAAGTGGTGGATATTTGAATTTGATGGAGGAAAAGCTGGATCGTTCGGACTTGCAGGCTTTATCGCAATGCTCGGATCTAAACTCGTCGCAGAAATCATTTCCTTCACCCAGAACTGGAAGAAGAACTTCAAGGCAAACAGCAACAAAGCCTTTGCGGTCACCGTCTACGTTATCACGGTTGTTGCTTTAATTATTTTCTCCACATGGCTTGCGGGTGTTGTATCAAACGCAGTCGGAGAAAAAGTTGCAGACCTTGGCACCACTGTTGGTAAGATGATCGGTTCTGTTATTAGTTTCGTAGTCATATTCCTTATGGATAAATTCGTCATCATGCGCCGCAAACCCGAAAAGCAAGAAGAATGTGGATGCGACGGAAATTGCGAATGCTGCTCTTGTCACGCAGACGAAGACGTAATGGAAATATCCGCAGAAGACGTGCTCGATTCCATTCCCGAAGACGCAAACGAAACCGTTATTGAAGAAGTAGTGGAAACAATAGAAGACGCAATTGATTCGGCAGCCGTCGCAAGCGACGCCGAAGTCCCCGTCGAAGAATAAATCCTCAACCTCAACCAAACAAAAACGCACTCAACGGAGTGCGTTTTTTACACCATAAAACGTTATTATCATATTTAATAAACTAACATATTTTTATAAATATTGTAATAATACGACACAGCGAAGTATAAAAAGTTTTTTGCGAAATAACATAGTGGTATAAAAGGAGGTATGCACTATGTTATTGTCGGATGCGATTGCACTTCGAATAGAGCAGTTATGTATGCAAAACAAAATCAATAAGTATCAACTATCGATGAAAAGCGGAGTGCCGCAGTCTACGTTGTCGTCGATTCGCAAAAGAAAAAGTCAGTCCGTCAAGGTGCATACGCTGTTTGCAATATGCGCGGGTTTCGATATAAGTCTTGCGGAGTTTTTCGATTCTCCGCTGTTCGACAAAGAAACTCTCGATGACAATCATTAGAAAAACGCACTCGATGGAGTGCGTTTTTTGATGAGTTTAGATTAGGTCGTCTATCGATGTTTGGTCGTAGATGATGAATTTGTCGAAGAAGTCGGAGATATCTTTCCAGACTTCCGCGCGGTTGATTTCGCCGTGGATTTCGTGGCGGCCGTCTTTGTAGAGATGAAGTTCGGTGGGGACGCCGTTTTTGCGGTAGAATGCGTTGAGTTTTTCCACTTTTTTGCCGTAACCGCCTATCGGGTCGCCCGTTCCGCAGAACATTGCGATAGAGGTGGTGGGGGAGAGTTTTGCGGCGGCTTTTTTGGAGTAGAGTTTGCTTGTTTCGTTAAGCAGGCGATAGCAGAAATTCACGCTCATATTCGTCCTGCAATACGGGTCTTCTATATATCCTTTTCTCCATTCGATATCTCTCGTCAGCCATTGGGACGGGCCGTGGTCGCCTTTGTAGCGGAAGAGGATATCGCTCGTCTTATTGACGAATTTCGGGCGCCAATTTCCCGCAATCAACTTTACGGGTGCGGTTGCTATTGCGCCGACTTTGAAAAGGGGATTGCAATATCCCGTGCCGATGAGCCCTATCGCCTTACAGCCCGTGTCGCATTGCGCAAACGCTTGCCCTATGAAACTGCCGTAACTGTGTCCCAAGAAAAACACGGGGAGGGAATATTCTTTTTTCAGCCATTCGCGGAAGAAGAGTTCGTCCTTGAGAGTTTTTTCAAAGATATTGCCGGGGTGCTTGCCTCTGTCCTTTTCGGATTCCGTCCTGCCGTGCGCGCGGTGGTCGTCCGCAAAGCAGATATAACCTTTCGTGTTGAGATATTTTGCAAGAAGGTCGTAGCGTCCTGCATATTCGCTCATTCCGTGGCAGATTTGAATCACGCCTTTGGGCATGGACACGTCGTCCCATACGGTAACGAAAACTTCATAGCCGTCGTAACTCGGCATTTTGAATTGTTGCATAGGCACCTCCTTCTTGATAAATAAATATTAGCACAACGAAAAATCGATTTCAATAGTAAATATGCACTTTTTGCTTGAAAAACGGAGTTTTTGTGCTAAAATTTAATTATGAAAGTAGCGATTGTGTTAAATGCAGGCAAAAAAGCGGGTAGAGAAATCGTCGCGGACAAGGTGATTTGCGCGGACGGAGGACTCTTACGTTACGACGGCGTCCCCGACGTCTTTATAGGCGACTTCGATTCTTTTGAAGGCTCTATTCCGAGCGGCGTTGAAATCATCGAGCATAATCCGCACAAAAACGCAACGGACGGGACTTTGTCCGTCGAATACGCAATAGACAATCTCGGTGCGGACGAGATAGAAATTTTCGGCGTTACCGGGGGAAGGGAAGACCACGTCCTCGGCAATTACACTTTGCTTGCGCTTGCGAATAAGAGAGGAGTTAAGGCGGTCGCGAAGGACGACGGATTGGACGTCTTCATCGCGGGCGGCAAATGCGAATTTTCGGCGGCGGCAGGGGAATTGGTTTCCATAATCCCTTACGGCGGAGAATGTAGGGTCGCGCACTCGACGGGACTTGAATATCCCCTTGAAAATCTCACTCTCACTCCATACGATACAAGGGGAGTTTCAAACGTTGCCGAAGGGGACGTATTCCTTGAATTTGCGACGGGAAAAGCATTGATTTTTCATTACGTAAAATAAAGTAAAACGGCGGCACGAATGCCGCCGTTTTTCAAAGGAAAATATGGGGATAATAACTAATCGTTATTGATTTCGTCGTTTTCGGTTTCTGCGGCGACTTCGCTTGTTTCCGCGACGTTTTCTTCAATATCGGTTGCGACGTCGTTTATTATAGCGTCGTTTTCGTCAATATCGTCATCGTCTTCGATTTCAACGGTTTCGGATTTTCCGAAGCGGATTCCGCTAGAGCGCGCGACTTGACTTGCAAACGCTTTCGAGCCGAAAAGCAGGCATCCCGCGACCAAACTGATTGCCATATCCATAAACGCAAAGGAGTTGTATGCGGTGCTGTATGCCCAGACGCTGGAATAGGTTTCCAAGTCCGCCATATCCGCAAATGCAAACACGCCCGAAAATACGTGGCACGCGAATCTCAAAATAACCGCGATGATTCCGCCGAGAAGAAATTCGGGAATCTTTTTGCCTTTGAAGACTTGTTTTTCAACGAAAATTCCGCTGACGCCGATAAGCCCGAATGCGAGGGTGTAGTCGAGCAAAAATTGCATGGGGTGGATAATCCACGGGTCCTGAATCGCTTGCAAGGTGCCGTAAATCAAGCATACGATAATGCCTCTTCTCGTGCCGAACATACAGCAATAAATCATGAGAGGGAGAAGGCTTGCAAACGTAACCGAGCCGCCTTGAGGCATTTTGAAGAATCTGACGTAGGACAACGCAAAGGACAGCGCGATTGCGATTGCGCCGTAGACGATAGAGCGCGTGTCGCTTATGGACGACTTGTTGCCAAGGAAATAGATTACGACGACGAGGACTGCAAACACGATTGCGGAAACGATAAGTCCCGTAGTATTCGCGCCGGGATAGTAACCCTTGACGGTTTGGAAATATTTGCTCATTTCGACCATGACCGCGATGAATGCGCCCAATACTCCGACCGCCGTCACCGCGCCTGCGATTTTGACCGCTTTACGATTGAAGAAGGATGCGATAAGCGCGGCAAGTCCTCCTCCGAGAGCGATTATAAGCAGGGAAAGTAGGGGATAGAAAAGCATGCCGTACGTTTCCATGTCCGCGGATTCTTTGATATCGTCGGCGGTGATTTTCGCCATGATGACGATGATGCCTATCGCATATCCGACGAACAGCGTGAGGGCTGTTTTTCCGAAGTCTTTTAGTTTGTCGTTTCTGAACTTCCAAACGAAAAACGCGACGAGTGCGCCCGCGCCGATTAACGCTATCGTGAAATACAGGATGAGCGCGACGAGGGGATCGTCTGTGAACCTAAAAGCAGTTTTATCTGCCAGAAGTGTGGTGCTAAACATTTGTTTTGCCTCCAAAGTGTTATTCTGCTTTTGCTCACCTGCAGTCAAGGGCGACGCTCGGAAAAAGAAAAAACCTCCGAAACGCCGGGGGTTCAAACTTGCGCAAGGCGGTTGCCTTGCCAATAGGAATCTTGCTTCCTTACGCGAGGATTATCTCACAAGTTGAAGGGTATGATCTCAGCCTTT
>CAZRHE010000021.1:0-26850 GCA_964599875.1 uncultured Bacteroidaceae bacterium
TTCGAAGACGGAACACGAGGCGCGACGCGCCGAGAACTTCGAGTGTTGAGCGGCGGTCGCAAGGCGGTATCCGCCTTGCGCCAGTACAAGCGACTGCGTGCATTGGGTTCGCGTAGCGGCACGCACAAAGCGCAGTGGCATAACGAGGAACGTTACTTAACGCGAAACCGAGTGTGTCCCCGTGCGCAAGCACCCGTCGTGGGTCCCTTTAGGGGGAACGGCGGTGGGGGAAACACGTGAGGAAGGGGGAAATATAGATTAGGTCACGAGCACAAAAGTATATTTCGCTTTCGGCACGAAAGCGACGGCGGAACGCTTCCGCGAGATTCCCACGCTTCGCTCGGAATGACAAGATTAAATTAATTTGGATTGTCATCGAATACGGAAGTGTTATTTTTTCGTAACAATACTTCCGTCGTCAATATTTATCAAGAGCGCCCAGTAATCCACTCCCTCGCCGATGAAAGACACGTAATAATAGTAATTCTCTCTATCCCCCGTGATGAGTTTGACATAAATTTCGCGCTGATAATTTCCCGCCGCCGTTTCTTCCTCTATTCTGTCTTTGAATGCGGTAGACGCGATATTTACAACGTCCGCCGTCGTGAGTTTACCCTGTAAAACGTCGTTGAGTTCTATTATATCCGCGCTTTCCCCTTCCCCTATAGAAACTGTAAGCGGAACGAAATTCATTTCGACGGATGCGGAAAATTCCCCGAATTCGTTGCCGACGAGTTTTCCCGATAGCGCAGAGGATTCTCCGTTCAAGGAATACTCTATTTCGGTGAGCGAATTGGTTTTGAGAGGAAGCACCGTGATTTCAACAAAATCCGACACGTCCGTAACGTATCCGTCCGCGACGAAGTTCTTTTCCCGTCTACCGACCTCGACACTGACCGCAAAATCCGCGCTTTCACCCGCATAGAATGACGATACCGAGCGCGATATCTCCTCTTTTTCGTCTTCTCCTCCGCGATTGCACGCGGTAAATACGATTGCTGTCAAAGACAATATTGCTACGAGCAAAACAAGATATTTCTTTTTCATACCAAAACCATATGACTTTTCTTCGCGATTTATAACCGAAAGAGTAAAACTCACTCTTGCACGCGCGCATAAGATATGGTATAATCATCTAAATATTATGAAGGAAGTTAACGTAAGTACGCTTACGTTCGCTAATAAAATGAACACCGACGATAGAAACACCGATTTGCAAGATATCAACGAATTTATTCCGCCCGAAAAGGAATACCTCGAAGGCGGTCTTTCCTCCGCCGAAGTGCAGGAAAGAATAGATGCGGGCAAAATCAACGGGGAACAAACCATTCGCACGAAATCAGTCGCGCGTATTCTCCGCGAAAATATTTGCACGTTTTTCAATTTCGTATTCGTCGTACTTGCGGTCATTCTTCTCTTCTTCGTGCCTTTGGATTCGAGCGGCATAGGCAATTTCGGATTCATGATTTTGATTGTATTCAACACGCTTGCAGGCATAGTGCAAGGACTACGTTCGAAATATACTATGGACAAACTGTCCTTGCTCTCCGCCCCCAAGGCAATCGTCGTGAGGGACGGCGCGGAAACCGAAATTCCCATCGAACAACTCGTACTCGACGATTTGACCGTACTGACCTCGGGCAAGCAAATTTGTGCGGACGGCGTAATCGTGGACGGCACTTGCGAAGTTAACGAAAGTCTTATCACGGGCGAACCCGATGCAATAGTCAAAAACGCTGGAGATAAGGTGCTTTCGGGAAGTTTCGTCGTGTCGGGCAAGGCAAAATGCAAAATCGAACACGTGGGACAAGACAACTTCGTCATGAAGATTTCCGCGGGTGCAAAGTATTTCAAACGCCCCTCTTCAGAGATTTGGCGTTCGCTTATGTTCGTGGTCAAAGTGATGTCTTTCGTCATAGTCCCCGTAGGCGTCGCACTCTTCCTCATCAAGTATTTTATGGGTACGACTTCTCTGTCCGACACCGTTATAACCGTCATCGGTACGGTCATCGGGATGATTCCGAGCGGACTGGTAGCACTTGCGACGACGGTATTTTGTTTGAGCGTCATCCGACTTTCCAAGCATAAAACCCTCGCGCAAGACCTATATTGCATAGAAACCCTCGCGCGCGTCGACGTGCTTTGCCTTGACAAAACGGGCACTATCACCGAGGGCAGTATGGAAGTCAACGGCATAGAGGGGGTAAATCTCGACGAAAACGAGGTCAAAACGCTTCTCAAAGACTTCAACGTCGCGTTAGACGCAGAGGACGCGACCTCGCTTGCAATCCGCGACTACGTCAAGGATATCCCCGCATCCGCGGAAATAGGCGCAGTCGTCCCCTTCTCCTCCGCAAGAAAGTGGAGCGGTGCGACTTTGAACGGCAAATCGTACGTATTGGGCGCACCCGAATTCGTATTCAAGCCCACTCCGTCCGATATCGCGGATAAGACTGCCGAACTTGCCGAAAAAGGTTATCGCGTGCTCGTTTTCGCATCTTCCGACCAACCTTTCGACGGAAACAATCTCCCCGAAAATCTCGAACTCGTATCCTACGTTTTCATCACGGACAAAATCCGCAAAGAGGCCCCCGACACCCTTGCGTTTTTCAGAAAAGAAGGCGTTACGGTCAAAATCATATCCGGCGACAACCCCGTCACCGTCCGTGCGGTCGCATTGCGCGCAGGGCTCGAAGATTGCGACAACATAATAGATATGTCCACTGTTTCGGACGACGAAATCCCCGAAATCGTAGAGAAATACACCATTTTCGGCAGAGTTCTCCCCGACCAAAAATTGGCGCTTGTGAAAGCACTCAAAGCACACGGACACACCGTTGCGATGACGGGGGACGGCGTAAACGACGTTCTCGCGCTCAAAGAGGCGGATTGTTCGGTCGCTATGGCGTCGGGCTCGGATGCGGCTAAAAACGTGAGTTCTCTCGTCCTTCTCGACTCGAACTTCGCATCCATGCCAAAAGTCGTCGCGGAAGGCAGACGCAGTATAAACAACCTCGAAAGAAGCGCGTCGCTGTACCTCATGAAGACCATATACAACACCCTCATCGCGATTTTATTTATGTGCGTGCCCTTCGGGCTCCCCTTCGAGCCCAAGAGCCTCACGATAATCGGAATGGTCACCATAGGCATCCCGTCGGTCATACTTGCCGTAGAGCCCAACGAAGATATCGTATCCGGGCATTTCTTGCCGAAAGTGCTGTCCAACTCCCTTGCAGGCGGAATTACGGTGCTTTTAGGCGCGATCGGAATCATAATCGCGACGCAGGTTTTCCTCACCGACCTTACGGATATTCAAGTCAAAAATATGTATATAATCGTCACGACGTTTGTCGGACTTGTATATCTGCTTCGCGTATCTTTCCCTCTCACTTGGATTCATGCGCTCAACTTCCTCGGAATGTGCGGAATATTCGTTGCGTGTTACTTCATTCCCCTTGGATTCCTCGGGCTTCCAAACGACTTCTTGCAACAATTCTTCGGACTCGATAGGAATATTTCAGGCGATATGGCTTACGCGATGATTGCGATTTGCGCTTGCCTCGTGGTGCTTTTCATCGTACTGACGATTGCCACGAAAGGCATAAACAAAAAAGGCGACGACAGCAATATGATGAAAATCCTACGCAAGTTTAAAGTGCTGTAAAAAATAGCGTATTGCAATACGCACGGGAGTATGATATCATTATTTTAATATAAATACTTAAGGGGTATTATTATGACAGACGTTGCACAAATGCAGCAAAAAGAGAAAAAGAAAGGCGCCCTGTCCGCTAATATGTGGATTTACGCCCTCGGCCTTATGGGCATCAATCTCGGCATCGGACTAATCAACAGTTATCAAGCGGAATTCTTCAACAAGATTTTGCACGCCGACTTGATGATTGTCGCGATAATCATTCTCGTTGCGAAATTTATAAGCATTGCGGCGGACTTCGTAATCGGCAACCTCATCGACCGTGCGAATTTCAAAGCGGGCAAAATGCGTCCTTGGATACTCTTCTCCGCTTTCCCGCTTGCCGTGCTGACGATGATTTCATTCATCTTCATCGACTTCAAAACGGATGCAGGCAGATATATTTACGTCGTTTTCGTCGTCGTTTTGTGGAATATAAGCATGACTATGGCGGATATTCCCGCGCAAGGTATGCTTTCCCTCATCTCCAAAAACGCGGACGAAGTCAACAATGCGGCAGGTCTTGGCAACACGCTTAAATCCATAGCACTCGCTTGCCCCGGCGTATTCATCAGTTTGGTGTGCGCAATCACGCAATCCGGCGGCGAAGTCGGTGAAACGGAATATCTCATCACCGCGGGCATCATGTCGGGGCTCGGACTCGTGTTCCAACTTCTCATGTACTTCAGGTGCAAAGAAGTCGTCAAGTCCACCACTTCTGCTGGTATGAGTTTCAAGGAAATGTTCCGCGAACTCAAAAACAACAAACAAATTCTCATCGTCCTTGCTACTTATCTTCTCGGTTTCGGAAGAAATATTGCGCTCGGAATCGCCGTTCAAGCGTCCTGTATTCTCATCCGCGACGGCATAGACTTCTCTAATATTCCTCTTCTCGGACTTCTCTTCCCCGAACCTCTACGCGGCGACGCTTGCAGTTGGGCGATAGGCTTGACCTCTGCGGTTTCCAGTATGGTTACGATAGTCCTCAACCCCATCATCAACAAGAAACTCGGCGAAAAGAAATACTTCATCATCGCGGGCTTCTACGGATTTATCACCGCCCTCATCGCAACGATTATTTACGTCTGCACCCCCGACGGCGGATTTGGAAGAAGTATCTACGCAATTTGGATTTATCAATTCATATTCGGTTTCTCGTTCGGACCCAACGGTTATCTGCCCATGGTTATGACCGCGGATATCGTGGACTATCAGGAATGGAAGACGGGCAAACGCACAGAGGGTACGCAATTCGCGATTTTGTCCATGTCCAATAAACTTTCCAACGCCCTATCCGTTTCGCTCGGCATATTGTTTATAGGCGCGATAGGTTACAGCGCGGACACTTATGCGGACGTCGCAAACGGCGTTTCCACTCAGTATGCAACGATGAGCGAATATATCACCCCCGCAATGCAAAACGAAGCATGGATAATCTACTTCATGCTCCCCGGCATTTGCATGCTTGCAAGTTCGATTATCATGTTCTTCTACAAGATTGACGAAAAGACGAAAGTCGTCATGCGTGCAGAACTTGCAGAGCGCAGAGCCCTTGCACTTGCAGCCGAAAACGGCACTGTAACGGATGAAGACGTCGCAATAGAAAACGTGGTGACGGATGAAATCATCGATTCCGACGATAGCACTCCCGCAGTCGAAGACGTTTTCGAGGACGTCGCCCCCGAAGTCGCCGCCGACGAAGGAACGATAAGCGACAATCAAGAATAACCCCTGACAACTAAATAAAAACGGCACACGCAATCGTGTGCCGTTTTTATTAAACTATAATTCGGGTGCGGGTGTCCCGCCAGCACTTCTTACTTCTTCACTATTACTTCTTACTTCTCGTGCTTGCGCCTCGTGTTCCGTCTTCGAAAAAGTTAAAACTATTCTTCTACTTTCTGGCCTTTTCCGAAAGCGAGTTTCATTCTTTGTTCGCCCGACAAAATCACTTTGCGGATACGAATGTTTTGTGGGGTAACTTCGAGCATTTCGTCGTCGTTAAGGAATTCAATGGATTCTTCAAGGCTGAATTTTCTCGGCGTATTCAAGCGGAGCGCCTCGTCGCTGCCCGCCGCACGCATATTCGTGACGTGTTTCTTCTTGCAGACGTTGACGCGGATATCTTCCGCCTTGGGGGACATGCCCACGACCATTCCTTCGTAGACCATAGTTTGCGGAGTGATGAACAACACTCCTCTGTCCTGCGCGTTAAAAAGGCCGTAAGTCGCCGCCTCACCCGTTTCGAACGCAACCAAACTGCCCGTGAAACGACGAGGGATTGCGCCTTTGTAAGGACCGTAACCGTCGAAGAGTTGGTTCATAACGCCTTCACCTTTGGTGTCGGTAAGAAATTCGTTTTTGAATCCGAAAAGGCCTCTTGCGGGGACTTTGAATTCCATTCTAATTCTACTTCCCTGCGGTGTCATAGTGACGAGTTCGCCTTTTCTGACGCCCATACGCTCCATAACCGAGCCGACGCAATCGGACGGCACGTCGATGAAGAGTTTCTCCATAGGTTCGCATTTGACGCCGTCTATGGTTTTGAAAATGACTTTGGGAGTGCCGACACCGAATTCATAACCTTCTCTTCTCATGGTTTCGATGAGGATGCTGAGATGCATTTCTCCTCTGCCGCAAACCTTGAACGTATCTGCGTTTTCGGTTTGATATACGCGCAAGGAAACGTCTTTGAGCATTTCTTTGAACAATCTGTCGCGGAGATGACGAGAGGTGACGAATTTGCCTTCCTTGCCCGCAAAGGGACTGTCGTTGACCGAGAAATTCATTTCAATCGTAGGCTCGCCGATTTGGACGAAAGGTACGGGCTCGATTTTGGAAGTAGCGCATACGGTGTTGCCTATGGTTATGTTTTCGATTCCGCTGAAACATACGATATCGCCGACTTTCGCCTCGTCTACGGGAGTGCGTTTGAGTCCCTCGATTTGGAACAAGGTCACCACTTTGCTCTTATAAGGAGAAAGTCCGTGATAGTCGCAAACCATAACTTCTTCGTTTACCTTGACCTTTCCTCTTTCGATTTTGCCAATGCCGATTCTACCGACGTATTCGTTGTAGTCGATTGCGGAAACAAGAAGTTGAAGTTCGCCGTCGGGATCGCCCTCGGGGGGATCGATATAATCCACTATCGTATTGAACAAAGGTTTGAGATCGGTGCCGGGATTATGATAATCGAAGGTCGCCGTGCCCGCTTTTCCCGAGCAATAAATGATAGGGCTCATAAGTTGCTCGTCGCCCGCGTCGAGGTCGAGGAGAAGTTCGAGGACTTCGTCCGCCACTTCGTCGAGGCGCGCATCGGGACGGTCCATCTTGTTGACAACGATGATTATTTTGAGTCCGAGTTCGAGTGCCTTTTCAACGACGAATCTCGTTTGAGGCATAGGACCTTCCGCCGCGTCTACGAGGAGCAGTACGCCGCTGACCATTTTGAGAACTCTTTCCACCTCTCCCGAAAAGTCCGCGTGTCCCGGGGTGTCGATGACGTTGATTTTCACTCCGCCCCAATGTATAGACGTATTCTTCGCAAGAATGGTTATTCCTCTTTCGCGTTCGAGGTCGCCCGAGTCCATGACGCACGTCGCGACTTGTTGGTTGTCGCGGAACGTGCCCGATTGACGGAGCATTGCGTCGACGAGAGTGGTCTTGCCGTGGTCGACGTGTGCGATGATGGCTACGTTTCTTAAATCTTCTCTAATCATATATCGCCTATATAAGTTATTTATCTATTAACAATTGTTGTATGATATCACACTACACGCCGTTTTGCAAACGCTTGAGGGGGTATTTGCAGATTTTTTGATAATCCTTTTCAAAATCCGCCTTTATGCGACAAAAAGAGTAAAAATCGAAAAACGGTATACTTTTCTAAAATTTATGTTATAATGCGATTAAGGTGAATTATGAAAAGTCTAAAAGAACTTTATAAAATCGGCAGAGGCCCGTCCAGTTCGCATACTATGGGTCCCGAAAAAGCCGCGAAATTGTTTCAAGCACAATTCCCCGACGCAGACAACTACGTCGTCGTCCTCTATCGCTCCCTTGCGCTGACGGGCAAAGGTCACGGCACGGATACCGTCCTCGAAAAAACCTTCGTCAAACCCGTCAAAGTCGTTCTCGACAAGGAAACTACGGACGTCCCCCATCCCAACACAATGGATCTCTATGCGCTCGTCGGTGATAAGCAAATCGGCACTTGGAGAGTGTATAGCGTAGGCGGCGGAGCAATCGAAATCCAGGGTATCCCCTCTCTCGATCCCCCCGACGTATATCCCCACAACTCTTACGAGGAAATCAAAACCTATTGCGAAGAAAACGATATCACCCTGCCCCAATACGTCGAACGCTTCGAGGGCAAGGAAATTTGGGACTTCCTTATGAGCGTTTGGAACGAAATGATTCACGCAATCAAACGCGGTCTTAAAGCGGAAGGCATCCTCCCCGGCGGACTCGGCACCGAGAGAAAAGCAAAACTCCTCTATCGTCAAAAACATATAGACGAAAGTCCCGAAACCCGCGAAAACAGACTCGTATGCTCGTATGCGTTCGCAGTGTCCGAAGAAAACGCCGCCGGCGAACAAATCGTGACCGCCCCTACTTGCGGTTCTTGCGGCATACTCCCCTCCGTCCTCAAATATCTCCAAGAGCGTCACGGATTCTCGGATGAAAAGATTATCCACGCACTCGCAACAGGTGGCATAATCGGCAATCTAATCAAACAAAACGCCTCTATATCGGGTGCGGAATGCGGTTGTCAGGCAGAAGTCGGCTCAGCGTGCTCTATGGCTGCCGCCGCCGCTGCGGAACTCTACGGAATGGACTTCGACCAAATCGAATACTCCGCGGAAGTTGCTATGGAACACCACTTGGGGCTCACTTGCGACCCCGTAGGCGGTCTTGTGCAAATCCCTTGCATCGAACGTAACGCCGTCGCCGCAATGCGCGCACTGAATGCCGTATCCCTTGCAAACTTCCTCACCTCTACCCGCAAAGTATCCTTCGACACCGTCGTAGACACCATGTATCAAACGGGCAAGGACCTTCGCCACGAATACCGCGAAACATCCGAAGGCGGCCTCGCCGTTACCTTTTCAAAGCGCAAACGCAAATAATCAAAACACCTACAACGTAAAAAGCGCGGTCAACACCGCGCTTTTATTTTTTAATTGAATTATCGTATTGTTGACATTTTTTTTTATCGTTGCTATACTAATCAACGTCAAGCGTACTTAAATAAGTGGAATTAAAAGACGTTTGTTTTATATAACTAAAACTTAATATAATAATACGGAAGCGTATCGAAGAGGTGCGACGCGTAAAGCAAACAATCCTGTGAATTGTTTGTAGCCAAAGCGGACGAACGGGCTTCCCTTGGAAACCGTGAAGTCGGACATAACGGGGCGGAGCCGAGTGGAATTAAAAGACGTTTGCTTTATATAACTAAAACTTAATATAACGATATGGAAGCGTATCGAAGAGGTCATAACGAGGCGGTCTTGAAAACCGTTTGGGTGAAAACCCACGGGGGTTCGAATCCCTCCGCTTCCGCCAAAACCCTGCTATCTGCAGGGTTTTACTTTGCTCCGAGATTTAGCACTGCGTGCCGCTTGCTCCGCAAGCCGAACCCCCGTTCGGGCTGACGCTTCGCTATGTGAGTAAACTCACTCGCTCCGCTATTCCGTCACTTCGTTCCTCGCGAATCCCTCCGCTTCCGCCAAAACCCTGCTATCTGCAGGGTTTTACTTTGCTCCGAGATTTAGCACTGCGTGCCGCTTGCTCCGCAAGCCGAACCCCCGTTCGGGCTGACGCTTCGCTATGTGAGTAAACTCACTCGCTCCGCTATTCCGTCACTTCGTTCCTCGCGAATCCCTCCGCTTCCGCCAAAACCCTGCTATCTGCAGGGTTTTACTTTGCTCCGAGATTTAGCACTGCGTGCCGCTTGCTCCGCAAGCCGAACCCCCGTTCGGGCTGACGCTTCGCTATGTGAGTAAACTCACTCGCTCCGCTATTCCGTCACTTCGTTCCTCGCGAATCCCTCCGCTTCCGCCAAAACCCTGCTATCTGCAGGGTTTTACTTTGCTCCGAGATTAGGCACTGCGTAATACTTGAGTTATTAAAAATGACCTGTTGAATAGTCTGCACAGTCGTGGTATAATGTCGATAATCAACGCATGGATTGCGTTTTTCGGAGAATAAACGATGAAAATATATGATATTTCACAAGAAGTTTTCAGTTGTAAGGTGTATCCAGACGACCCTGCGCCGAAGAAAATCGTTATTAAATCGACGGATTGTGGGGACGAATACAATTTGACGGAGTTCAGTATGTGCGCGCACAACGGCACGCATATCGACGCGCCCTATCATTTTATTGCAGACGGAAAAACCGTGGATGAAATCTCTTTGGACGCCTTTGTCGGGATGGCTTACGTTGCAGAATACAACGGCGTTGTCGACGGTGATGACGCGAAAAACATAATCGCAAAAGCGAAAAAACTAAATCCCGAATCGGCAAAAAGGATTCTTATCAAAGGCGACGTCGAGATATCGTCGGATGCGGCAAAGGTGTTTGCGTCTTCGCAGGTTTTGCTTTTAGGCAACGAGCCGCAAACCGTCGGGCCGCAAAACGCGCCTATGGAAGTGCATACGATACTTTTAAGCGCGGGCGTCGTATTGCTCGAAGGGATTCGTTTGGCGGGCATTTCCGAAGGCGTTTACTATTTGAACGCCGCTCCCCTGAATTTGTCGGGCGCGGACGGCTCCCCTTGCAGAGCGATATTGATTGACTTAAACGAATAAATTTAGGTCGCGTTATGACCGAGAGAAAGGCGGAAGATATGAAAGAAATCATTCTTGAAAAATTGAAAGAAATCGAAGAGCGTGAAAACGTCAAGATTCTGCATTGCGTGGAATCGGGAAGCCGCGCGTGGGGGTTTGCGTCCCCCGACAGCGACTACGACGTTAGGTTTATATACGTGCATCCGAAAGAGTATTACTTGCGCCTTGACAAAACGCGGGACGTCATAGAATGGCAATTGGACGACACTCTCGATATCAACGGTTGGGACGTTCAAAAGGCGTTGACGCTATTGCACAAGTCCAATCCGACGCTGTTTGAATGGAATTCCTCCCCTATCGTATACGCAACGACGGAAGAGTGGCAAAAGATATCAAAGGTAATAAACCGCTACTTCGTCGCGAAATCAGGGCTGTATCACTATATCAGCATGGCGAAAAACAACTGTCGCCAATTTTTGAGCGACGACGTCGTCAAGTACAAGAGATATTTTTACGTGCTCCGTCCCATACTTGCGTGCAAATGGATTCTGTCGAAAGGCACTCCCCCGCCCATGCTTTTCTCTGCCCTCACGGACGAATATCTCGACGAGGACTTAAAACCCGCCGTCAATAAACTGCTTAATCTAAAAATAAATAATCCCGAAATCGAAACAGGCAAGCGATTTGCGGAAATCGACGAATATATAAGTCGCGCTATCCCCGAAATCGAGGACGCCGTCACAAAACTGCCCGACGAAAACGCAAACGACTGGGATGAATTGAACGAGTTGTTCCTGTCCCTACTTTGACGTATTCGCGCGATTATCGTGAGAAATTATCTAATAAACCGCGTTTTACGAAAAAGCCCTGCGATTGCAGGGCTTTAATTTGCGTAAGTTTTATCCGCGCAGGCTATCTCTCTTCTCGGAAGTAGGATAAGCCGAGTGCGGCGGGCGGTTGCGTTTCTCTTTTATTTCTCAAACTCGTCACGATAAGCACTATAAGCGTAACAATGTACGGAAGCAATTTGATGAAGTTCTTCATTTCTACACTTACGGATAATGAAGTGGGAAGCATATAGAAGATGCTAAACAAAATCGAGCCCAAAATGCCCCAACTAGGTTTCCATACAGAGAAAATAACAAGTGCAACGGCAAGCCAACCATATTCTTCGACAGCAACGCCGATATTACCAGTACTTCCGCCTATATAGTCCATAACGTAGAAGAGTCCGCCGAGTCCTGAAATCGCACAACCGATGATAGTGGAGAGATATCTGTACTTCGTGACGTTGATACCAGCCGCATCAGCAGTTGCGGGGCTTTCACCAACCGCACGAAGGTTGAGGCCCACTCTAGTCTTTTTAAAGACTATGGTCACTATAATTGCTACGAAAATAGCAATATAAACTAAAATGCCATATGACAAGAACAATCGAGTAAACCAGTTATCATGTGCACAAGAGAATGTTTTAATAAAATAACTGCTCACTTCAGAAAACCCTGTCGTTTCTAATTGTCCAAGAACATACTTGTTCAAACCGACACCGAAAGTGGTAATGGTAAGACCGACCAGGTTTTGATTACATCTCAAGGTGACTGCAAAGAAACTATACAGAAGTCCTGCAAGACCACCGAACAAAATTGCGACCAAAATAGGAATGAACACCGCAAGGAAACCGTTCATTTGGCTCAAATCCGAAAGGGATTTGATATACCAAGACGCACCGAGGCATCCACCGACCGCACCGATACACATGACGCCCGGAGTGCCAAGGTTGAGGTGTCCGCTCTTTTGTGTAATTGTTTCTCCGGTCGAGCCGAAAAGGAATATCGTACTAAATCTTATTGATTTTTGTAATAAATTCAAAAACATTATTCTTTATCCTCCTCTGCTATTTTTTCCGAATTATCTTCTAAACTATTTTCATTCGTTTTTTCTGCGACACTATCGAAACTACTTTCGCTTGCGACTTCGATTTCAGGAGTTTTCTTTGCACGTCTAAATTTAGCAATGAATGCCGAATCGAACTTCACGCTGTAATTAACAAAAAATTCACTTGCGATAACAACGAAGAAAAATACCGCAGTGATTATGTCGGGAAAATCAGTGCCGAAACCAAATGCGGAACCAGCGTACTCTGCACCTTTATCGAAAAATTGAACTATTATAGACGTAAACACCGCCGCACCAGGATTAAGACTTGCAAGCCAGGCTACGAGAATTGCGGTGAAACCCATTCCTCCTGCAGTGGAAGTGTTGAGCGTATAAGACGTACCCGAATAAAGGAGCCAGCCTGCAATACCAGCAAGCGCTCCCGAAAGGAGCATTGTTCTAATGATGACTTTAGGCACGCTGATACCGATATATTTTGCGGTGTTTTGGCTCTCCCCTACGACGGAAAGTTCGTAGCCGTGTTTACTGTATTTGAGATATATCGTAACAATAATGGTGATTATCGCTACGATTATGATATTGAGAATATATTTGCTCGCACCACCGATAGCGGTTCCTGCTCCAATTGCGGGAAGATGACCGTAACTGAGAATACCAAGAGTTTGCGAACCGCTCTTATCCCAAACGACTATACATATTGAAATAAGTCCCATAGCAATATAGTTCATCATAAGGGTGAACAGGGTTTCGTTGGTGTTCCACTTCGCTTTGAAGATAGCAGGAATAACCGCCCAACACGCGCCGCCGATTATTGCTACGACCAACATAATAGGGATAAGCAATGCATCAGATACTTTTCCACCGAGATATTCAACCATTACAACGGACATAAGCGCACCCATAAGGACTTGACCTTCGGCGCCGATATTCCAAAATCTCATTCTGAATGCGGGAGTAACTGCAAGCGTAATGAGGAGCAAAATCGCGGAGTTTTGCAACAGCAAAATTATACGGCGAGGAGTCCCGAAGTTGCCGACGAATACGTTTTGAATAAATGAGCCGAAAGTACCAGGTTTCAAAATACTGCTGACAACCGCACTGACGAGAAGAGCAACAATAACTGCGATAAGTCTTACGAGCCAAGCGCGCCATTTAGGCATGTCCGTGCGTTTTGAAATTTGTATAATGGAGTTATGAGTAAGTTTATTCAGCATCTTTTTCCTCCGTTTTTTCCGAAGAGTGCTTTACCATAAGCAAGCCGATTTCTTCTTTGGTGATATTTCTTGCGTCCACTATACCGCTGATTCTGCCACCGCAAAGAACGATGATTCTGTCGCAAAGGTCGATGAGTACGTCGAGGTCTTCGCCGACGAAAATGACTGCAACGCCCTTTTCTTTTTGGTCGTTTAAGAGGTTATATATGGTGTAGGACGAGTTGATATCCAATCCTCTTACGGGATACGCCGCCATAAGCACGGTAGGTGCCGCCGCGATTTCTCTACCCACGAGAACTTTTTGTACGTTACCGCCCGAAAGGCGTCTGACGGGAGTTTTGACCGAAGGCGTGACGACTTCGAGGTCGTGTACTATGGTTTCTGCAAGGTGTTTTGGGGACTTTCTGTCAAGGAAGAAAGAGTGACCCTTGCTATACGAGCGGAGCATCATATTGTCCGTCAAGTCCATATTGCCGACAAGTCCCATACCCAGTCTGTCTTCGGGGACGAAGGAAAGTCTGACGCCGAGTTCGCGAATTTGAACGGGAGTTTTGGAGCGAAGGTCGACCGCTTCGTTATCCTTTGCGGGATTGAAATAGACGATATCGCCCTTATTGAGTTTTTGAAGTCCCGCGATTGCTTCGAGAAGTTCTTTTTGACCGCTACCCGCGATACCCGCGATACCGAGGATTTCGCCCGAGTGTGCGACGAAAGAAACGTCGTCGAGCACTTTGATTCCGTCGTGATTGACTGCGGTGAGGTTTTCCACGACGAGTCTGTCTTCGACGTCGTGCGGTTCCGCTCTGTTGATATTGAGTTCGATTTTGGCACCGACCATCATTTCGGTGAGTTCTTTTTCGTTGGTTTCCGCAGTGTTTACGGTCGCGATATGTTCGCCTTTTCTCAGTACCGCCACTCTATCGCTTATTTCCATAACCTCGTTAAGTTTGTGGGTTATGATGATGATGGATTTTCCGTCCTCGCGCATACGGCGAAGAACTGCGAAGAGTTTTTTGATTTCTTGAGGGGTAAGGACGGCGGTAGGCTCGTCGAGGATGAGGATATCCGCTCCCCTGTACAAAACTTTTATGATTTCGACAGTCTGCTTTTCACTGACGGACATGTCGTAAATTTTCTTCTTAAGATCGATTTCAAAGCCGTACTTGTCGGCAATGGTTTGAAGACCGTCCGCTCTGTTTCTGCTGAGATGATTAAACTTGATTTTGCGGAACAGTTTGACAAAGGGCAAACTTGCGATTTTCAACGCGGTTTGCGCTTTTCCCTTGGGGGTTTCCCCGGGAACGATTTTTTTGACGGGTTCGTGAACGTCGTCGTTATCTACGACTATGACCGATTGTTTCGCCTCTTCTTTGATTCTTTGCGCGTTTTCGGATACGGAATATTCGGGCGCCTCTTCGCCGAGCAAAATATTATCCGCGGCGGTAAACACGTCTACGAGTTTGAAGTGCTGGTGCACCATGCCTATCTTATAATTGTAAGCATCTCTCGGAGAAAGGATATTCGCCTCTTCGCCCTTGATGAAGATTTGACCTTCGTCTTGACGATAGATGCCGATGATCATATTCATAAGAGTGGTCTTGCCGCTTCCGTTTTCGCCGAGAATAGACAAAATTTCGCCCTCTCTGAGGTCGAGATCAACGTGATTGTTGGCGATGACCTTTGCGCCGAAACGCTTGGTTATGCCTTTGAGTTGCAAAACAACGGGTTTGTTCATAATGTCCTCGTTTTCGCTAAAAATAAAAATTTGATTTGGCGGAGCGAATGCTCCGCCAAATCGTTGTCTTGTATTACGAATTAGTCTTTGATGATTGCAGTAATGCCGTCAATATTGACGTCAAAGTAAGGTGCGGAACGATAGTAGGATTCCTTGAATTCACCGTTTTCGATAACTTGAGTGTCAGGAGTAAATGCATTATCAGTATTTACATCTGCCTGATAAGAGGTGAGTTTTTGTCCGCCAACGGTGAAGTTGTTGGTGTCGTACACTTTGATTTCGCCGTTTTGGAGTTTTGCTTTGACTTCTGCGAGTTTTTCTGCAGTGCCTGCCGCTGCTGCCGCGCCGATTTCGAGGGTTTCAACGGAGCCGGTAGAAAGGGAGCCGGTGTAGTCTGTTTGGATTTCGGTATTGCTGATTGCACAGTTTACTATGTATTCATAGTAAGGTGCCCAGTTGATTCTGGAGCCTGCAACGTAAGTGCCGGAGCATTGGCTTTCGGTGCTGATGTTGTAAGTGACGTTGGGGATACCTGCTTCTTTGCATGCGGTAGGTGCGCCCATAGAGTCTGCGTGTTGGCTGATGAGTTTTGCACCGTTGTTGATGAGGGTTTGAGCGGTTTCTTTTTCTGCTGCTTCATTATACCAGCTATTAGTGAATTGAACTTCCATAGTTGCGTTTGCGACGATGGAGCGAACACCGAGGAAGAAGGAGGTGTAGCCGGATTTAACTTCTGCATAGGGGAATGCGCCGACGTAACCGATTTTTGCGTTTGCATCGGAAACTGCACCGTTTTCGTCACCGTAAAGTTCGACGAGTTTCATGCCTGCCGCAACGCCTGCAAGATATCTGCCTTCGTAGATGGATGCGAATGCATTGTAGAAGTTTGCGACGTTTTCAGTATGTGCTTTGGTGCCGGTTGCATGGCAGAAACGGACGGAGGGATATTCCTTTGCCGCTTGGATAATGTAATCTTCATGACCGAAGGAGTCTGCAAAGATGACGTTGCAACCTTGTTCGACGAGTTCTACTGCTGCGTTGTAGCAAGCATCGGATTCATCGATACCGGTTTTGATGACAAGTTGAGTATCCTTGTTAAGGCCAAGATTCTCAACCGCTTCATACATTGCATTGATGAAGTTTGCATCATAGGTAGAGTTTTTGTCGTGCAAGCAAATGAGACCGATTTTGATGTCTTCTTTTGCGATTGCTTGAAGTTCTTCGCCGGCGTTATTGTTGTCGTTGCAAGCGACAAGACCGACTACGAGGGTTGCCACGAGTGCTACTGCGAGCAAAAGTGCCAAAAGTTTCTTTTTCATGTTGTTCCTCCATTTTGTTGCCTGAGGCATTTATTTTTTTGTTTGATTATCAGTTTTGTTCGCGGAAAGCGAGTGCGTTTTCGGACATACTTTCTACGATTGCGAGGCTCTCTACTCTAACGCCCTCCGCGCGAAGTGCATCCCCACCGCCTTGGAAGCCTTTCTCTATCGCTATCGCGCAACCGACGACCGTCGCACCCGCTTGATTCACAAGGCTGATAAGACCGCGAAGCGCCTCGCCGTGAGCAAGAAAATCGTCGATAATTAAAACGCGGTCGTCACTGCCGAGATATTCTTTCTCTACGACGATCGTGTTCACGTTGTGGTGGGTGTAGCTGACGACTTCTGCGGAATATACGCTATTGCCGTCAATGTTGGAAGTTTTACTTTTTTTAGCAAAAAGCACCGGCGCATGCAAATGTCTTGCGGCGTAGCAAGCAATTGCAATACCCGATGCTTCGATAGTCAGAATTTTGTTGACGTTTTCGTTTTGGTAAAGCGCGCAAATCTCCTTGCCGATTTCCTCCAGCAAAGAATCGTCAATCATATGATTGAGGAATCCGCCTACTTTGAGGACTTCTCCCGGGAAGACTTTCCCGTCTTTCAAGATGCGTTGCTCCAATAGCTTCATAGCGCTCCTAGCCACTACAACTTGTGGCAAGCGGGGAACATAATCCCCATCGGTTGTGCTGGTCTACTTTGATACATCAACTGAATTGATGAGCATATTATAACCAAAACGAAAAGGCGTGTCAAACGAAATGACGGGGTTTCGACAAAATTCTTGGACAAATTTTTCGCGCACTCATTTTATTGCTATCGCCGTCCTGATATCCCCACCGATCCTATCTTATCCTTACAATTATATAGATATATA
The DNA here is from genome assembly GCA_964599875.1 of uncultured Bacteroidaceae bacterium. Classification (GTDB taxonomy): domain Bacteria; phylum Bacillota; class Clostridia; order Christensenellales; family CAG-917; genus RGIG4097. Next base: position 17,531 of record CAZRHE010000021.1, read on the forward strand.
ATATACAATAATATCTTCTTCACGTCCGCACCTATTACCTCTTACCTATTACTTCTTACTTCAAATAAAACCCGTCGGCGCTACCGACGGGTTTTTATCGTTAATTCATTTAACATTCGACCAATTCGTCGTCAAGCAAGACGTCTTCGTCTTCCTCTTTTTTGTCGGGAAGAAATTTCTCGGGCAAAATTTCGGTGAGCAAGACGCAAATGCTAAACAGGAACGCACACACGATTCCGCCGTCGAGCATGACTTTCATATCCAAGGGTTCTTCAAACTCTTCGATATAAGCATTGCCCGTCGCCACAAGGACGATTGCGCAAATGAACGCCGCGAACAAACACGCCACCGCTATAGCGGCAAGAATCTTCTTGACAAGTCCCGCTTTTTTGCCGTCGAAGAGTTGCGCGCAAACAAGCCCGCCGAGAGCAAGGATTGCAAAAATCATAAATATATATCCCGTAGACAAACTGCCCGCGCTTTCGCCTTGTTTGTCGAGCATCATATATTCAAGCGCAGTTGTGAAATCATTATTGCCATAATAACTTCCGGACATAACGCGCTCTATCATTGCGATATAATCTTCGTGCTCCAAGTCTTCATATTTTTCTTCGTATTCGTCTTCGGTTATCGCGCCCGTACCCATAATGTTTGCGGAATATTTGTAGCGAATAACGAAGTCGTCATCCTCTCCTTCAACGACTTTTTTCGTGTTGAACGCAGGGGCGAAACAGCAACCTATCACGATGATTACAAGTGCGATTGAAAGTGCTTTGAATCCCCAATAACGGACTTTAATCTTATTTTTGACTATATAAAACACTTTTTCTGCAAGCACGAGTGCAAACGCAACACATTCGAAGAACAGCCTTGCGATAAACGCACCGGACAGATAACTATACATCCACAACGCGTCGCCTATCATCATATACGAACCGAACAAAACGCCGAGAGTCAAGAACGTTCCGAGCGAGAAGAGATAATAATACTTCTCGAAGAAGAACTTCTTTTCTTCGTTTTTGAGAAGATTCATAAGGCTTATCACAAACGCTATCGCGGACAAAATCATCATCGCACCCGTAAATAGCACGTGCAGTAACGAGAGCAATCCGATGAACGTGATTTGTGCGATTTCGGCTTTCGTGACGTTGCCGTCAATCGAAAGTTCGTATTCTCTTTCGAGTTTGTTGTATTGTTTGTAATATTTTACGTAACTCGAACTATAATTGCTTTTATATGAAGGCGTAATCGTCATAGACTCGTCGATATCTTCCGCGTCTTCTTCGAGGTCTTCCATCTTCTCTTTGAGTTTCTCGATTTTTCTGAGATCGCGGTTGCTTTCTTCGTCCCAATGTCTTCCGGTGTAGAACATGTAGGCGATATAATCAGTGCCACTTTCGCCTTTCAGGTTGTTTCTATGCCTTTCACCCGTTATCGGACAGAAAGAGAATGCAAACATAAGGACTGCAAGGAGCAAACAAACGGACGCTTTCACGAGAGAGCGGATTTGTTTTTTGCTCGGTTTTATCGACTTTTTGCCACCTTGTTTGTTTTGCGCGACAGGCTCTTCGGCACGCTCGACCTTTTCGTTCGTTACGATTTCAGGCTCTTCGGCGGATTCATCGGACACCGTTTCGGATTCTTGCACTGCGGCTTGCGACTGCGTATCCTCTATCCTTTCTTCCGCGTCCTCTTGCGATTGTACGGCAAAATCACCGTCTGCGTTTTGGATGGTTTCTTCGACGGGTTGTTCCTCCTGTGCGACGGGCTCTTCAATCACCTCTTCGATTTCAATCGGCTGATAATACGGATTCACGTACGCTTTTCCGCAAGTGTCGCAACTGATAATCTCGCTGTTGACGTCGACGGGAATAATTCCCCCGCATGCGGGGCATTTCAATTGACTATACATTTTGTTCCTCCCTTTAAAAGATATTCGCAAAACTGCGTTTTGTTAAAAAAAGTATAAATCCGTCGAAAAAATATGTCAATAAATTATTTTTTAACGTAAAAAAACGATATCTTTATCATGCGAAAAACGCATATAAAATATCGTTTCAAAATTCTCGTTCAGCCTTAACGGCAACGGGGTTACCTTTCAATCACTGCGCGCCGTTTATACTTTTACGTCGTCTTTCCATTTGCCGACGTCTCTTTTGCCGGAGCGATAATAATATACGCCGTTTCCGTTGCGCTTATCGTTTTTCCACTCCCCTTCGAACATATCACCATTCGCATAGTAGTAAGCGCCGTGTCCGTCGCGAGCATTTTTCTTCCATTCGCCCTCGTATCTATCTCCGATGCTGAAAGAAAGAACGCCGTATCCGTTCATTACGTTGTCTTTCCACTCTCCGTCGTACACGTCGCCGTTTGCATAGTAGAACGCGCCGTCTCCGCTTCTGTTTCCGTTTTGCCAATTTCCTTCGTAGCGACTGCCATTAGCGTAATAATAGTAGCCGAATCCGTGCCTTTTGCCGTCTTTCATCTCGCCAACGTACTTCCCTCCGTCTGAGTACGTGCGCGAATAAACCGTTGCGTTTTCAGGAAATATCCTTTCTTTAGGGCTCCACTTGCGACTTGTTGCGTTCTTATTTTCCGCATTGTCGGATTTACTTTGTGCTATGGCGGGGGCGTTTTTCTTTTCGCCAAGTCCGCTTTTATGCGTCTTTTCCGCATTTACAGACGAAGATGCATACGCCACTTCCCCTGCTATTTCGTCAACGGGTTTATCAATGCGTTTGCCGTCGCTGTCGTAAACGTAACTACGTATAAGTTCGCCGTTGTCAAAATCTTGAACGACCTTTACCCCGCGTTGAAGGAGATAAACCGTAACTTTGCCGTGATAATGGCCGTTTCTAAAAGTGCCCTCGATTTTATCGCCGTTCGGGAAATAGTAAACGCCCTTCCCCTCTACGTTATCGTTTTCCCATTCGCCTTCATACCTGACGCCGTCCGCATGGTAGGTCATAGAGCCGTAGCCGTGGCGATCGCCTCTCCTCCACTCGCCGACGTATACGTTGCCGCTACTTGAATAATGCATAGTTCCGTGTCCGTAAGGATATCCGTGTTTCCACTCTCCTTCATACATATCCCCGTCGTTATAATACAATTCGCCGTATCCGTGAGGCTCTCCGTACTTCACGTCCCCTACGTAATATGCATTGGTATATTCGAGTCTTGCCATGTGCCAGTTCTCCTCTATTCTTTATAAACAAATTGTATCACACCAATATTTCAAATGCAACCCTCATTAGCAACGAAAAGTGGGTCATGCGCAAAGCGCGTATCGTGCTGTGCACGATGAATCCCCCCTCATTCGCCATAAAACAAAAGCCTGCCCTGCAGGACAGACTTTTGTTGGCGGATGAGGTGGGATTCGAACCCACGAACGAGTTACCCCGTTACCGCATTTCGAGTGCGGGCCGTTATGACCACTTCGATACTCATCCATTATGTTTTATATTAAGTTGTTATTTTTGAACGCATTTATCGTTTCGGCCCGCGCGTGCCGTTATGTCCGACTTCATGGTTTCCAAAGAAAGCCCATTCGTCCGCTTTGGCTACAAACAATTCACAGGATTGTTTGCTTTACGCGTCGCACCACTTCGATACGTTTTCATATAGTGTCGCATCGTTTCAATACGGATACGACTGCTGACGATTTGTTATTTTACAACATATTTCCCGATTTGGCAAGAAAATTCGGGCGATATGCAATTTCGATTATTCAAAAAACTTCGTGAGCGCTCTTTCCATAAGGGCGCAATCATTCAAACCAACGGTTTCGATTGCGGAATGCATAGCAAGTTGCGCAAGCCCTATATCGCAAGCACGCATGCCGAGTTGCTTACTGGTTGCAAGGCCAAGGGTGCCGCCGCAACGGATATTGGAGTTGTTGTAGTAATCCTGCCATTTTATGCCGTTGTCTTCGAGCAACTTTTTGACGTAAGCGGAAGACTGCCCGTCCGTCGCATAATTGGAGTGATGCTTGACGACGATTCCACCATTGAGATAGACCTTTTCGTTGACGTCGCTATATTCGGGATGAGCGGGATGCACGGCGTGTCCGTTGTCAACGGAAAGCAAAAATCCTTCTTCGCAAGCGGCTATGAAATCGTCCTCGTCGCGACCGAGCGCGCGATTGATTTTGTGCAACACGGAATGAAGGAAAACGGACTCCGCTCCCTGTTTCGTGCCGTTGCCGATTTCCTCGTTGTCGAAACAGCACGCAAGTGCGATTCCTTGCGGTTTGCAACCGATTACGGCGTTTATCGCACCATAAACGCTCGTTAAATTATCGATTCTGGGAGAAACGAGCAAATCGGATTCCGCACCGCCCACGTAACACTCGACGGCAGGAACCACGTACAAGTCCGCGTCGAGAACGTCTTTTTCGGGCGCAAGAACCTTATACAAATCATCCTCTTCTCCGCGAATCAAGGGCAGCATATCGTTCTGTACGGTGAGTGCCACTCCGTCGTTTACGGTGGGATTATGGTGTATGCAAACGCTCGGAATATTGACGATGAAATCACTCTTTATAAGTTCGGATTTAATCTCCCCGTTTTCTCTCACGAGCAAGCGTCCCGCGACTACGAGGGGTATATTCATCATGGTGTATAGAATAAGTCCGCCGTATTTTTCGACGTTAATCCGCCACCCTTCCTGGCTTTGTATAAGTTTGCTCCCCTTCACTTTTAGTGCGGGAGAATCCGTGTGGCACCCCACTATATCGTACTTGTTTTTCTCACCAACCGAAAACGCTATGATTGCACTGTCGTTTTTGGTGACGTAGTATTTTCCGCCTATTTCGATATTCCACCTATCCTTCAAATCGAGGGATACGAAACCGCTTTCGTCGAGCATCGCTTTTGCGTTTTCGACGGCGTGGAAAGACGTGTAGGATTGATTCAAAAAGTCTTGTAAGGTCATATTTCATCCTGCGGTGCGCTTGTGCGCATATTTATTATGGTTATTATATCATAGAAATCTAAAATTTCAATGCCGAATACACAATTCCTTGTCGAAACCTTGAAAGAATGAGAAAAATATGTTACACTCCTCGTATGGATAAAAAATACGACGTCATCATCATAGGCGGGGGCGCAAGCGGTCTATTTCTTGCGAGCGAACTTCCCGTCGGCAAAAAAATCGCGATTCTCGAAGCCAACGACAGAGTGGGCAAAAAATTGCTTGCGACGGGCAACGGGAAATGCAATCTCACCAACCTCGACATGACCATAGTGCATTACAATCGTCCGTCATATGTCGAGGGATTTTTGGATCGTTTCGACGCGCACGACGCCATAGCGACCTTTGAAAGAATGGGGCTTCTCACCAAAGTCGTGGACAAGCGCGTCTATCCTTATTCAGAATGTGCGTCGAGCGTCCTCGACGTGTTAAGGAACGCGGTTGCAAGAGCGGGCGTCGAAGTGCTGACCGGACATATAGTCAACTCGATAGACAACTACGCAGACGTCTTCACAGTGCAAGGCGTAATCAAGGACGGCGACAACAAACGCTCCTTCTCTCTCACTGCGGACACCGTCGTTTTGGCAACGGGTTCCAACGCGACTTTCGGGCGCAACAGTCACGCGCTATACGAGGCACTCGGTCACACAACAAGGACTTTATCCCCCTCTTTGGTGCCTATAAAGACCGAAAAAGAACCGATTAAAGGGCTTTCGGGCGTCCGCGTAAAAGCAGGCGTAAGGCTCGGTTATCGCTACGAAATCGGCGAAGTTTTGTTTAAAGATTTCGGGTTGAGCGGTATCGCCGTTTTCAATATGTCGAACGAACTCGCAAGAGGTGCGGCAAAAATCGGCGACGTAATTTGTATCGACTTTATGCCCGAATACAGTCAGGCGGAAGTGGAATCGCTGCTGCGCAAACGCGGAAATATCCGCGTCGGGGAATTACTCGTCGGCACCTTCCATTCCAAAGTCGTCGACCGCATTTTGTGGCAAGCAAAAGTTTCTCCCGACGAGCCCGCGCAACCCAAAATCACCGCTATCGCGAAAGCCATAAAACGCTACCCTATCACCGTCGAAGGTCTTGGCGACGTCAGCCTTTGCCAAGTGATTTCGGGCGGACTTAATCCAAAAGAATTCGACGACAACCTCATGTCAACTAAATGCAAAAACGCCTACGCAATCGGAGAGGCTCTCGACGTAGACGGCGACTCCGGCGGATACAATCTACAATGGGCGTGGACAAGCGCGAAAGTCGTTGCGGACGCAATCAAGCGCGAATTCTAAACAACCTAATCAAATATCACATTTCCTCCTTGCTTAACGCGTTATAGTTTTGCGGACTTTACAACTTTTGCACAGGAGGATTTTTCATCTCTGCCCTATGCCCAAAAATAATCAAACGAACGTTTCAAATCAAAATGCAACAACCTCGGCAAACCGAGGTTGTGGTGCGCCTTCAGGGATTCGAATAATAGCGGAACGAGTGAGTTTACTCATTTAGTGCAACGTCAGCCGGGACACGTCGCTGGTTCGGCAACGTAGTTGCGCGTGCAAGGCACGCTGACTACCAAAGGCAAAATAAAAACCTCGGTTGTCCGAGGTTGTGGTGCGCCTTCAGGGATTCGAACCCGGGACCCACTGATTAAGAGTCAGTTGCTCTACCAGCTGAGCTAAAGGCGCATACTATGGAGCGGGAGACGGGATTCGGACCCGCGACTTTCACCTTGGCAAGGTGACACTCTACCACTGAGTCACTCCCGCATAGCGCAATAACTATATCAAACATAGAGGAAAAATGCAACCGTTTTTAGCAAAGTTTCTGAATTTTTCTTCGAGAACTGTTTTGCTTTACAAGAAAAAAATTTGTGATATAATGTTCTCGTTGCGGTCGTGGCGGAATTGGCAGACGCGCTGGATTTAGGTTCCAGTGGGAAACCGTGTGAGTTCAAGTCTCGTCGACCGCACCAACAAAAATCCCTGTGCTATTCGCAGGGATTTTGCTTTAAATATTATTTACTTGATTTTGTTCTATTGTGTTCCATGCAGAGCATTTGGCAATTTTCTAATGTTGTTTTCCCCCCTTCAATCCAAGGTGTTATATGATCTCCTTCCATTTCTTTATATTCATAATGCGTTTTTTCTCTATGCTCGGCAACACAGTGAGGACATATACCCTTCTGCATTTCGTATTTTTGACGTTTTATATTATCATCAAATTGACGCAAGTTTAGATATTTTAATTTACGAGTTAAAACATACCAATAAATACCCTTTTTGTTTTCGACTTCGCTATCCAACATTAAACGTGATATTTCATCTTCAAGTTTGTTTGAGTCAAGCGACTTTGACGAAAATTCATTATATAACAACCCCCAATCAATTCCACACATTTCCTTTCTATAACATTTGAATTTGACCTTAACCCAATCGATTACATTTTTAAAATAAAGCCATAATTCATCTGCATTTTCATCGTGTTGGTGTTCAGACATATATTCCTCTATGCTCTTGTTTTCTTTTGCCGAAATCCATTTTAATGCAATTTCTAAAAGTCCCTGTCTGTTGACTTCTGACTTGTGATATCCTTTTGAGATTAAGCTTGCAACGCAATTATTTTTACTGAAAAATGATTTTGCGCTGGTGAGCCAAGTACCCGTATAATTTGCATTTCGTAATTCTTGCTCTTTCAGTTTCAGTCCCGCAATATTAATTACCCTAAACCAAGCAAGGCGTTCTTCGTCGTTGCCCTCACAAAAATAAACTAATAATTTGTAATCTAGTATCCTATCTTTTTCTGTCCGTGTTAAGTTACCGAACTTTTTGGGAGTAACGGCACCAGCAACGTCCACTTCAATAGAAAAGTCGTTGTTGACATATTGACAAATACTCACCGTGCGTTGTTGTCCGTCTAAAACCTCGAACGTGCCGTCATCGTTTTTTACCCAATACATAACGTTAAGAGGAAAGCCCTTATTGATTGTTTCGATAACAGCATTACGCTCTTTTTCTCCGTAAACAAATTCGCGTTGATATTTCGGACGAATATTCAACTTCCCGTCATAACCAATAACGCCATTCTCGTCATTGTCTACATAGTTTTTTACCACATCTCTAATCGGTATTTCGTGTAATTCTATTTTCATTTGCTTTTTCTCCTAATAATTACTCTCGCATAAATGCTTGAATACAATTCATCTGTTTCTGCATCTCGAAACGCCGGGAGTTTTCTATCATATTGTGGATTATATTTTTTATATAAAGTTCCTTTAGCGTTATATGTATATTTTCCAGTGGGCGTGCCGTTTTCAAGTATCTCCATTTTTTTATTGCAAGTAAAATTTATACTACCAACAATTCCCAAAGCGACAATCTCAAATTGCTTTGGGTTATATTTATCAAGAAATGTAATGGGCACACCTATTTCGCCGTCATAATCGCACGGAATGTCTGTATATGTATTAACGTTAATAGCATCATAATTATCATATTTTGGATATTCGTCCGCATTATAATTTTTATGAAAATGTAACCACTCGGAATGTTTTGCAACCGGAAGATTTGTAAACCAACAGGATGTTGAAACTCGAACCATCTTTTTGCCGTTTACGATTTTATGATACTTTTCGCAAGAATCTGGGACAAAAAAATACATTCCTACATTGAAATTTGTATAGCCAGTACGTATTTTGTCTTCCTGAAACAATTTAAATATTTCTTTATACGTTAAAGCGTTCGTATTCCCCATTATAATAAAATCTTTGTTGTATGTTTCAAGTTGCTCAACATATTCCCTAAACAGAGAAAACGGAGGATTGGTTACAACAACATCGGCTTCTTTTAAAAGTTCAATACATTCTTCTGACCTAAAATCTCCATTCCCTTGCAATAGAGTCATTGCGTTCTTTTCGTTTTTAAGCAAATATTCCACGTCAGACAAATCGACTGCGCCATCACCATTGTAATCGTCGACCTCGCATATTGCAATTTTATATGCACGCCTATTTTTATTAGGAATCCGTATTTCTTCCATGTCCGGGAAAAATGATAGTTGAGAATAAGCAATAGGAGAACTATCATAGCATGTCGCAATTAATTTTTTCAAACCGAGAATATTAAAATTCATCGCAAAATACTTGAAAAAATTGCTTTCATATGGGTCGTCACAATTACAAAAAATAGTTTTTCCGAACAACTGTTCCTTGTAATGTTTTAATTCATTTTCAATATCTACAAGTTGCGTGTAAAACTCATCTGCTTTGTTTTTCTTTGCAACGTCCATTAATTTTGTTGCCATACATTCGATGCTCCTTTTACGATAAAAATGAGCATCAAATATCACAATCGATG
>CAZRHE010000022.1:0-26843 GCA_964599875.1 uncultured Bacteroidaceae bacterium
CCGTCGACGACCTTATGGAATACGTTCCCGCTCCCGACTATCCTACGGGCGCGCTCATTCTCGGAAGAGGGGGAGTCAAGCAAGCGTATCGCACGGGCAAAGGATCCGCAATCATTCGCGCGAAGACGGAAATAGAGGAACTTCCCAACGGCAAGAGTCGTATCATAATCACCGAGATTCCTTATCAGGTCAACAAAGCGAAACTCATCGAAAATATCGCGGACCAAGTCAAAGATAAGAAGATCGAAGGCATCGCAAACCTCAGCGAAGAAACCGACCGTCACGGCATGCGTATCGTCGTCGAAACCAAAAAAGACTACAACGCGCAAGTCGTTCTCAACACACTCTTCAAACAAACGCAGTTGCAAGTCAACCATTCTATGATTATGCTTGCGCTCGTTGACGGCGTGCCCAAAATCCTCAACCTTAAAGAAATCCTTGAAAACTATATCGCACACCAAGAAGACGTCATCACCCGTCGTACTCGTTTCGACCTCGAAAAGGCGCAAGAACGCGCGCATATCCTCGAGGGCTTGACGATTGCTCTTGCCAATATAGACGAAGTCGTCGAACTCCTCAAAAAGAGTCCCGACAGACAAGGCGCTATAAACAATTTGACGGAACGTTTCTTGCTCGACGAGGTGCAAGCCGTGTCAATCCTCGAAATGCGCTTGCAACGCCTCACGGGGCTCGAGGTTGAGAAAATCAACGAAGAACTCAATCAAAAACATGCGGAAATCGCAGAGTATGTCCGTATTCTCGGTTCGGAAGAGGCGATAAAACAAATCATCATCGACGAAATGACGGATATCAAAACGAGATTCTCGACCCCCAGACTTTCCGAACTCAGTTACGATTATTCCGAACTCGACATCGAAGATCTCATCGAACAAGAAGATATCGTCGTCAGCATGACTCACGGCGGATATATCAAACGTCAGGCGGTCAGCGAATATCATTCTCAACACAGAGGCGGCGTCGGCATCACGGGCCATAAGGCGAAAGACGACGACTTCGTCGAGAAACTGTTCGTATCCAACACCCACCAAGAAATGTTGTTCTTCACCAATCAAGGCAAGGCGTTCAGACTCAAAGGATACGAAATTCCCGAGGCAAGCAAGACCGCAAGAGGAAGAGCAATGGTCAATTTGCTCCAACTCGCTCCCGGCGAAAAGGTGCAAGCGATTCTCCGTATGCCCGAGGAAAAAGAGGGATACAACCTCATCCTCGCGACCAAGCAAGGACTTATCAAGAGAACGCCGCTTACCGAATTCGATTCCGTCAAGCGTAACGGCAAGATAGCGATCAAATTCAACGAGGACGACGAACTCGTCGAAGCAGTGCTTACCACCGGCAAGGACCAACTCATAATGGCGTCCAGCGAAGGCTACTGCATCCGCTTCAGCGAAGAAACCATCCGCCTCGTCGGAAGAACGGCAATGGGCGTCAAATCCATGCGACTTCCCGAGGGCGAAAGAATGATCGACCTTGCGGTGCTCCACGAAGACAGCGAAGTCATCACGGTCACTGAAAACGGCTACGGCAAGAGAAGCGCCGCCACCGATTATCCTCTCCAAGGCAGAGCGGGCAAGGGCGTCAAGGCAGGCACGTTCAACGAAAAGACGGGCAAACCCGTCAACCTCAAAGTCCTCGACGACAACTCCGACGTCATGATGATAACGGACAACGGCGTCGTCATCAGAGTACACGCGGACGAAATCAGCAAGATAGGCCGTTCGACGCAGGGCGTCAGAATCATGCGTCTTAAAGACGAAAAAGCAAAAGTCGTGTCCGTCGCACTCGCTCCTTACGAAGAGGACGAGCCTGAAATCGAATACGACGAAGAGGGCAATCCCATCACCCCGACCGCACCTGAAACCGTGGTCGAAACCGAAACGGCAACCGATACGAATAACGCAGAATAAGCGGTTTATCAGTACAAAAGCGAGGCGTAAAACCTCGCTTTTGTCATAAAATATGAAAAGAGGAGAATTGTTATGGAAAAGAAATGGTTCAAGGAAATGAGCGTTTATCAGGTATGGCCCCGCTCGTTTAAGGACGGCAACGGCGACGGAATAGGCGACGTTGCGGGCATTCTTGAAAAACTCGATTACATCAAAAGTTTGGGCGTCGACGCAATTTGGTTTTCACCTCTTTATGCGTCCCCTCAAAAAGATTATGGTTACGACATCGCCGACTACTATTCTATAAATCCCGAATACGGCACCCTCGACGAATTCAAAAAAGTCATCGACGGCGCGCACGAGCGCGGCATCAAAATCATAATGGACCTCGTCATAAATCACACTTCCGACCAACACGAATGGTTCAAAAAATCCGCCGCGGGCGATCCTAAATATAAGGACTATTATATCTGGCGTCCGGGCAAAGGTAAGGACGGCAAAAAGTTCCCCAACAACTGGATGGCGACTTTCCCCGGCGACGGCTGGACGTATAACGAGCAGAGAGGGGAATATTATCTCCACCTTTTTGCAGTCGAGCAACCCGACCTCAATCACGACAATCCCGCGGTCAGAGAAGAAGTCAAAAAGATTATGCGCTTTTGGCTCGACCTCGGCGTGGATGGTTTCAGAGAGGACGTCATAACCTACATATCCAAAACCCCCGGCCTTCCCAACGGATTCCCTCTTCCCGTCATGCGCGGAATGGAACACTATTCCCCCGGCCCCAACCTCATCAAATACCTTTCGGAATATCGCGAAGTCCTCAAGGAATATCCCGATAGAATGCAACTCGGCGAAGCGCCTATGATGACTCCCAAAAACGCTCTCAAATACGTTGCGGGGGACAATAAGGTTCTCGATATGATGTTCGGTTTCCAACACATGGAGGCGGATTGCTTGTTCACAAGTTATCTCCACACGCCGTTCAGCCTTGTGAAACTCAAAAAGATTTACAAGAATTGGCAAACCATGCTCCTCGAAAAAGGTTGGAACACAAACTATATCGAAAATCACGACCAACCTCGTATCATTTCCCGTTACGGTAGCGAAAAGTATCGTTTCGAAAGCGGAAAAGCACTCTGCACCATGTATACCTTCCTTTCGGGCTCTCATTTCGTCTATCAGGGACAGGAAATCGGCATGAGCAATCTTACTTTCAAATCGTGGGACGATTTCGTGGACGTCGCGACCTTCTCCACCAAGAAGATTTTCGAAAAACTGAAAGTGTTCCGCGATAAGACCATATTCAAAATGGCGTGCTATGCCGCCCGCGACAACGCGCGTACGCCCGTGCAGTGGAGTGCGGAAAAGAACGCGGGATTCACGACGGGAGATAAGGCGTGGTTTACCGTCAATCCCAACTATCCCGAAGTCAACGTCGCGTCCCAAATCGACGACCCCGATTCCCAACTCAACTTCTATCGCAAAGCGATTGCGCTCCGCAAAGAGAATAAGGAATCCGCGGTTTACGGCAAATTCGTATTGCACTATCCCCGCGACAAGCGTTTGTTCGCATATGACAAACTCGGAGAGGACGGCTCCAAACTCACCGTCGTCATCAACCTTTCGGACAAAGAAATTTCTTCCGCCAAGGCAAAGAAAGTTATCGGTGCAGGCGCGAAAGAAATCCTTTCCAACTACGGCGGCACTCTCGGCGAAACCATGAAACCTTACGAGGCAAGAGTTTACAAATATTAAAATCTAAACGGCACGAAAAAGGCACTCTTCGCGAGTGCCTTTTTTATATGAAACAAATTTCGTTACATAACTTCGGGGGAGTCTATTCCGAGTAGGGCAAGACCCGTTTTGATTGTTCTTGCGACGGCGTCGGTCAAAAGAAGACGAGCGTTTTTGACTTTTTCGTCGTCTACGACTATTCTGTGTCCGATATAGAAACGATTGAACTTTTCCGCAAGGTCAACGACGTGGCGGGTGACGTAGCAAGGTTCTCTCAAACGCGCGGATTGCTCTACGCTTGCGCCGAAAGAAAGCACGCTCTTGACGACTTCGTAACCCTCGTCGTCGAGGATCGCAGACCAATCGATGTTTTGTGCGTCGTACGCGCCGCCTTTGCGGAGTGCGCTTCTTGAACGCGCGTAGGTGTATTGCACGTAAGGAGCGGTTTCGCCGTCGAAGTTAAGCACCTTGTCAAAGGAGAAAACGATATCCTTTATACGGCTATTCCAAAGGGCGGAGAAGATGACCGCGCCGACTCCGACGCTCTCTGCGATTTGCTCTTTATTTTCGAGTTCGGGATTTTTTTCTTTGATAATCGCACCCGCTTTTTCGACTGCTTTATCAAGCACTTCTTTGAGCCAAACGACGCGTCCTTGACGGGTTGACATTGCGCCGTCTTCCATACTCACCATGCCGAAAGCGATATGCTCCATATCATCCTTTCCTGCAAAATCCATAAGTTCAAGCACCTTAAACAGTTGCTTAAAGTGCAGATTCTGCTGATAAGCGACAACGTAGAGGCATTTGTAGAAATCGTAAGTTTTCTTTCTGTAATATGCCGCCGCGATATCTCTCGTGGCGTACAAAGTCGCGCCGTCCGCTTTGACGAGAAGGCAGGGAGGCATGTTATATTCGTCGAGATTGACGACTTCCGCTCCCTCGCTTTTCACGAGCAAATTCTTTTCGCGGAGTATGTCGAGGCAAGCGTCCATCTTGTCGTTGTAGAAGGATTCGCCGGCATACGAGTCGAAGTTGATTTTAAGGCGCTTGTAGATTTTGTCCACCGCGCGCATGGTGATTTCTTTGAACACGTCGAAGTATTTCGTCGCCTCTTCGTCGCCGTCCTCTATGCGCTTAAACCAAGCGCGTGCCTCGTCGTCGAGAGCGGGATTTTCTTCCGCCTCTTTGTGATAGCGCACGTAGAGAGAGTTGAGGAAGTATTCGTCGTTATTTGCGATTTCTTCGATAGACGACCATTTCTTCGTCGCGACGATGAGTTTGCCGAATTGCGTGCCCCAGTCGCCGAGGTGATTTATGCCGACGACGTCGTAGCCGAGGTGCTTGAATATGCGATAAAGCGCGCCGCCTATGACCGTCGTGGAGAGGTGCCCGATATGGAAAGGCTTTGCGATATTGACAGAAGAGTAGTCGATACAAATTGTTTTGCCGTTGCCCTCGTCGCTTGCGCCTATGCCCTTGCCGTTTTCGTCCTGTGCGATTATGCCGCAGAGTTCGCCCGCGAGCATTTCGCGCTTGAAGAAGACGTTGAGATATCCGCCTACGACGTCGAATTTTTCGACGACGGAAACTCCCGCGAGTTTACTTGAAAAGTCGTTTGCGATTTGAGGGGGTGCCTTGCGCAGTTTTTTTGCGAATTTGAAACAGGGCAGGCAAACGTCGCCGAGTTTGGAATCTTTGGGCGTTTCGAACGCTTCTACGATTTCTGCGGCGGTTATTTCTTCGGTTGCGAGGGCTGTTGCCAGTTCGTCTTTGTAAAACATATTTCTCCTTGAGTGCGGACGATATCCGCTTTTATTCGATATTAAACGTTGAAACGGAAGAGGACGACGTCGTTGTCTTGCATGACGTAGTCTTTCCCTTCGCTACGCACTTTGCCTTTTTCCTTGGCGGCGTTGAAAGAACCGCATTCGAGCAGGGTTTCGTAATCTACGATTTCGGCGCGGATGAATCCTTTTTCGAAATCGGAGTGGATTTTGCCTGCCGCTTGAGGTGCTTTCGTACCTTTTTCGATCGTCCAAGCGCGAGTTTCTTTTTCTCCTGCGGTGAGGTAGGATATAAGTCCGAGGAGAGAATAGGATGCGGAAACGAGTTTGTCAAGGCCGCTTTCGGTGAGTCCGTATTCTTCCATGAAAATCGCTCTATCGTCGTCGTCAAGCGCAGTGAGGTCTTCTTCGAGTTTCGCACAAAGGACTATGCAACCCGCATTTTCGGATTTTGCGAAGTTTTGGACGGCGGCGGTGTAGTCGTTGCCGTCGAGAGAGGTTTCGTCAACGTTCGCGACGTAAATCACGGGTTTCGACGTGAGCAAAAATTGTTCGTCTATAAACGCTTTGAAGTCGTCGTCTACAGCGAGAGTGCGAAGAGGTTTGCCGTCTTCCAGCCACTTTTGCATTTTTTCAAGGCGGTCGACGTCATCCGCGTATTTTTTGTCCGCTTTCAACATGGATTGTGCTTTTGCAAGGCGTCTTTCAACCGCTTCCATATCCGCGAAAATGAGTTCGAGGTTTATGGTTTCGACGTCGCGCAAAGGATTGACCGAGCCGTCCACGTGGGTTATGTTTTCGTCGTCGAAGCAACGGACGACATGTACGATTGCGTCCACTTCGCGAATGTGCGAAAGGAATTTATTTCCGAGTCCTTCTCCTCTGGACGCACCCTTGACGAGCCCCGCGATATCCACGAATTCGAGGGTGGTGGGGGTGATTTTTTTGCTGTCGTAAAGTGCGGCGAGTTTATAAAGTCTTTCGTCGGGGACGGCGACCACGCCTACGTTCGGTTCTATCGTGCAGAACGGATAGTTGGCGGCTTGTGCTCCCGCTTTGGTTATTGCGTTGAAAAGAGTGCTTTTGCCTACGTTTGGCAAACCTACGACACCGAGTTTCATTTTTCTCCTCTTGCGCGTGCTAATCCGCGCGATGCGTTAATACAATAGTTTAGTATAAACGAAAAAGGGGGAATAGTAAAGAGAAAATGAAAATTTGGGAAGCGGTCGTGTTGGGAATAGTGCAAGGATGCACGGAATTTTTGCCCGTTTCGAGTTCGGGACACCTGCTGTTGCTTGAAAAAATAGGGGTGGGAGAAGAGGATTTGTTTTTCAATATATGCCTTCATTTAGGGACGCTTGTAGCAGTGCTTATCGCGCTTCGAAAAACGTGGATTCCTTTGCTTAAACACCCCGTGAACAAAACCAACGGATATATAATTTTGGCAACCGTTCCGACGGTGATTTTGGCGGTGGTTTTCAAGACGTTTTTACCCTCCCTTGTCGGGGGTGAATTTCTTGCCGTAGGCTTTATGGCGACGGGTGTTTTGTTGTTTGCGTCCGAAAAGTTGAAAACGACGAAAACAATGGTTTATGATATCAAAACGAGCGTATTAACTGGCGTTATGCAAGGAATAGCGGTTTTGCCCGGTATTTCGAGAAGCGGTTCCACGATAGCGATTTCCACCCTTCTCGGAGTGGATAAAACGGAGGCGGCGGAGTTCTCTTTTTTGTTGTCGATTCCCGTGATAATCGGCTCTGCTTTATACGAGGGCGCGGACTTGATTTCGAGCGGCGCGGGGGCGATTTCCGTGGGTGTTCCCGCTCTTATCGTCGGCACTCTCACCGCCTTTTTGTCCGGGCTTGCGTCCATCAAATTATTTCTTGATTTCGTCAAAAAAAGATCGCTGATTCCCTTTGCGATTTACGTCGTGATTTTGTCCGCGTTGTGTTTAGTGCTTGATTACGCCGTTTTTGCGTAATCTTAATTCGTCCGCACATAATCGCATTTCGCTTGACAGCCTTTCGTATTTTCTTTATAATGT
Source organism: uncultured Bacteroidaceae bacterium (assembly GCA_964599875.1). GTDB lineage: Bacteria > Bacillota > Clostridia > Christensenellales > CAG-917 > RGIG4097. The sequence goes on from CAZRHE010000022.1 coordinate 7,470, forward strand.
TCAAGCATTTATATTATTATATATAATGACATTAAATCCCTACACGGAGGCATAGAGTTATGAAACAAACCTACCAACCCAAGAAAAGACAAAGAAGCAAAGTCCACGGATTCCGCGAAAGAATGAAATCCACGTCCGGCAGAAAAGTTCTCAAACGTCGTCGCGCAAGAGGCAGAAAAGTCCTCACCGCATAAGCATTCAGCGATGCAAAAGCAGTTTAGGTTAAAGCGGAGAGCGGCGTTTAATTACGTGTATCGCAAAGGCGATAAGGCTTCCGCCCGTCACCTATCGCTTTTTTGTGCAAGGTCCCGCGAGGGGCTGAAGATAGGCTTATCCGTATCCAAAAAGGTCGGAAACGCCGTTACAAGGAACAGGGTAAAAAGGTTGATAAGAGAAGGGCTTAATCCCATTCTCGATTCAATCGATCCGAAATATATGTACGTCGTCGTGGCGCGGGAATCCGCGTCCTCGCTCGGCTATCGCGAGATGGCTGACGAGGTGCGCAAGGTTTTCGACAAGGCAGGCAAATTGTGTTGAAGAAGATTTGTTTTGCCATGCTTCATTGGTATAAATCCGCGTTGAGTCCGTATATCGGGCGCAACTGCAAATATACTCCCACTTGTTCGATGTACGCCTACGACGCGATTGAGCGATACGGCGTTATCGTCGGTTGCGTTATGGGTGCGTGGCGAATACTCCGCTGCAATCCCTTTTCAAAGGGCGGTTTCGACCCCGTTCCCGAAAATTATCGAGGAAATGCAAAATGGCTCGTTTAGATTACAGACGTAAAAAAATGCTCAAAATCTACGCGGTGGCACTCGTTTTGATAGTGTGCTGCGTGGTCCTTTGCGCTTGCAACAACGAAAGGGGCATCTACGACGTCTCGAACAAAAACACTTCCCCGGAAGTCACCCACTTTATCGCGAAATTCATCAATATCCTATATGAGGGGATAGGTGATTTCGGCTGGACGATAGTCGCGTTCACCGTCATTCTCAAACTCATCCTTTCTCCTCTCGATATTTGGCAGAAGATTATCGCGCGCAAAAACGCGAAAGCGATGGAGCGTATGAAACCACAACTCGAAGCACTGCAAGAGAAGTACGGAGAGGATAAGCAACGTTTCCAACAAGAGCAAATGGCTCTCTATAAAAAAGAGAAGTATTCCATGCTCGGTTCTTGCTTGCCCACGATAGTGACTCTCGTCGTATTCTTCATCATCTTTGCGGGGTTCAGAGAAATGGTCGGCTGGAAGTTCGCAAACGACTATCTCAACTGCTACGACGAATACAACAAAGTCATGGTGGAAGAACTCGGCGACGATTGGAACGGCTCCGACTTCAAGTACGTCGGCGACAACGTCGTCGAATACGAGGCGGCAAACGACAAGGCGCAAACCGCAGTTCACGACTTCTATTTCAGCGACGAACAAAAAGAAAACAGAGGATTCCTTTGGATAAAGAACATTTTCGTTCCCGATAGCTGGAAGACCGAAGTCCCCGATTATCTCACGGTTACGGGACAATCCGGATTTGCAACGAGCAGAATGACGGGTATCATGCAAGACGAATACGACACCGTCATGGGCAAATGCGTCGGTGAAGGCGGCTGGGGCAAGAACGGCAAATGGAACGGATTCCTCATCCTTCCCGTGCTCTCTCTCGCGGTCAGCATCATTTCTCAAAAACTGCTCACGAAAGCGCAAGGCACTCCTCCTCCCACGGGGGACGGCAAGTCCGCAGGACAGGCGCAAGCAAGCATGAAAGTGATGCAATATATGATGCCCGCAATGGTCGGCGTCTTCGCGATATTGTATTCTTCCGCATTCGCACTTTACATGTTGGTCAGTTCGCTCACGTCGACGATATTCCAACTCGTATTCAATCTCGGCGGAAAAATCGTAGATAACGTTCAAGCAAAGAAGGCTTGACAGGAGTAAAATTATGAAAAAAAGCACAGAGGTCAAGGCCTCAACCGTAGACGTCGCGATTCAAAACGCGCTCCTCGAACTCGGCACGACGAGAGATAACGTCGAAGTCGAAATTCTTCAAAAGGGCGGTCTGTTTTCAAAGGCGATAGTCAGAGTTTCCGTCATAGACGACGCGGCTTCCATAGCGGAAGATTTCGTCAACGGAATCCTCGAAAAAATGGGACTCAAATCCAGAGCGTCCGTCGAAGATAAAAACGGCACTCTTTATATCGAAATAACCGGAGAGGACAGCGGAGTCGCAATCGGCTACCGCGGAGAAGCGCTCGACGCGTTCCAATATCTTGTCCTCACCTATCTCAATCAAGAAAAATGCGACTTCAAGAAAGTCGTCGTCGACAGCGAAAATTATCGCGAGAAACGTCGTGAAACTCTCACCGCACTTGCGCTCCGCCTTGCGGAAAAGGCGCATCGTACTTGCCGTAAAATCGAACTCGAACCCATGAATCCGTTCGAAAGAAGAGTTATTCACAGCGCGCTTGCAGACAGCGAAATCGCGTCTACGACGAGCGAGGGCGAAGATTCGCAACGTCACGTCGTCATCATCCCCAAGGGCGTCGAAATCAAGGAAGACCGTAGGGGAGGCAGAAGAGATAGAAAAGACGACAAGCGTCGCTCGAACAATAAGGACGACAGACCTCGTCGCGAAAGAAAACCCCGCGAAGAAGAACCCGAAGTCCCCGACGGCAACGTCTATCGCTATTTCACCGAAACGGACGATTTCGTGAAACCGACGGCGGTCAAGAGCGGTCCTCCCAAGTTCAAGAGTTTCGGCGGACAAAAGAAGTAATGAAAACCATAGTTGCAATTTCAACCCCCAGTGGTTCGGGCGGCATCGGCATATTGCGCGTTTCCGGAAAGGAAGCCGTGAAAATGGCGGATGCCGTTTTCCTTGCCAAAGGCAAACCGTGCGCGGATACGCTCACGAGCAATCCCCTGAAAATGTGTTTCGGGGAATTTGTCGGCGAGGATTTTTCGGACAAAGGCTACGCCGTATATTTTCCCGAGGGGAAATCCTTTACGGGTGAAGATACGGTCGAGTTTTATTTGCACGGCGGAGTCCGCATAATGCGCGGAGCGTTACGCACCGCGATAGCGAAAGGTTGCGTGCCGGCAGAAGCGGGCGAATTTACCAAACGCGCCTATCTCAACGGCAGGATGTCCCTTGCGGACGCAGAAGGCGTTGCGGATATGATAAACGCCGAAAGCAGTGCGGGACTTCGCGCCGCGTACAGACTTATGCAAGGCGGCGTTTCGTCCAAGGTCACGGAGATTGCGGACGAACTTCTCGACGTCATAGCGACTCTCGAAGCCTCTCTCGACTATCCGGACGAAATGGAAGACGAGGTTATCCCCGTCGTCGAAGAGAGAATCCCCGCCGTCCTCGCGCGCATACGCGCGCTTGCGTCCACGTCCTATATAGGAAGAATGGCGAAAAGCGGAATAAACGTCGTGATTGCGGGAGAGCCTAACGTGGGCAAATCCTCATTACTTAACGCCCTTCTCGGAGAGGATAAAGCAATCGTCACGGATATCGCGGGCACCACGAGAGATGCGATTTCCGGTAGCGTGGAAGAGGGCGGAGTTTTGCTCAACTTCACGGATACTGCGGGACTTCGCGACAGCGACGACAAAGTGGAAAGCATAGGCGTCGAAAGGGCGAGAAAAGCAATAGACGGCGCGGACGAAATAGTATACGTTTTCGACGGCACGAAAGGGGGAAAATTGCCCGCGGACGTGTCGAATAAAGACGACGTTTTCGTCGTGTACAACAAGTGCGACAAAGAAGATTTCATCGCTCCCGCTACGGACGGCAAGACGTTTGCGGTGTCCGCGAAGACGGGAGAGGGTGTGCCCGAACTCAAGTCCGCTCTTGCCGCGATTTATCGCGAGGGTGAAGTGGACGGCGGCGACGTAATAACGTCCGAAAGACACTTATCCGCACTTTATCGTGCAGAAAACGCACTTAAACACGCCGTTTTGGCAAAAGACGAAACTATCGACTGCGTGCTAATAGATTTAAGAGAGGGCTACGACGCTCTCGGAGAAATCACGGGCGCGACCGCGGGAGAGGATATCGTAAACGGCATATTCTCCAAATTCTGCGTCGGCAAATAATCGGTTAAAAGGAATCCATATGAGTTATGACGTAATCGTAGTAGGTTGCGGACACGCGGGCGCGGAAGCGTCCCTTGCGTGCGCAAGAATGGGCAAACGCACTCTCACGGTGTGTACGGCTTTCGCTACGGTTTCTTATATGGCGTGCAATCCCGCAATCGGCGGCACGGCAAAAGGACACCTCGTCAGAGAAATAGACGCTCTCGGCGGACAGATGGGCATAACGGCGGATAAGACGCTTTTGCAAATCAAAATGCTCAACACCGCAAAAGGGCCCGCGGTTTATTCTCTTCGCGGACAGCAGGATAAAAATCGCTATCACGAAGAAATGCTATCCGTTTTGCAATCCACCGAAAATCTCGACCTTATAGAAGGAGAGGTTTCGGAAATACTCGTCGAAAACGGCGCGGCGGTCGGCGTGCGCCTTGCCGACGGAAGAAAATTCGATGCGAAAGCAGTCGTGCTTGCAACGGGCGTTTATCTCGGCGGAAAGGTCATAATCGGTGAATACGTCAAGGAAAGCGGCCCCAGCGGTTTTGCTCCCGCAAACAACCTCACTGCAAATTTGATATCTCTCGGTTTGCCTATAAGGCGGTTCAAGACGGGGACTCCCGCGCGCATTTATCGCGACAGTATCGACTTCGACAAAATGGAAGTGCAGACGGCGGAGAATACGGACAGATTTTCTTTCACGTCCGACGTTTCGACTTTCGAGAGCGAAGATTGCTATCTAACTTACACGAACGCGGAAACGCATAAAATCATTCTCGACAACATTCATCGCAGTCCGCTGTATAACGGCTCCATTCACGGCGTGGGCCCGAGATATTGCCCCAGCATAGAGGACAAAGTCGTCCGTTTCAAAGATAAGGCAAGACACCAAATTTTCGTAGAACCCGAGGGACTTCACAGCGACGAAATGTACGTGCAGGGAATGTCCAGTTCCCTTCCGCACGACGTGCAAGAAAAAATGTATCGCACTTTGCCCGGATTCGAGCATTGCAGATTCGCAAAGTACGCATACGCCATAGAGTACGATTGTTTCGACCCTCTCTCTTTAAAACCCTCTCTTGAAACCAAACCCGTTGCGAATTTGTTCTCCGCGGGACAAGTCAACGGCAGCAGCGGATACGAAGAGGCGGGCGCGCAAGGACTTATGGCGGGCATAAACGCATGCTTGAAGATAGACGGAAAAGAACCCTTTATTCTGCGTAGGGACGAGGCGTATATCGGCGTGCTTATCGACGACCTCGTCACCAAGGGCACAAACGAGCCGTACAGAATGATGACCGCGCGCGCGGAGCATAGAATAAAACTCCGCCAAGACAACGCGGATTTGCGTCTTACCGAAAAAGCGTACAATCTCGGTCTTGCAACCAAAGAAAGATACGAAAGAATGCTTGAAAGAAAAGCGGAAATCGCAAGGGTGCTTAAAGAGGTCGATAAGACCGTGGACAGAGAAGAGGCGTTTGCGATATTGGAGAGTTGGGGAGAGCCTTTGCCCGCAAAGACGCCCACTCTCGGCGACTTGATGAAACGCCCCTATGCAAAGGCGGACGACCTTGCGAAATTCTTGCCGTTTGAGTGTTCGAAAGACAGTCTTGCGGCGGCGGTTATAGAGATGAAATACGCGGGATATCTCGAAAAAGAGGACAGCGCAATCAGAGAACAAAAAAGGCTCGAAGAAAAACTTTTGCCCGAGGATATCGATTATTCCGACATCAAAGCACTTCGCATAGAGGCAAGACAAAAACTCGATAAAGTGCGTCCGCGCAACCTCGGACAAGCGTCGAGAATTTCGGGCGTATCCCCCGCGGATATCGCAGTATTGATAGTTTATCTGCAAAAAAACAAGTTATAAAACCCGTATTTTGCAAAATCACGTTTTTGAAAGCGACTTTCGTCGCTTTTATTTTTTACCTTCACAATCGCCGACTTCACGCATATAATGCAATGTGAAAGTTTTCGGAACGGACGGTATCAGAGGATTAGGGCGCGACTTATTGTCGGCGGATTTGCCGTATAAGTTGGGGCGTGCTCTGGGGTGCAAAAAAGTTGTCGTCGGTCGGGACGTCAGGACGTCTTCACCCGCAATAGAAAAACGGCTGCTTGCAGGACTTTTGTCCGCAGGCGCGGAAGTCGTTACGACGGGCGTCGTGCCTACGCCCGCGTTGTCTTATGCGGTTGCGAATGAGGGTGCGGACTACGGCGTTATGATAACCGCAAGCCACAATCCGCCCGAGTTTAACGGGTTGAAGGTTTTCGGCAGAGGAGGAGAAAAACTCTCTTCCGACGAAGAGAGCGATATCGACGAAAAAACGGCGCAAGGAGTAGAATCCGCGCGTGCCGAAAGAGGACGCGTCGTTGTCAAAGACGATTATTCGGGTGCATATGCGCGCCACGTTTTATCTAAGTTTCGCGACCTCGATTTGTCGGGTGAAAAAATAGTCGTCGATTGCGCGTTCGGCTGTATGACCATCGTGCCGCCCGTCCTTGAAAGATTGGGTGCGACCATCCGCGCGATAAATGCGGAGCAGTCGGGGGAGAGGGTGAACGTTTCCTGCGGTGCGCTCTATGCAAACGATTTTGCCGCTACGCTTGCTGATGACGAACTCGGGTTGTCTTTCGATGGGGACGGAGATAGGCTGATAGCCGTGTATAAGGGGAAACCGTACGACGGTGACAAAATATTGTGTGCCCTTGCGGAAAGCGAACGAACGTGTGGAAATCTGAATCCGCCTATAGTCGTCGGCACGATTATGACCGGGAGTGAAATCGAGCGCGTTTTCAAGGATAAAGGCGTGACGCTGTTAAGGACGGACGTGGGGGATAAGCACGTTTCTGAAAAAATGAAGGAAACGGGAGCGATTTTGGGCGGCGAAAAGAGCGGACATATAATACAAAAACGACTTGCCCCGACGGGGGACGGGTTGCTCACCGCCTTGTCATTGCTTAAAGCGAAGAAAATTCTGGGAGAATTGCCGTACGTTAAGTCGAACGAATTCCAAGATTTTTCTTTTTTCAGCCCCAATCCTGCCGCCGAATTCGAAAACGAGTGTTTTTTGCACGCACTCGACGAAATTCGAGCAGAAATAGGGGAAAGAGGACGACTTATAGCGCGACCGAGCGGAACGGAACCTACCGTTAGAATCACGATTGAGGTGTACGAACAAGGATTAGAATGCCGAAAAATCGTCGAAAACATACTTTTTCGCAAAAACTTACAAAAACGGTAAAAGTTTTTCAAACAAAAATCAAAAAATGTAGGGTTTTTGATAAAAATTGCGAAAATGTGCGAAAAAACTTTACAAAAAAGTATTGACAGCATTTAGTATCGGTGTTAATATCTTATCGTAATCAACAGATTACACAATCTCGCTCATAATTTTCCCCCTTATCATAGCGGAGGGCGTCGGACGAAAGTTCGACGCCCTTTGCCTTTGTTTCTTACGCGGCGACACGATAATCCCGCGAAAGCGAAATATATTTTAGTGCTTGCACTTAAATCTATATTTCCCCTTTCCTCACGTGTTGTCCACTTCGGGCTCGCCGAGGGCAACCACCTCGTTCGCTTTGGCTACGCACAATTCACTGGATTGTGCGTTTAACGCGTCGCGCTATCGCCGTTCCCCCTAAAGGGACCCACGACGACCGCTTGCGCGGGGGACAACACTCGGTTTCGCGTTAAGTAACGTTCCTCGTTATGCCACTGCAAACATAGGGGCATCCCCACCGCAAAAACAAGCCAACGATAATATTTGTCCGCACTCCGTTGAAATCAGGCGTAGATTTTTGCGGAAGGGGAAAAGGAACAAGTCACGGCGCATAATAATCTTCGTAGAAGATATTGCGCAAAGTGTCTTGTGACGCCGTGCCTGCTCTGCGAACCCAATGCACGCAGTCGCTTGTACTGGCGCAAGGCGGATACCGCCTTGCGACCGCCGCTCAACACTCGAAGTTCTCGGCGCGTCGCGCCTCGTGTTCCGTCTTCGAATGAGAAAGTGCTTGTATAAGAACGCTCCGAAACGGGTGCGGGTGTCCCGCCAACACTTCTTACTTCTTCACTATTACTTCTTACTTCAAGTGAGTTCATGTCTGCCGTTTGTCATTCGGTACAAGTTCCCTGTTTCTAAACAACCAAGAAAGTACAAAAAAAGTCCCTCGCGGTTTGCGCGAGGGGGGATTGTCAAGAGAGATATTTGAGGGCGGAGTCGGCGGCGATTGCGCCGTCGGAGCAGGCGGTTATTATTTGGCGCAGGGGTTTTGACCTTACGTCGCCTGCGGCGAAGACGCCGTCTACGTTTGTGCGCATGTTTTCGTCGGTTACGATATAGCCGTTTTCGTCTATTTCAAGGGAATCGAAGTCTTTGCTTGCGGGGGTTCTGCCGACTGCGACGAATAGTCCGCAAACGTCGAGAGTGCGGATTTCGTTTGAGTTTACGTTTTTGATTTTCAGCGCGGAAAGGGGAGTGCCGACGAGTTCGTCTACGACGGAGTTCCAAACGATATCGACGGTTGAACGTTCGATTTTGTCTGATAAAACCTTGTTTGCGCGAAGAGAATCTCTGCGATGGATTAGATAGACTTTGCTTGCGAAGCGTTCGAGATAGAGTGCGTCTTCGACTGCGGTATTTCCGCCGCCGACGACGGCGACGGGTTTATTTTTGAAGAATCCGCCGTCGCAAGTAGCGCAATAACTTACGCCCTTTCCGACGAGTTCGTCCTCTCTTTCTACGCCGAGTTTTTTTGCATATGCGCCGCTTGCGATTATGATTGCTTTCGCACTATATTCCTTTCCGCCTACTACGACGGATTTTATTTTGCCGTCGAGTGCGACCCGTGAAACGGGAGCGGTGATGATTTCGCAACCGAAACTTTTTGCCTGCTCCGCCATGGTCGCAGTGAGAGAATAGCCGTCCGCGGATTTAACGCCGGGATAGTTGACGACTTCGGGCGTGGTGGATGCTTGCCCGCCCAAAAATGCGTTTTCTATGATGAGGGTATTTAATCCTCCTCTTGCGGAGTATAAGCCTGCGGTCAGACCTGCGGGGCCGCCGCCCAGAATGATAACGTCGTACATACGCCCTCCAAACACAATAATTCGATTAAATTATAGACTTGACCGCAATATTTAGTCAACTTTTTTGGCGAGAGCAAAAATCTCTTTACAAAATGGCGATATAAAATTATAATAGTCAAAGTATAAGAGGATAATAGTATGGAAAACATCGACATCATTGAAATTTTAACAAACGGCAAAAACTACGAAGGCAAAACCGTGACCGTAGCGGGTTGGGTTCGCACTGCACGCGACAGCAAGACCATGGCGTTTATCGCGCTCAACGACGGCACTTCCCTTCGTCATCTTCAACTCGTCTTCGACAAAACCAAGTTCGAGGGAGAGGATCTTTCCAAATGTTTGAAAAACGGCGCGTCCGTTTTGGCGACAGGCGTAGTCGTCCCCGCGATGAATCAAGGCGACCACGAAATCAACGTGGAATCCGTTGAACTTCTCGGAGATTGTCCCTCCGACTATCCTCTCCAAAAGAAATATCATTCTCTCGAATTTTTGCGTAGTATTCCTCATCTTCGTCCTCGCACGAACACTTTCAACGCAATGCTCCGCGTGAGAAGCAAATTGAGTTTTGCGATACACCGTTTCTTCCAAGAAAACGGCTACACATACGTGCATACTCCGATAATCACGGGTAGCGACTGTGAAGGCGCGGGCGAGATTTTCAGAGTGACCACCAACGGTTATGCGGACGCGAAAGTCGCAAAAGACGAAGCGGAATATATTGCGAACGATTTCTTCAGAAGAAAAGCGGGCCTTACGGTCAGCGGACAACTCGAAGGCGAAGTCGCGGCGATGGCGATGGGCAAGATATATACTTTCGGTCCCACCTTCCGCGCGGAAAACAGCAACACTCCTCGTCACGCGGCGGAGTTTTGGCAAGTGGAACCCGAAGTCGCGTTTGCCTGCCTTCCCGATATCATCAAAATTGCGGAGAGCATGATTAAATATATCATCAAAGCGGTTTTGGACGAATGCCCCGAAGAAATCGCGTTCTTCGAAAAGGCTTTCGAGGCGGGACTTAAAGACAAACTCACGAAAGTGGTGGAGAGCGATTTCCAAGTGCTCGACTACGCAGACGCAATCGAAATTCTCAAAAAAGCGGACGTCGATTTCGTTTATCCCGTCGAATGGGGTCTTGATCTTCAATCCGAGCACGAACGCTATATCACCGAAAAAGTGTTCAACAAGCCCGTTTTCGTCATCAACTATCCCAAGAAGATAAAGAGTTTCTACATGAAACAAAATCCCGACGGACTTACCGTGGCGGCGACCGACTTGCTCGTCCCCGGTGTCGGCGAAATCATCGGATGCAGCGAGCGCGAAGCGGACTACGACAAACTCAAAGAGGCAATGGTCGAGCGCGGCATGAATCTCGACGACTACACGGGATATATGGATCTTCGCAAATACGGCTCCGTCCCTCACAGCGGATTCGGCCTCGGACTCGAACGCATAATGATGTACGTCACGGGCATTTCCAACATAAGGGACGTACAACTCTATGCGCGCACGGCGGGAGATTTGATGGCGTAAACCTTCCGCAAAAAAAATCAGACGGAAAATATGTACAAACTGAAAATTCCCGACGGATACGTGTCGAAAATCTCCGTCAGGGAAACCGAAAAAGCAATAAAGTTCGTCAAGGATGCTTTCCAACGCAACTTCATCAAACACTTCGGATTCGAGAGAGTATCCGCGCCTTTGTTCGTCAAGAGCAAAACGGGGGTCAACGACGACCTCAACGGAGTGGAAAGAGCGGTGCGTTTCGACGTGAAAGAGCAGGGCGGCGTCGAGGCTGAAATCGTACATTCCCTTGCGAAGTGGAAAAGGCTTGCGCTCGATAAGTACCGTTTCCAATGCGGAGAAGGGCTTTACACGGATATGAACGCAATCCGCAGGGACGACAACTGCGACAACACGCACTCCATATACGTCGACCAGTGGGACTGGGAAATGGTGATTTGCAAAGAGCAACGCAACGTAGACTTCCTGAAAAAAGTCGTGACGAGAATCGTCAACGCGATTTGCGACACTCTCGACGAAACCAAAAAGGCGTTCCCCGTCATAGACCTCGAACTCAAAAGAGAAGTGACCTTCATCACTACGCAGGAACTTCTCGACCTATATCCCGACCTCTCCTCGCACGAGAGGGAAACCGCGATGGCGAAGAAGTACGGCACGGTGTTCTTGATGCAAATAGGCGGCGCACTGTCCAACGGACAACGCCACGACGGACGCGCTCCCGACTACGACGATTGGACGCTCAACGGAGATATCCTGTTCTACGACAAGATTCTCGGAGAAAGCCTTGAAATCTCGTCCATGGGCATAAGGGTGGACGCGGACGCACTGCTAAAACAACTCGATCTTGCGGACGCACACGATCGTCTTGCAAACGAATATCACAAACGAATCGTCGCAAACAAACTTCCGCTCACGGTAGGCGGCGGCATAGGACAATCCCGACTTTGTATGCTCCTTTTGCAAAAGGCGCATATAGGGGAAGTGCAAGCGTCCCTGTGGCCCGACGAAGTGGTCGAAAAGTGCAACGAAGCAGGCATCTATCTGCTTTAATCATCGAAAATAAACTAACGGAAAGTATAAATTATGGAATTCAGAACGCATACTTGCGGTGAACTCAACGAAACAAACGTCGGTCAAAAAGTGAAACTTTCGGGCTGGCTTTCCTCGACGCGTGATTTGGGCGCGGTCATCTTCTTCGTTCTTCGCGACTTCTACGGCTACACTCAAGTCGTGGCGTCCACCGACGAAATGAAGGAAATCGTGAGAAATATTCCTCGCGAATCCACGGTGTCCGTAGAGGGCAAAGTCATACTTCGTTCCTCTCCCAATCCCGACATGCCTACGGGGCTTATCGAAATCGAACCCGAGAAAATCGAAATTCTCGGTCGTTGCTACGAACAACTTCCCTTTGAAATCGCGACGAGCACTCAATCGAGAGAGGATACGAGGCTCAAATATCGTTTCCTCGACCTTCGCAATCCCGAAGTCAAGGACAAAATCGTTTTCCGCGCAAAGGTCGTAAGCTGGTTGCGCAGAAAGATGACGGATATGGGATTCCTCGAAATCACCACGCCTATCCTTACGAGCAGTTCTCCCGAAGGCGCGCGCGACTTCATCGTGCCGTCAAGGCTTCATCCCGGCAAATTCTACGCGCTTCCCCAAGCGCCCCAACAATATAAACAACTTCTGATGGCGTCGGGTTTCGACAGATATTTCCAAATTGCGCCTTGTTTCCGCGACGAAGACGCGAGAGCGGACAGAAGTCCCGGTGAATTTTATCAACTCGACACCGAAATGTGTTTTGCGACGCAAGAGGACGTTTTCGCGGTTATGGAAGAAGTCCTCACCGGCGTGTTCACCGAATTTAGCCCCAAGGGCTACAAAGTGGACAAGGGACCTTATCGCAGAATCAAATATCTCGACGCAATCCGCGATTACGGCTCGGATAAACCCGACCTTCGCAACCCCCTTATCATAAAGGACGTGACGGATATTCTTTCCGAAAAGGCGCCTTTCTTTGAAAAGGGCAAGACGATAAAAGCGATTGCGGTGGAAAACTTCACGGGCGCGAGAAAATATATCGACGCACTCACCGAAAAAGTCAAAAACAACGGCGCAAGCAGCATGTATTGGTTCAAATTGGACGAGAAAGGCGAACTTGCGGGTGGAATTTCCAAATTCGCAGTGGACGTAAAAGACGCACTCGTCGAAAGATTGGAACTCAAAGCGGGCAGTTTCGTCGCGATAGTGGCGGAAGAAAAAGACGCGTGGAAACAAGCGGGCTATCTCCGTACCGAACTTGGCACGAGCCTCGACCTTCTCGAAAAAGATGCGTTCCGTTTCTGCTGGATAGTGGACTTCCCCATGTACGAACTCGACGACGAAGGCAACCTTACTTTCTGCCACAATCCGTTCAGCATGCCTCAAGGCGGACTCGACGCACTCAACAACATAAATCCTCTCGACATCCTCGCATATCAATACGACAGCGTTGTGAACGGCGTGGAATTGAGTTCGGGCGCGGTGAGAAATCACGAACCCGCGATTATGGAAAGAGCGTTTGAAATCGTCGGATACGGCAAAGAAGTCATCGAAAAGAAATTCTCCGCACTCTACAACGCGTTCAAATTCGGCGCGCCTCCTCACGCGGGAATCGCACCCGGCGTAGACCGCATTGTTATGCTTCTTGCGGGCGAACCCAGTATTCGTGAAATCATCGTATTCCCGATGGACAGAAACGCAAGAGATATCTTGATGGGCGCGCCCTCTCAAGTCACCGAACAACAACTCCGCGACGTGCATATCAAACTCGACCTCACCGAGGAAGAGAAGAAAAACGCGGAACAAGAATAATCAATCCGTCCGCTCGTCGGACAACCCGAAAGGGAATATAACGAACATCGACTCTAAGGAGTAAATTATGAACAAAAAACACGTCATCAGCATCATCGCAATCGCGTTGATAGTCGTCCTCTCACTCTGCGTCCTCGTCGCGTGCAACAAGTACGAATGGGACGCAACCAGCCCCGCGGATAGTTCCAAACCCGCGGAATCCAACGGCGGTTATTTCGTCAGACAAGGGGACTATGCATTCATCGTCAACGGTTATGATTCGAGCGAAAGCATCGACAACACTTGGGGCACTCCCGTCAAAAACGGCATCGTCAGAGTGAAAGTCAACGCGGACGGCTCTTTCGACAATTCTACCGCAACCGTCATCGTCCCTAAACAAGTCCACACTTCCTACACCGAAGGCGGAATCGCAATTTACGGCGAATGGATTTATTACGCGACTCCCAACACCGACGAAGACAAAAACGGCACCGCATCCACGACGCACACCGACTTTATGCGCACCAAGACGGACGGCTCCGTAACCCAACTCATCATCACCGTCAATTCTCGTTCGAGCGAATATTTCTTCACCGAATCCAGAATTTTGTTCTATCAAAACAACGAAATCGATTACGTTGATTTCAGCGGAATGAAGACGGACAAGTCCTCCGACAACATGAAAGGCGTCACCACCGGCGTGCTTGCGGAAAACGTCACCTCCGTCGAATGGAATTACGGCTCCGACGTCATCGTCTACACCAAGAGCGAAACGGGTGACACCAGTTACGAATTCTGCAACTATATCTACACCGTCAAAGCAAACGGCTCGGGCGGAGAAAAACTCGTTGCGGACAAGTACACCTATCTTGCGGAAAACGAAAAGGCGAATTACGTCGATTACTTTGCAAGCAAAGTATTCAGTTATTCCCTCAAAGGCTCCTACGTCGAAAACGACGGAAAAGTCACCATCTACTACACCAAATCCAACTATATCAACAGCGCGTCCGAAAGCACGGGACTGTACTGCGTGACCGTCGGATACGGCGAAAAACTCGACGCGACCAAAGAAAAACACCTCACTTTCACCGACCCCAGCGCGATTTACGCACTCGGTTATGAAAAGGGCGCACTCGTCACGATGAGCAACAGCAACGTCTATCTCGTGTCCGAAAACGCGACCAAAGCGGAAGACGTCTACAATACTATCGTCATCGGCAGAAGCGCAACCGTGCAAGCAGTCGTCGACGGCACCGTGTACTATACGGATAGCAACGGCAAAAAGGTGTACGCAATCAATCTCGTCGCAAGCGAGGGTAGATATGCAAACGAAACCGAAGTCCTCTCTGCAAACTTCAACACGTCTTGGCTCACGCTCGATTTCGTCGGCAACAGACTTTACTTCTTCAATTCCGACGATTACAACTACGTGCACTATGCAGACCTCGACTCTTATCAAAATTCCGCAATCAAGGATACGACTTTCGTCGGCATTATGAATCAAGCGGATACCGACGCGAAAAACGCGGAAGACTAATTGAAATTCACGCCGTCCTCACTTTTTGTGGGGACGTGCGCTTTTTAGGATATGAACGTACTCGTCACGGGAGGGGGCAGAGGAATAGGCGAAGCAATCGTCCGCGCTCTCTCCAAAAACTACAAAGTCGCTTTCACTTACAACCATAGCGAAGAAAAGGCGCGCGCACTCGAAAAAGAATTGAACGGGCGCGTCAAGGCTTTCAAATGCGACGTTTCTTCATCCGCGGACGTTAATCGCGCAATCGATGAAATCCGTGCGTCTTTCGGCAAAATCCATATGCTCGTCAACAACGCGGGCGTTTCGGGCACCAAACTTTTCCAAGATATCACCGACGAGGAATGGGCGCGCGTCACGGGCGTCAATTTGAACGGCACTTTTTACGTCACCCGCGCCGTTGTTCCCGATATGATAAACGCGGGTTTCGGCAGAATTGTCAACGTGTCTTCCATGTGGGGGATTTCGGGCGCGAGTATGGAAACTTCCTATTCCGCGTCCAAAGCGGGAGTCATAGGGCTTACGAAAGCGCTTGCGCAGGAACTTGCCCCCTCGGGAATAACCGTCAACGCAGTCGCTCCCGGCGCAATAGACACCGATATGATGAAAGAGTACGCCCCTGAAGAAATCTCCGCCTTTGCCTCAACCGTCCCCCTCGGTCGTTTAGGCACCCCCGAAGAGATAGCATCCGCCGTGGAGTTTTTGCTGTCCGCCTCATATGTGACGGGGGAGGTTTTGTCTGTCACCGGCGGCTTTTAAACCGCGCTAAATCGCGAATAACTTCGTCAGGCACACCTTGCCCGAGCAGTTACGTACACAGAGTACGCGCCTGTCCGTTCAAGGTGTGCCTTTCTCGTTCTTCATCAATTTATCGCGGTTTTAGTAATCGATTAAGGCACGTACGATAAGTACGCTGCGGTCGTCGGATTTTTTGTTTCCTTGCTCTGCATCCAAATATTGCCGTTAAAAATGTCAGTTTCAAGGCGTACTTATACACGGATTGGACTTGTTCGAAGACGGAACACGAGGCGCGACGCGCCGAGAACTTCGAGTGTTGAGCGGCGTCGCAAGGCACTTTGCGCTATGCCCTCTTGCGAGGGCTTTATGCGCCGAACCTTGCTCCTTTTCCCCCTTCTGCGAAAATTAGCGCCTGTTCTCAACAAAGTGCTATAACTAATTGCCGTTGGCTTATTTTCGCAGTGGGGGTGCCCCTGCCTTGCGCCAGTACAAGCGACTGCGCACATTGGGTTCGCGAAGCGGTGCGCACAAAGCGCAGTGACATAACGAGGAACGTTGCCTAACGCGAAACCGAGTGTGTCCCCGTGCGCAAGCACCCGTCGTGGGTCCCTTTAGGGGGAACGACGGTGGGGGAAACACGTGAGGAAAGGGGAAATATAAATCAAGGGATTATGCACGTACTCTTTTATTTGCTACTTGGGCGTGGGATTATCGCGTCGTCGCAATAAGTCGCGATAATAATATATAATATATTATGTTAGATATACAAAATTTCCTTATTGACACTTTTTGCGTAATCGACTATAATATTTACGTATCAACTGTATAGCTCAAACACAAACTAACAAAAATTAAAACAACGTATTTTTCATAGGAGGATAATTATGAAAAAGTTTGACATCAAAAAGTTGTTGATTTTGGTGCTCGCGTTCGTTCTCGTATTTGCTCTCGTTGCATGTAACAACGACGGCGACGATGGCGACAAAGACGATAGCGGCAAGAAGCCCAGCAACATTGTTGACGACGACGAGAAGAAGGACCCCACGCCTCCCGTGGACGACGACGTCTTGTATGCGGAAGATTTCTTTGAGAAACTCTGGAACGGCGCATCCGTTATCGGTCAAGAAGAAATCGGCGCAAACGACGATATCGGCATCGACCTCGGACTTTCCCTCGGCGTTACCAACAAAGGCGATGAACTCATCACCCTCGGCATCGATGCGAATCTCGTTCTCGACAGAGACGACAACGCAAACTCTGCAGTGAAAGTGAAGATTCACGACCTCACCGGCGAAGACGACAACAACTGGCTCACCCTTTATTTGTTCCTCGACAATCCTTACGTGGGTTACGTCGATTGGTCCTATGGTGAAACCAAAGCGTCCTTCCAAGTCGGATTCGACGTCGGCTTCAACAACACCTGGGCAAGCGCAATCACCAAGTTCCTTACCGGACAAACCGAAACCCCCGTTAAAGTTTCCGGCAAGACAATTTCCGAAATCATCACCCTCTTCACCAAAGATATGGGCGACGCCTGGGGTCTTGACGGCTTCATCAACTCTTTGACCTCTACCTTCGATCTCCAAGATACTATCAATTCCGCCGTTGACATGGTCACCGGAATATTGGGAATCGAGGCAAGCGCAAGCGACGGATTCCTTCCTCTTCTCAAAGTCCTCGGACCCACTCTCTGCAAAGAAGACGAAGACGCAGACTACTTCCCTTGCTCCATCGAAGACGGTCTTTACACCATGCCTATCAACTTCAACCTCAACGGCATCCTCGGCGGCCTCTTCAGTGACAGCGCAACGGGAACCGCAACCGACCAAAAAGATAAAGATGGTAACACCATTTACACCGAACCCGATACCTCCATCAGCTATATCGGCACCATGTTGAGTGGTTTGTTCGGCACCGCCAAAGATAACCTCCTTTTGACGAACTTGAAACTTCAATACGGTCTTGACGAAGACGAAAATCTCGATGGTTTCTATATCAACGCAGGTCTTACCCTCAACAAGGCAGGCACGCAATCCCTCGACCTCAAGATCGGTATCGACAGACTTAGATTCCACAACGTTACCGGTCAAACCGCAGAACAAGCACTCGGTTTCGCAGGCGAAGACGCATATGCGGAAAACTTCGAATTTGACGTCAAACTCGGCGCGAAACTCGAAAACGACGTACTCGTCATGGGCGACTTCAACTACAACGGTGCATACGAAGTCGAAATCAAAGGTATGATCGACCTTCTCCATGCAACCAACAACAAGACCGCTATCCAAGCAACCGCAACTTACAATACCAAAGAAATCGTGAAAGCGGTTTACACCTCTCAAAACGTCGGCAACTGGGGACAAATCATCGTCACCGTTGACAACACTGTTGCATTTGCAGACGGCGAAGGCGGCAGCATCGTCGGCGCACTCGGCAAATACGTGATGCCCATCGCAGTCAAAGCACTTGCAGGTGCGAAACTTGAAAGCGGCGAAGCAAACGTTGCTCTCAACGATGCAGGCCTCGTGCTCGCAAACGCACTCTACGTCGAAAACTTCGCAGACGCGGCGGCAGTCGTGGCAGAAGGCGCAACCTTCACTTACGACACCAACTTCAAGGGCGCAGTCATCGAACAAATCGACCTCGTCGGTCTCTTCGTCGGCCTCTTCGGAGCAGAAGAACCCTCCTATGCAGAATCCTCTGCAACGTATGATACTAACGGCAAGAGAAAACTTGAAGACGCAGATTATCTTGATGAAAACGGCAACCTCATCTGGATTGCAAACATCCCCAGCATCATCAAAATCGTCACCGACAGCATCTCCAGAGAAAACGACGTCGTCAGCCTCTCCGTTAACGTAGCAAACGTCATCGGCAAAGTCTTCGCAAAAGGCCACGGCCCCAGCAGCCTCGATCAATTCGTCAACGGCAGTGAAGATGCAAAAGTCGAAGGCCTCTTCACCGAAGAAGACAATGCATGGCTCGAAGAGACTTTCGCAGGCAGCACTTGGATTAGCACGGGCGATTCTATCGCAAACCTCTTCAAGAGCACTGTGAGCATCAGCATCTCCGATGATCCTGAAATCGCAATCTCCGTCGCAACCCAAGGCAACGGCAAGGTTTCCATCAGCCTCACCGCAAGCATCGAAGACAGCGAAAGCGAAATCACCTACACTGCAACTCGTCCCGAAGCAGTCGGCAACTACTTCGACATGAACAACAGTGTCATCACTGACAGCACCGGCGTTTGGGCAGTCCTCTGCATCGCAAGACAAGCACAACAAGCGTAATCAGCCGCAAACAACACAAAACAAAAGCACCGCCACACGGCGGTGTTTTGTTTTAGGGAAGAAGTAATAGGGAAGAGGTAAGAAGTGTGGGAATCTCGCGGAAGCGTTCCGTCGTCGCTTTCGTATCGAAAGCGAAATAGGTTATAGTGCTTGTACTTTAATCTATATTTCCCCTTTCCTCACGTGTTTCCCCCACCATCGTTCCCCCCTAAAGGGACCCACGACGGGTGCTTACGCACGGGGACACACTCGGTTTCGCGTTAAGTAACGTTCCTCG
>CAZRHE010000023.1:0-22641 GCA_964599875.1 uncultured Bacteroidaceae bacterium
AAACAGCTACACCTCTCAAATGGTCCGCACCATCAAATACTTCGCGGAACTGTAAAATAACAACCGACAAAAATCCCACCGCAATCGGTGGGATTTTTATTTTGCCGTTTTCGCGCGTTATTGGTTTTACACTAATTCCAAATATTTGTCTGCAAGCACAATAATATCTTCTACGTCAATTAAGCCTTTCCTTACACCTCATTCTGTGTGCTTATAAAGGTTATTTTCACAGATGAGAAGTCCACTGATTTTACTTTTGTAACCAATGCTCTTACAGTAGGAGCAGATGCACAAGATGGTGTCGGACCGCCTTCCGCGGGCTGCGGATAGTCTTGAAATATTTTAATATCACAAATGCCATTTTCTACGGCTACATCCGTTAGATAACACGGAAATCCATAATTATACGTCGTAAAAATGTAAACAATAACTCTTTCTGTTTCAAAATCCACACTCGTTGGAAAGCCAATAAACATAGAGTCAAGATTTTGTTTATTGTCTATCAAAACCGTTGTCGTTTCCACCGAATATTCGTCTATCATAGATAACGTAGCAAGATAGTCCTGTTTTAATATTTTTTCTCCTCTATCGAAAAACACTGCAGATTCAAGCAATTCGTTTACTTCAGGCACTTTATCTTCCTCCTCGTTGCACGCAGTAAATATAATCGACACAAGCGCAATAATAAGAATAATCAATGCAATTTTTTTTGTTCTCATATCTTACCTCCTACTATATTTTTATCATATCGTCACAATCGTGTCAATGCCGAATTATCCATATTGCATAAATGCATTATGTTATGGAATTCAAGCGTAATAATGAAAAACCCGTCGGACGACGGGTATTATGCATAAGTTTTGTAATTTTTGCTATATTTCGGATTTGTCTTTCAGATAACTCTCGTTCTTTCTTTCGTCGTTGCCGACCACAATATGCTTGTTGCCCTCGTCGTCCACGTACTCCTTTTTGATGAGGACGGAGCCGTTTTCCGTGGCTTCTTTTTCGAGTTGCGCAAGTTCGTATAGCGAACGATTACCGTATTTATCCTTTTCGGTTTCGAGTTTCTTCTCGCGTTTTGCGGAGCGCGTGAAATAGAGGGATACGAACAATGCGATTGCAAGGATGATGAATCCGTACAGGACGAAATCCATATATCCCGCAGGCACGAAGGTCACGATGAGGGTGAGTATCCCCGCCGCCGCTATGTTGCCGAAAAAGACCGCAAGCGCCGCTTTCCACAATTTGAAATCGAGAATTCCCGCTATGCAACTTCCCGTCCAACTGCCCGTCATCGGGAGAGGTATTCCGACGAAAATCAGCACTCCCCAGAATTTCTTTGCATCCGCAGACATCTTCTTTTTGAGCCCCGTAGCGTTTTCCTCGCTTACGTCGGGCGCGCGGTCGGACAAATTCTCTTCGAGATTCTTGCCGAACTTTGCAAACGTCTTGCTCCTCTTCAATTTGCGGATGAGGGGACGGATAAGGAGTATTATAGGAACGACCATGACGGACGACCCCGCTACGCAACAAAACATGCCCGCAATCGGATTGACGTCCATTCCGCCCATAAGCAGCAATGCGCCTCGCAACTCCACAATCGGAATTATGGAGATTATGAACAAGGTGAGATAACCGTTGCCCGTCCAACTTAAAAAGAAATTTGCAATAGTTTCAGTCATATTTACCTCGCATTTAGTATATCTCAAAGCGCGATTCAAGTCAAGAAAGCAAATATGCTTGCTAAACAACTTAAATATATTATATAATTTGAACAACGATGCGATAAGTGAAATAATGAGAAGTAATAAGTAATAGTGATTAGATAATAAGTGTGGGCGGGACACCCGCACCCGATTATACAAGCACTCACTTATTCGAAGACGGAACACGAGGCGCGACGCGCCGAGAACTTCGAGTGTTGAGCGGAGCCGCAAGGCGGTGCCCCTGCCTTGCGTCAGTACAAGCGACTGCGTGCATTGGGTTCGCGTAGCGGGCACGCACAAAGCGCAGTGGCATAACGAGGAACGTTACTTAACGCGAAACCGAGTGTTGTCCCCCGCGCGAGCGGTCGTCGTGGGTCCCTTTAGGGGGAACGGCGATGGGGAAAACACGTGAGGAAAGGGGAAATATAGATTAAGGTGCAAGCACTAAAGTCTATGATGAAACAAATCGCGGACGGATAGGAGCGTACTTGCCGTACGTGACTATTCGGACAAGCGCGGTTGACAAAGATAATCGCAAAATAGCGAGGTTTAAGATATGCAAAAAATCCTCTCCGCCATGCGCAGAGCAATTCAAGATTACGACATGATTCACGACGGCGATAAAATATTCGTGGGGCTTTCGGGCGGGAAAGACAGCGGACTGTTGCTGGCGGGGCTCAAGGCTTATCAACGCTTTTCGCCGGAGAAATTCGAACTCAGCGCAATCACGATAGATATGGGGCTCAAGGACACCAAAAAAGAGGAAACGGATAGGCTCCATAGTTGGTGTGAGGAGTTGGGCGTGCCGCATTACGTCGTCGAAACGGATATAGCGGAAATCATCTTCGAGGCGAGAGAGGAACAAAACCCCTGCTCATTGTGCGCTAAAATGCGTAGAGGCGCGCTTAACAACAAACTCAACGAGTTGGGTGGCGGAACGCTTGCGCTCGGTCACAACGCCGATGACGTCGCCGAAACCATGCTTTTGTCCCTTCTCTACGAGGGAAGATTCAGTTGTTTCTCTCCTACCGCATATATGGATAGGTCGGGAGTGAAACTCATCCGCCCGCTAATCTACATCGAAGAATACGACGTGAAGGCTGCAGTCGAGAGATTGAATATCCCCGTCGTCAACAACCCCTGCCCTCAAAATCATTTCTCCAAGCGCGAATACGCCAAGAATCTGATAAAGGAAATCTGCAAGGATATCCCCTTTGCCAAGGAGCGCATATTAGGCGCAATCTACCACCCCGAGCGCAACAACCTCTGGCAAAAACCCGAAACTCCGCCCCACAATCCCCAAAAGAAATAACCCGATCAAATAACGCAAAACGGAGCCTTCATCGGCTCCGTTTTTTCATCTCGGGATTTATAAGAGATTTTTTTCTATTGAGCTGTCATCAACTGTTTTGCTTTGTTTAAGGCCTTTTGCATAGTTGCAAATGCTTTATCATTGTTTTCTTCTATTTTTTTGTTTTTTGATTTCGTTATTAACAACAATGGCAAAATCACAAAATAAATAATCTTTATTTTCTTTTTCGGCTCCAAAGTGGCTTGCGCATTCTCATATACTTGCTGACATTTGCGCAAAGATTGATAATTGGGCATGCTTGTATCGCGCGAAAGAATTAGATTCACATAATTTTCGCTTTCAGTCACGCTATAAACAGATCCCGTAAAAAGGCCTGCTTCGAGATGAGAATCTTTAACTTTTACTTCTTGCGAGCTAGTAACTTCCCATCCAAAACATGCGTATGCATTAATAATGCGCTCTTCATCTTGGGGCATAATCTGCATTTTTTTTGTTTCTTTCATAATAATTACCTCCTAAAAAACAACATATGTGTTTTATTTACAACATTATACACAATAAATGTTGTATTGTCAAGATATGAAAACTTTTGGTGAAAATTTAGCATATGAAAGAAAGGTCGCGGGACTTACGCAAAAAGAACTTGCGGACAGAATGGGCATAAAGCAACAGCAATTAAGCCGTTGGGAAAGGAATCAAATCGAGCCCACCGTTTCAAGCATCGTTGCGATTGCAAAAGCACTCGACGTGACCTATGACGAACTTTTCAACGAAATCGAATAATAAAGCGCAAAACGGAGCCGACGACGGCTCCGTTTTTATTGAAGTGTTTTTCATTTACACATTGTTAACTATAAAGTTGATTGTTGATTTTTAACGCAATCCTATTAGCCGTAGAAATCACAACGTCAAGCTGCGTACCATCATCAAGCATACAAAACAAATATATCGGAACAAACGTCGAAATCGTATTATGCTCATCGTATTTTTTGCCGTTAACTTTTATGTAATGGTGGTACCAACCTGCGTAAACAATAATTTCAACACCTTTGTATTCGTAAATTTTACAAGAAAGCAATAGTGCACAAAGCATTATCATTGCCAAGATTATATCAATTACCACAAAAACATATACTATGATTTCTCTTGTGAAACTATTGTCTACTACGTATGAAACAATTTCATAACTGTCAACGTTTCCACCCGTAAAATAGACCGAACCGGTTAACGTTTTTTCTCCTATACCATATAATTCAATCGTTTTTCGTCCGAGATGGTTTTCTTTTTCATCATAAAAATTAACTTGCACTTGAGCGCCATCCAGTTTTTTATTAAAAGTAACGTCGATTTCGCAATCCGATGAACCAAGTGCATCATAATATTCGACGTAACAGTTGCTATCAACAATTTCAACACCACTTGGCTCAGTTGTTGAAACTACTATAGGAGCAATTATGCCTGCTAATAACAACGCAATTGCCACTATTCTATATATCAATAGTTTTTTCTTCTCGATTACCATAGCTATTCTCCATTATATAAATATTTGTTTTTCTATCACTTTCAATTTTCGATGAACAAATTTCAAGCAAAAATGTTCATCGAATAACATAATCGATGAACAAAATTCGATATTATGTACATGATTTAGTCTAACAGATGCACAAAATGACAGTGAAAAATAGATTATATATTGACTATTATTGCTTTTAAGCGTAAAATATGTTCATGGAATATGTTATTTTATGCACATTTCACAGCGTTAAATGGATTAAAAAAACGCCGAGCACGGAATCCGTGTTCGGCGTTTTGTTTTCTTATGCAAACGATATATCTTTATCCCCATATACTTCTGCAATCAACTCCTTAATCCAAACAATAGATTTTCCGCAATCCCAGTCGTATGAAGATAATTTGCATTTTAGAGAGTCGTCTTCGCATACGCATATTTCTTCCATTGTATGTGTATTATCATAAATATGCACCGAATCGCATTTTGAAAAAACCGCCTTCAAATTTTCCTGCGAATCGCCATATCTCTTCTCAATTAGTTCTGCGCTAATACCATGTCCGCCTTTCGCCTCTCTTTCGGACACGCGAGTAATAGCAATGTCCACCGATTCCACACCTACGTAATATAACTCAACGAAATATCCGAGTTGCTTGGCATCGTCAATGAGTTTTAGTATGGATTTTCCGCAAAGCGTAGTTTCTCTATTAAAAGATAATCGTTCTGCCAACAATTGTTTTTGCCTTGAAAGCAATTGTTTCGATGCTCTTAATTGACAATTTTCATCTCTCCAATCCCAGCCGTTTTGCAAAACGATTTCATCGCTGTTCAACCGCTCGCCGAAATCGCCGTTCAACATTTTATATAGCGTACTTTTCCCCGCTCCGTTGACTCCGGCAAATATAGTAAGTTTA
The DNA here is from genome assembly GCA_964599875.1 of uncultured Bacteroidaceae bacterium. Lineage (GTDB taxonomy): Bacteria > Bacillota > Clostridia > Christensenellales > CAG-917 > RGIG4097. The sequence continues at coordinate 5,443 of CAZRHE010000023.1, forward strand.
ATATTTTTCATTCTTTATGACCTCGTTTTGTTTAATGCGCAAGACCGCGTTGTAGACACCGGTGTAAAATATCCTTTCGTCCTGAGTTTTTGCTTGTTTTATCAGTTTGTCATAGTTATCGACGTTGAGCATATATTCTCGCTCTTCAAACACTCTTCGTAGCATAGCGGTAAATCCGTTGTCGTATTTTTCGTCGAAACAATCTTGGCTCATTACGACCAAATCTCCGTAACCATTTTTAGTCACGAAAATCGGCTCAACCGAATCGTTGCACAACTTCGATATATTCGCAGTGTTTTTCATTTCCTTGATAGGTATAATTTTCGGCATAACTACCTCACTATTATATAATACCATTATTGTACCATAATTATACCATTTGTCAACAAAATCTCTTTTTATGCAAAAACGCCGAGCACGGACTCCGTGTTCGGCGTTTTGTTTCCACTTAACAATTTCTCATTTTATGTAAATATATTTAGTTAATTATTTCTATCTTGTATTCACTGTTTATTCGGCGAAATAAAAAAGGACTGATTAGGTCCGTTTATTTATCGTCGATATCGATTCCGTCAAGCAAATCTTCAAACGTGATGTCCAATACTTTCAGCATACGTGCAACGTAATAAAAAGACGGAGCAACCGAATCGGTTTCCCATTCGCTAACTCTTTGTTGCGTCGTGCCGATAAGTTTTGCGAATTCGCATTGAGATAGTTTCTGCGCTTCGCGATAGAATTTGATATTTCCGCCTAACGTTTTCATACTGTTATTACACCATAATCAGTGTAAAAACATCTTGACTTACATTGAAATGAATGTTAAATTTGTATCAGTGAGGTAATAATATGATTTCAAACGAACAAGAATTTTACGAACTAATACATTTTTGCATAGAAAGCAATGGTTATACACTTGTAAAATCTGAAATTACACCCGGATTTTCAAGGATTAAAATACCGCCTACGGATGAATCACGAAAACGCGTTTTGGAAGAAATAGTTACGATACTCACTTCTCCGTCCGTAAAGACAAACGACGAACGTATAGCCTTAATTAGAAAAGTTTTGTATGAAAATCAAAACAAACGTTTTTAACCTTAATAATTAGTATCACATGCAAAAAACGCCGAGCACGGAATCCGTGTTCGGCGTTTTGTTTTGCTTTGTCCAGACTGTTAGATGAGTCTGAGGATAACCTTTTGTGCCGCGTCGCCACGACGAACTTCGGTTTTGAGGATGCGGGTGTAGCCGCCGCCTTGTCCGAGTTCTTGTGCGCGTTTGTCGTATTTGGGTGCATATTCTCTGAAAATCTTTTCGATGAGAGGATGTTTTGCATCTTTAATACGTGCGTTGAACGCTGCTTTGCTTTCCTTGTCTTCCTTGACGGGTTGAAGGTCGCGGAGTTCAGCCATAAGTCTACGGCGTGCCGCAAGTTTCTTTGCGCCGTCGTTGGTGAATTCTTTTGCGACTTTGTTGCCTTTTGCGTCGGTGACGGTCTTGGTGACGGTCACTTCGTCTTGATAAGTGCGGATTGCAAGGGTTATATACTTTTCGGCGAGTGCTCTAACTTCTTTGGCGCGGTCGAGAGTGGTCTCGATTTCACCGTACCAAAGGAATTCGGAAACTTGGTTGCGGAGCATTGCCATTCTTTGATCAGTGGGTCTACCTAATTTACGCATTGTTGTCCTCCTATTCCTCTTGAGCCTTCAAGCTGAGACCGAGGTCTTCGAGTTTCTTGATGACTTCTTCGAGGGATTTTCTGCCGAGGTTTCTGACTTTGAGCATATCCTCTTCCGTACGGCGGGTGAGGTCCTCGACTGTATGAATACTTGCGCGTTTCAAGCAGTTGTACGAACGGACGGAAAGGTCGAGGTCTTCGATAGACATTTCGAGAACTTTTTGCGTCTTGTCGTCGTCGTCAACGCACAGTATGGGTTTGTCGCGCATTCCGTCGACGAGGTCTACGAAGAGCATGATATGTTCGTTCATGACTTGTGCCGCGAGAGATGCGATTTCTTTTGCCGAAGTGGTACCGTCGGTGGTAACTTCGAGAGTGAGTTTGTCAAAGTCGATGCTTTGTTCGACACGGGTATTTTCGACGGTGAAGTTGACTTTCACAACGGGAGTGAAAATGCTGTCGATGGGGATATAACCGATGGGCATGCCGCTCACTTTATTGCGTTCGGCGGGGACGTATCCTCTGCCTTGGTCAACGTAGATGGTCATATCGATTTTGCCGCCCTCGTCGAGAGTGCAAATGACTTTGTCGGGATTGAGAACCTGAACGTCGGAGGGAAGGTCGATATCCCCTGCCTTGACTTCGCCGATTTGGTCTGCATAAAGGTGCAGGCTAATTCTTTCGGTGCTGGCGGGAGAAACCTTGAAGCGGACCGTTTTCATATTGAGAATAATCTCGGTCACTTCTTCTTTGACGCCTTTGATGGTCGAAAACTCGTGGTCTACGCCCTCGATTTTGATGCCGACTGCCGCGGCACCAGGGAGTGCAGAGAGGAGTATTCTTCTCAAGCAGTTGCCAAGGGTGATACCGAAACCTCTTTCGAGAGGCTCGACGACGAACTTCGCATAGTTCTTGCTTTCGTTTTCCTCCAGGCTTATCTTGGGTTTCTTGATTTCCATCATAATTTAGTCCTCCAAACGGCTTATTTCGAGTACAACTCGACGATAAGATGCTCTTTGATATCCGCGTCGATGTCTGCTCTTTCGGGGAGTGCAAGCACTTTACCGGTAAGGTTTTCGTTGTCCCATTCGAGCCATTTCACGATGCTGAGATTCTTGACGCCTTTGGCTTCGACCCAAAGGGGCATCTCTTTCTTGGTCTCCTTTACTGCAATAATATCGCCTGCCTTCACGAGATAGGAAGGAATGTCTACGGTTCTGCCGTTGACGGTAATGTGACCGTGGTTGACGATTTGACGTGCCATCGCTCTGGAGGAGCCGAGGCCGAGACGATAAACGACGTTGTCCAATCTGCGTTCGATCAAGATGAACATGTTTTCACCAGTGATACCGCGCATTTCGGTCGCCTTGTTGTAGTATTTGAGGAATTGCTTTTCGCTGATTCCGTAAATTCTCTTTGCTTTTTGCTTTTCACGGAGCTGAACTGCGTAACCGGACGCTTTCTTTCTGCTCTTACCGTGTTGTCCCGGAGGTGCGTACTTCGTGAGAAGAGGGCACTTTTCGGAATTGCATTTGTCACCTTTCAAATAAAGTTTGCAGCCTTCGCGTCTGCAAAGACGGCAATCGGGTCCTGTATATTTCGCCATATTATTCTACCTCCAATTACAGTCTTCTGCGCTTAGGCGGACGGCATCCGTTGTGAGGGATGGGAGAAACATCTTGGATGAGGGTCACTTCGAGACCGACGTTCGCGAGTGCGCGGATTGCGGATTCTCTACCTTGACCGGGTCCTTTGACGTAAACTTCAACCGTTCTCATGCCTTGATCGTAAGCGACTTTGGCTGCGTCTTCGCTGACCATTTGTGCCGCGAACGGGGTTGCTTTACGGCTTCCGCGGAGTTTGAGTTTTCCGGAAGAAGACCAGCTGATTGCATTACCGTTCATATCGGTGATGGTAACGATGGTATTGTTGAAAGACGCGTGAATGTGTGCTTGACCTTTTTCAACGCGTTTGATGTCTTTTCTTTTCTTGATATTTTTTCTTGCGATACCTGCCATAACACGCCTCCGTTATTTCTTCTTACGACCGACGGTACGCTTCGGACCCTTACGAGTACGTGCGTTCTGTTTGGTGTTTTGTCCACGAACGGGGAGACCTTTTCTGTGGCGGACGCCTCTGTAGCAACCGATTTCCATCAGTCGTTTAATGTTGAGGCCCACGTCTCTCTTGAGGTCACCTTCGACGTGAAGGTTCTTTTCGATGTAATCACGGATAAGGCTGACGTCGCTCTCGGTGAGGTCTTTGACTCTCGTGTCGGGGTTGACGCCTGTTTCCTTCAGGATTTCCTTGGAAGTGGCAAGACCGATACCATAGATATAGGTAAGGCCAATTTCCACTCTTTTGTCACGCGGCAAATCTACGCCTGCTATACGTGCCATTTGTTTACCTCCAAAAAATTGTGTAAAATTGTTCTATGCTACGCATGGGTAGTCGCACGGATGTCGGAATGATGCGACCAGCCGCCCCATGACAGATTGCTTTTTAGCCCTGACGTTGTTTGTGGTTGGGATATTTAGGGCAAATAACCATAACTTTGCCGTTTCTTTTGATAACCTTGCATTTGTCGCACATGGGTTTCACACTGGGTCTGACTTTCATAGTTAACCTCCAATTAGTCTACTTGTTTCTGTAAATAATTCTGCCTTTGGTGAGATCGTAAGGCGACATTTCGATTTGCACGCGGTCACCTTCGAGTATACGGATATTGTTGATTCTGAGTTTCCCGCCGAGATAGGCAAGAATCACGTGATTGTTTGCAAGTTTGACCTTGAATTGCGTCTTGGGCAATACTTCTACAACGATACCTTCAGTTTCGATTACGTCTTCCTTGGACATAGAACTCCTACTTATTTATATTTTCTTTATAGACTCTGATAGTACGTTTGAGTTCGGAGTCGAACACATGTACTCCATTTTCTAATTTTTCTGCGATTTTGTCAAGCGTTTGACCACTTGATTTTAAGTGTTTTATTTTCTTTAGTTTAGAATTTGCAATCTTGCGCGAATCTCCGTCCGCTATTTTGACGTAGTTTTCGTCTATTATTTCGACTACGACGAAGATTTTGTCCTTGTCGTGTCCTGCTTTTGACGTTACCACCAAACCAAGATTCATAGTGTCAAGATTTCAATTCCGTTATCGGTGAGTGCCACCGTGTTTTCGTAGTGCGCTGCGGGACTTCCGTCTTTCGTCACGCACGTCCAACCGTCGTCAAGCGTTTCGACTTCCCACGTACCGAGGGTTATCATAGGCTCGATTGCGAGTGTCATTCCTCTTTCGAGTTTAGGTCCGTGCCCCGCTCTGCCGTAGTTTGGCACTTGAGGATCTTCGTGCATATCTTTGCCGATTCCGTGACCGACCATCGCTCTCACGACTCCGTATCCCCTGCTTTCGTTATATTCCTGAATCGAGTGGGATATATCTCCGAGTCTGCCGCCTTGCTTGAATTCTTTGATTCCGACGAAGAAACTTTCTTTCGTAACTTCTACGAGTTTCTTTTTTTCTTCGCTGACATCTCCGACGAGGAAGGTCCTTGCCGCATCCGATTGCCAACCTTTATAGAGGACGCATATATCGATGCTGACTATCTGTCCTTCTTCCAGTCTTTTCGTCGAGGGGATTCCGTGTACGACGACCTCGTCGACGCTTGCGCATATACTTGCCGGATATCCGCCGTAGCCGAGGCAGGACGGAATCGCATTCCTTTTCTTTATATATTCGTAAGCAAATTCGTCTAATGCTTTCGTCGTGACGCCGGGTTTGATTTTCTCTTCGATTGCGAGGAGAGTATCTCTAAGGATTTCTCCCGACTGCTTCATAAGAGTAATCTCTTTCGCGCTTTTGATTTTAATCATTCAGCACCTTCTTGACTTTGTCGAAGATTTCTTCAACCATGCCCACTCCCGCGTCTACGGTGACGAGGTTGCCCTTGCCCGCGTAATATTCGATGAGAGGTGCGGTTTGTTTCTCGTACACGTCCAGTCTTGCTTTGACGGTTTCGGGCTTATCGTCGTCGCGGACGAACATTTGTTTTCCGCATTTCGGGCAAGTCGTGGAGCCGCCGAGCCAACTGACGTGAGAAGTTTCACCGCATATGCAGACGAGTCTTCCGCCGAGTCTTTCGATTATGGTTTCAAAAGGAACGTCTATATTGAGCGCGACGTCGATTTTTGCGACTTCGTCGAGGGCTTCCGCTTGCGCTATCGTGCGAGGGAAGCCGTCGAGAATGTAACCGTTTTTCGCGTCCTCCTCTTTGAGTCTGTCCGCGACTATGTCGATGACGACTTGGTCGGGAACGAGTGCGCCTTTATCGATATACGATTTGGCGAGGACTCCGAGAGGGGTGCCTTCTTTGATATTTCTGCGAAGGATGTCCCCCGTAGAAATATGAGGAACGTCATATTCTTTCGCTATGAGAGCGGCTTGAGTGCCTTTACCTGCGCCGGGCGCGCCCAGCAAAACGATGTTTTTCATTCCATTCCTCCTTTTATGCGTGCGAAACGCCGAAAGAGATTTGCGACTTTCGGCGTGAGAAATAAGTCGTGCTTATTTCAAGAATCCTTTGTAGTGCTTCATCATTATTTGCGATTCGAGTTGCTTGTTGAATTCGAGTGCGACGGAAACGACGATGAGGAGTCCGGTTGCGGAGAACGCATTGCTTATTCCGAGGTTGTAACCCGAATACGTACCGTTGAGCGCATTGAAGATGAACGTAGGAATCAATGCGAGCAAGGCAAGGAAGATTGCTCCGAACAGCGTGATGCGGTTGGAAATCTTCTTCAAGAAATCGCTGGTGGGTTTACCCGCACGAATGCCGGGGATAAATCCGCCGTATTGTTGGATATTCTTCGCCACGTCTTCGGGGTTGAACTGAATCTGTGCATAGAAGTACGCAAAGAACAGAATGAAGATAACCATGAACACGTAGTAAGGCCAAGTACCCGAACCCATATGCTGTGCATACCATGCATACGCACTGCTTTCGGGCCAGAACAGCGCCATAATCATTTGAGGGAACATGAGGAGGGAAGATGCGAAGATGATGGGCATAACGCCGCTTCCGTTGATTCTGATGGGGATGTAGGTGGTTTGACCGCCGTACATCTTGTTACCCTTGACTTGTTTGCTGTACTGAACCGTGATTCTTCTTTCCGCCATGTCCATAAATACTATGAACGCGAAGAGGAATACGACGATGACGATGAATCCGAGTATATTCCAAATGTAAGTCCATTCTTCGCCGACCATCTTGAGAGCGCTTGCCATCGAGGTGCCTGCGGTTGCGAGAATACCGACGAAAATGATGAGGGACGAACCGTTGCCCACACCGTATTCGGTGATTCTTTCGCTGAGCCACATAACCATCGTGCTGCCCGCCATCAAAATGATGATGATGCCCGCCATGGTGAAGTAAGGATATTCCCAACCTGCCTCGAAGGAGAACACGGACGCGATTTCGGATTTCCATCCGACCACGATGCCGATGCCTTGAATGGCTGCGAGCACAAGTGCGAAGTAGCGGGTGATTTGGGTGAGTTTTTTACGACCCTCGTCACCCTCTTTGGACATCTTCTCAAGCGCGGGAATTACGAGCGTGAGAAGTTGCATAATGATGAATGCGTTGATGAAAGGAAGTATGCCGAGCGAGAACAACGTTGCGTTTGCAAGAGAACCGCCGGTGATCATGGATAAGACGCCGAAGAAGTCGGACTTGCTTATCAAACTTTCGAGCGTACCCGCTTGAATACCGGGCACGGGAATGTAACAACCTATTCTGTAAACGAGGAGCATCGCGAGCGTAAGCCAGATTTTAACGCGAATTTCCTTCGTTTTGAACGCATTAACTATTGTTTCAAACATTATTCGATTACCTCTGCATTGCCACCCGCCGCTTGGATTTTTTCAACTGCGGACGCAGTGAATTTGTTGGCTTTGATGGTGAGTTTCTTTTCAAGAGTACCGTTGCCGAGAACCTTGAGTCCGTATGCTTCGACTTTCTTGATGATTCCGTTTGCGACGAGTTCGTCGATTCCCACGACCGCGCCGTCTTCGAAACGATTGAAGACGTCGACGTTCACGGTGTTGTAGACGTGGGCAAACCGTTTGTTGTTAAAGCCGAATTTCGGGATACGTCTGGTCATAGGCATTTGACCGCCTTCGAAATTGGGACGCACGCCGCCGCCGCTTCTCGCCCATTGACCTTTATGTCCGCGAGTGGAAGTTTTGCCCGTGCCGGAACCTATTCCGCGACCGACTCTTTTAGTGGAGGTTTTTGCACCCTCTGCGGGTTTCAATTCTTGAATTTTCATAATTCCTCCTTAGATTTCCTCGACCTTTACGAGGTGAGCGATTTTCTTTATCATGCCTCTGACGACGGGAGTGTCGTTGAAGGTGTTGGAGCTTCCGACTTTGTGAAGTCCGAGTGCTTCGCAATTCGCCTTTTGGTTCTTGAGGCAAGAAATCGTGGATTTCACGAGAGTGACTTTGATTTGTTTGACTTCGGTGGTTTCAACTTTTTTAGCCATAATATCCTCCTTAGCCTTCTACGTCGACGCCGCGAAGTTTTGCGATTTGTTCCGCGTTGCGGAGATTGCAAAGACCTTCGAGGGTTGCTTTCGCGCAGTTGATGGGGTTATTGGAGCCGAGGGATTTCGTTCTGATATCCTTGACGCCTGCCGCTTCGAGGACTGCACGCACCGCACCGCCTGCGATAACGCCGGTACCGGTTTCAGCGGGGAGAAGAAGAACTTGTCCGCGACCGAATTTGCCGGTAATTTGGTGAGGGATGGTGGTGTCTTTGAGGGACACGGTAACCATGCTACGTTTTGCGAGTTGAGTCGCTTTCTCGATTGCTTCGGGGACTTCGGCTGCTTTGCCCATTCCGAGACCGACTTTGCCGTTGCCGTCGCCGACGACTACGAGTGCGCTGAAGCGCATGTTACGTCCGCCTTTAACGACCTTGGTAACGCGGTTGACCGCAATGAGTTTGCTGTTAAGACCGTCGTCTTCTCTATTGTTTCTGTCTTTTCTTCTATTATCGCGTTGTTCTGCCATTATTCAGTCCTCCTTAGAAAACGAGACCGGCTTCTCTTGCGCCGTCTGCGAGTGCTTGCACTCTTCCGGTGTAGAGGTATCCGCCTCTGTCGTACACGACTTTGGTGATGCCGAGTTTCATAGCCTTTTCCGCGACTGCCTTGCCGACGACTTTTGCCGCTTCGACCTTGGTGAGGGACGCGACTTGTGCCGCTATGTCTTTCTCAACGGTGGACGCTGCGCAAAGAGTGTGTCCGACTTGGTCGTCGATGATTTGGGCGTAAATATGGTTGGTGCTGCGATACACGGAGAGACGAGGGCACTCTGCGGTGCCGGGTTTGATATTACGTCTGACTCTCTCGTGACGGATAATTCTATCCGCGTTCTTATCTTTCTTAACTATCATATTTCACCTCTTATTTACCGGCAGTCTTGCCTTCCTTGCGGATAACGACTTCGTCTTTATAATGGAAGCCATAGCCGTGATAAGGTTCGACGGGTTTGATTGCCTTGATGGACGCTGCGGTTTGACCGACCTTTTGACGGTCGATGCCTTTCACTACGATTTCGAGGGGTGCCGCCATCACGAAGGTTACGCCTTCGGGAGCGGTGAACTCGACGGGGTGAGAGAAACCGATGTTCATCGTGAGTTTGTTATCGGTTGCGGTCACTTTGTAACCGACGCCGGATACGACGAGGGTTTTTTCAAAGCCTTTGGTCACGCCAGTCACCATGTTGTTGATGAGAGCGCGGTAAAGACCGTGAAGTGCGCGATGGTCTTTGTCATCACTGTGTCTTTCGACGAGGATGTGACCGTCTTTCGCGGAGACCGTAATGCTGGAATCGACTTTTTGAGAAAGCGTGCCAAGGGGTCCTTTGACGGTGACCACGTTGTCGACGTTTTCAAAAGTGACGCCTTCGGGGATTTCAATGGGGGCTCTTCCGATACGAGACATATTACTACCTCCTACCAAACGTAAGCGAGCACTTCGCCGCCCACTTTTTGTTCCCTTGCTTCCTTGTCGGTCAAAATACCCTTGTTCGTGGAGAGGATTGCGATACCCATTCCGTTGAGAACTTTGGGGAGATTGTCGACGCTTGCGTAAACGCGGAGGCCGGGGGTGGAAACTCTCTTGAGGCCGGTGATGACTTTAAGTCCCTTGATGGGGGAATACTTCAAAGTGATCACGATATCGTTTTGGACTTCGTTTTCGACGATTTCATAACTCTTAACGTAGCCTTCTTTGACGAGTATTTCTGCGATTGCCACCTTCATTTTGCTTGCCGGAACGGTAACCGTTTCGTGTTTGGCGGTCAATGCGTTTCTGATTCTTGTAAGCATATCTGCAATAGGATCTGTCATTATTACTGCCTCCTTACCAACTTGCTTTCTTTACGCCGGGAATTTGACCTTTGTAGGCAAGTTCACGGAAGCAAACTCTGCAAATGCCGTATTTTCTGAGAACCGCGTGGGGACGTCCGCATATTTTGCAACGGGTATATTCTCTGGTCGAGAACTTCGCGGGTCTGGATTGTCTGATTTTTTGTGAAGTTTTAGCCATAAAAACTTATCCTCCTATTTCGCAAAGGGCATGCCCATAAGTCTAAGAAGTTCGCGCGCTTCTTCATCGGTTTTTGCGGTGGTGACGATACAGATATCGAAACCGCGCACTTTCTCGATTTGGTCGTACGAAATTTCAGGGAATATGAGTTGTTCTTTGACGCCCAGCGCGTAATTTCCTCTGCCGTCGAAAGACTTGGAGGACACTCCGCGGAAGTCACGCACTCTGGGGAGAGCGATGGATACGAACTTGTCGAGGAAGTCGTACATTCTCTCGTTGCGGAGAGTGACCTTCGCGCCAACGTTCATTCCTTCTCTCACTTTGAAGTTTGCGACACTCTTCTTCGCTTTGGTGATAACGGGTTTTTGTCCCGCGATTTGAGTGAGTTCCGCAACTGCGATTTGGAGAGATTTGCTGTTGTCTTTGCAATCGCCGAGACCCATGTTGAGGACTATTTTCTCAAGACGGGGAACTTCGTTGATGTTTTTGTAACCAAAACGTTTGACGAGAGCGGGAACGACTTCTTCTTTGTACATCGTTCTCATTCTGTATCTTTCGGCACCGTTATCGGTTGCAGTTGCCTTAGCAACCTGATTCTTCTTGTCTGCCACAGTTTATACCTCCGAGGTTAGTCTTTCTTTTCGGCTTTTTTTGCCTTTGCCTTGGAAGCCTTCTTTGCCGCTTTTTTGGCGGAAGACTTCTTCTCGTCGAGGGACGCACCGCACTTTGCGCAGACGCGGACGGACTTCATTTCGCCCTTTGCGTTTGCTTCTTCGGTGTGACGGACGCGGACGACTTCACCGCAAGCGGGGCAAATGTGCATGACGTTGGATGCATCGATTGCGCCTTCTTGTTTGAGGATACCGCCCTTGTCTTGTGCGTTTCTCGGTTTTTTGCTCTTGGAAACGATATTGATGCCTTCAACGTACACTCTGTTTTCTTCGGGGAGAACTTTGAGGACTTTGCCTGCTTTGCCTTTATCTTTTCCTGCGATGACCATTACGTTGTCACCGGTTTTAACGTTCATTTTTGCCATTGTGAACCTCCTTACAGCACTTCGGGTGCAAGAGAGATTATCTTCATGTAGTCTTTGTCACGAAGTTCTCTCGCGATGGGCCCAAAGATACGAGTGCCTTGGGGTTGTTTTTGGTTGTCGATTATGACGGCTGCGTTGTCGTCGAACTTAATCGAACTTCCGTCTTGACGTTGGATTCCGAAGCTCGTGCGGACGATGACCGCCTTGACTACGTCGCCCTTCTTGACCTTGCCGCCGGGGATTGCGGATTTCACGGACGCGACGATGACGTCGCCGATGTTACCGCTTCTGCGGAAGGAACCGCCAAGAACTCTGATACACATTATTTCTTTTGCGCCGCTGTTGTCTGCGACTTTAAGTCTGGATTGTGGTTGTATCATAGTGTTGTTCTCCTTATTTCGCCTTTTCGATTATCTCGACAAGACGCCAGCACTTATCCTTAGAGAGAGGACGAGTTTCTGCAACACGCACTTTGTCGCCGATACCACATTCGTTCTTTTCGTCGTGTGCTTTCAGCTTTTTGGTGCGGCTAACGATTTTCTTATAGAGAGGGTGTTTTACGCGTTCGGTGATTGCAACGACGATGGTTTTGTCCATCTTATCGCTCACGACGATGCCTACTCTTTCTTTTCTGAGATTTCTTTCTTCCATATTATCCTCCGCTATCAGTTGTTCGCGTCAGCGTTTTGCTTTGCGATTTCTCTTTGACGAATGACCGTCTTGATGCGGGCAATATCCTTTCTGGTCTCAACGAGGACCATGGGGTTCGTCAACTGATTGGTGGCGTTTTTGAAACGAAGGAAAAACAGTTCGGACTTGAGTTCGTTGAGTTTGTTTTGCAATTCCTTATCTGTCATTTCATGTACTTGTTTCGCTTTCATTCTTCACCGCCTTCGGCCATGTCCGCTTTTGCCATAAACTTACACTTGACGGGAAGTTTGTGGGCTGCAAGACGAAGAGCCTCTTTTGCTATTGATTCGTCCACGCCTGCGATTTCAAACATCACACGGCCGGGCTTGACTACTGCTACCCAATATTCGGGAGAACCTTTACCACTACCCATACGGGTTTCGGCGGGTTTCTTCGTTACGGGTTTGTGGGGGAAGATGTCCACCCATACTTGTCCGCCACGACGGATATATCTGGTCATAGCGACACGAGCAGCTTCTATTTGGTTCGAGGTAATCCAACCGGGTTCGGTTGCAACAAGACCGTATTCGCCGTATGCGATGACGTTACCCTTGTTTGCTTTACCTTTCATTCTGCCACGGAATTGACGGCGTCTTTTGACGCGTTTAGGCATCAACATTATTTATCTCCTCCTTCCAAAGGATTTTTGCCAAGGACTTCGCCCTTGTAGATCCAGCACTTCACGCCGATTGCGCCGAAGGTGGTGTTTGCGGTTGCAGTACCGTAATCGATGTCCGCACGGAGAGTTTGAAGAGGAATGGAACCTTCGTGATAGGATTCGCTTCTGGCGATTTCCGCGCCGTCAAGACGTCCGCTGACTTTGGTTTTGATTCCCTTCGCGCCCGCTTTCATTGCTCTGGACATTGCTTGCTTCATGCTTCTGCGGAAGGATGCTCTCGCTTCGAGTTGTTTTGCAATCGCTTCTGCGACGAGTTGTGCGTCTGCATCGGGATGTTTGACTTCCATAATGTTTACGCTGACTTTCTTGTCGCCTTTGACGATGGCTTTGACTTCTTCGGTGAGTGCCGCCGCGCCTGCTCCGTCTTTACCGATGAGGACTGCGGGACGTGCGGTGTATACGGATACGACCACTTTGTCCGCCGCTCTTTCGATATTGATTTTGGAGATTGCGGTTTCGTAATATTTCTTTTTGATGAACTTACGGATGTTGTTGTCCTCTACGAGGTTGTCCGCAAAGTTTTTCTTATCTGCATACCAAGTGGCTTCCCAGGGTCTGATAACGCCGGTGCGAAGTCCGTTCGGATTAACTTTTTGTCCCATTTTAGCCTCCTATTATGCTTGTTTGCTGTCGAGAATGACAGTGATGTGACTCGTTCTCTTGTTGATGCGGTATGCTCTGCCTTGTGCTCTGGGCATAATGCGTTTGAGGGTGGGACCTTCATTCGCATAGCATTCTGCGACGTACAAGTCGTTTCTGGAAAGATTTTGGTTGTTTTCCGCGTTTGCCGCCGCGCTGTTTACGAGTTTGTAGAGAACTTCGCTTGCCGCTTTGGGAGTGTTTTCCAAAATCGCGATTGCTTCGTTTACGGGTTTGCCCTTGATTACGTCGAGTACGATACGGACTTTGAAGGGAGAAATTCTGACGAACTTCGCGGTCGCTCTGGGTCTGGTATCAGCATTGGCTTGACGCGCAAGTGCTTTTTGTTTAGAACGTGTTGCCATATTTCCTCCTATTTCTTACCTGTGACTTTGTCGCCGGCGTGGCCTCTGAACGTACGGGTGGGTGCGAACTCGCCGAGTTTGCAACCGACCATATCTTCGGTGATATAAACGGCAACGTGTACTTTTCCGTTATGGACTGCGATGGTGTGGCCGACCATTTCGGGGAATATCGTGGACGAGCGGGACCAAGTTTTGATGGTGTGCTTGTCGCCCGACGCGTTCATTTCGTTGATTCTTTTCATAAGTCTTTCTTCTACGAAAGGACCTTTCTTGACGCTTCTACTCATTATTTCGGCCTCCTACTAGTTCACGCGCTTAATGATGAACTTGTTAGTGATGTTCTTTTTCTTTCTGGTCTTATAACCGAGAGTAGGCTTGCCCCAAGGAGTAACAGGAGAAGGCATACCGATAGGAGATTTGCCTTCGCCACCGCCGTGAGGGTGATCGCAGGGGTTCATGACAACACCGCGGACGGTGGGTCTGACGCCCATGTGACGGGTCTTGCCCGCTTTGCCGACTCTGACGATCTCGTGATCGAGGTTGCCGACCTGACCGATAGTCGCTCTGCACGCGATGGGGACGTAACGCATTTCGCCGCTGGGCATACGAAGAGTTGCATATTTGCCTTCTTTTGCCATAAGTTGCGCGCTGCCGCCTGCCGCTCTCGCGATTTGACCGCCCTTACCGGGTTGAAGTTCGATGTTGTGAACCATCGTACCGACGGGGATGTTTGCGAGTTTGAGCGCGTTGCCGACTTTGATGTCCGCGTCGTCTGCGCTGACGACTACGTCGCCGACGTTAAGTCCGAGAGGTGCGATGATATAACGCTTTTCGCCGTCCGCGTAGAACAAAAGTGCGATGTTTGCGGAACGGTTGGGGTCGTATTGAATCGCCTTGACGGTCGCGGGGACGTTGTCCTTATTGCGCTTGAAGTCGACGATACGATATTTGTTTCTGTTGCCGCCGCCGATATGACGAACGGTGATTCTGCCTTGTGCGTTTCTGCCGCCGGTGTGGTTTTTGGAAACCAACAGGCTGCGTTCGGGAGTGGTAGAGGTAATTTCCTCATAGGCGGAAACCGTCATAAAACGACGCGCGGGAGACGTAGGTTTATATTTCTTAATAGCCATATTCTTTCTCCTTATGCCAAGCTCTCGAAGAATTCGATTGCTTTACTGCTCTCGGTGAGCGTAACGATTGCCTTTTTATAGCTTGCGGTTTTGCCTTCGTGACGACCCATTCTCTTGACTTTGCCGTCGTAGTTGCAAGTGTTTACTTTTGCGACTTTGACGCCGAAGATTTGTTCGACTGCATCTTTGATTTGGGTTTTGTTCGCCGTCTTTGCAACTTTGAAGGTGTATCTCTTTTCAGGGATGCCGTCAAAACTTTTTTCGGAAAGGACGGGCTCAATGATGATATCGTAAACTGTCATTTTGCTGCCTCCTCGATTTTTTCGATTGCGCTCTTGGTGATGACGACGTACTTGTTTGCGACGATTTCATACACGTTGAGTTGTCTTGCTTCCGCGAGAGAAACGGTAGGAATGTTTCTGGTTGCGCGGACTGCGGATTCGTCATAGTCTGCGACGACGAAAATCACGGAACCGTTCAGTTTGAGATTTTCAATCGTGTTTGCGACGATTTTGGTTTTCGCTTCTTTGAGCGCGAACTCGTCGAGAACGATGACTTCGTTGTTGCGAATTTTTTCGGAGATTGCGCTGATGAACGCCGCTCTCTTCATATTCTTATTGATTTTTTGGGAGAAATCGCGAGGCTTCTTTGCGAATACGACGCCACCGCCTACGTAGTTAGGAGCGACGATACTGCCTTGACGTGCGCGACCGGTGCCTTTTTGACGATAAGGTTTCGCTCCGCCCCCTCTGACCTCGGTACGAGTGAGTGCCGCGTGCGTGCCTTGACGTCTGTTAGCAAGTTGTGCCACGACGACTTGGTGGATAAGTGCTTGGTTGTATTCCGCGCCGAAGATAGCGTCGCTGACTTCGATTGTGCCTGCCTTTTTACCGGACATGTTCAAAACATTCAGTTTCATATCTACCTCCGATTAACCCTTGACGGATTGTTTGATGACGACGATGCCGCCCTTTGCTCCGGGGATTGCGCCCTTGATGAGGAGAAGGTTTCTCGCCTTGTCTACTCTGGCTACGGTAAGGTTTTGGACGGTAACCTTTTCGTTACCCCATTGACCTGCCATGTGTTTGTTCTTGAAAACTCTCGACGGAGAAGAACATGCGCCCATAGAGCCTACGCTTCTGTGGATAGGACCGGTACCGTGTGACATAGGTCCGATTCTGTGTTGGTTCCATCTTTGAATGACACCGCTGTAACCGTGACCTTTGCTTTGTCCCGTTACGTCGACTTTGTCACCCTCTGCAAAAACGTCGCAAGTCAGTTCCTGACCCAACGTATAGTTGGAGCAGTCTGCGAAACGGAATTCGCGAAGATAACGCTTTGCCGCTACGCCGGCTTTCTTGAAGTGTCCGGCTTGGGGCTTGTTGACTCTGGTGTCTTTGACGGTGCCGAATCCGAGTTGGATTGCGTCGTATCCGTCGTTTTCTGTGGTTTTGATTTGTACCACGGGACAAGGACCTGCTTCAACGACGGTTACGGGAATAACTCTGCCTTCGCTGTCGAAGATTTGGCTCATGCCCAATTTCTTTCCGATGATTGCTTTATCCATGTAAAGTTCACCCTCCTAAATGATATTCCTTTTAGAGTTTGATAGAAATATCAACGCCGGCGGGAAGATCGAGTTTCATGAGAGAATCTACGGTCTTGCTGGTCGGATTGAATATGTCGATCAAACGTTTGTGTGTTCTGAGTTCAAATTGCTCGCGGCTGTCTTTGTACTTGTGAGTTGCACGAAGAATGGTCACGATTTCCTTCTCGGTGGGAAGAGGAATGGGACCCGAAACTTTCGTACCGGTCTTTTTCACAGACTCAACGATTTTCTCTGCGGAAACGTCGATGAGGTTGTGGTCGTACGCTTTGAGCTTGATTCTGATTTTTTGTCCAGACATTATCTAGCCTCCTAATTGTATAACACTTATCCGTGTGTGTCTTTATTTTTTCACCCGCCGAAAGTACGGCGGAAAACTATGCCTCTTCGGACACAGCGTGAGTAGAATATCGAATTTCAAAGAATTTGTCAACTAAAATTTCACACAATTTTCATTAAATCTTAAATATTGTAAAAAAATATCATTTCTAAACTATATTTAGTATATATATAAGGGCGCGCACACATATTTTAGGTAAGAGGTAATAGTGAAAAAGTAAGAAGTGCGAATGTAATCCGCAAAATTTTCGTTTTGGCGGATATGGTGCCGTTCCCGGGGATTCTTCGTTGTGCCGTGCACTCCTCTGAATGACAAGCAGGTGTTAGCGTTCAGTTTATTCGGAGCGTTCTTATATAAGCACTCACTCATTCGAAGACGGAACACGAGGCGCGACGCGCCGAGAACTTCGAGTGTTGAGCGAAG
>CAZRHE010000024.1:0-19434 GCA_964599875.1 uncultured Bacteroidaceae bacterium
CGCCGATAGGCGGGATTTCGGGGTCTACCGAGTATCAGTTTAAAGGGTCGATAAATTCCCTCTGATTCAAATCTCTCTTTTATACCGAAACGCGACGGCATTTTGTCGTCGCGTTTCTCTTTATAAGGCATAATTGTTTCGCTTCTGCGAGATTACGTCACAAGACACTTTGCGCTATATCTTCTGCGAAGATTATTATGCGTCGTGACTTGTTCCTTTTTCCCCTTCCGCAAAAATCTGCGCCTAAATTTAGCATAATGCGAATACTTATTGCCGTTGGCTTGTTTTTGCGGCGTGGATGCCCCCTGTGCTCGCTCGGAATGACGAAATAGTGGGGGACACCAATCTTCGACGTCATTCAGAGGAGCACATAGTGCGACGAAGAATCTCCGGGAACGGCACCACTTTTTCTACTTTGGGTCGGAACAAGTATTTATAATTTCCCAACCCCGAATAGAACCGTCATTTTCACTTAACTCTCGTTTTGCGACGAGCCGCCTCTAGCAAAACGCACCGCTGTCGCGTTTGCGGCAGAGCAAACATGCGACGTGCGTCGGC
This sequence comes from uncultured Bacteroidaceae bacterium, assembly GCA_964599875.1. Classification (GTDB taxonomy): domain Bacteria; phylum Bacillota; class Clostridia; order Christensenellales; family CAG-917; genus RGIG4097. The sequence continues at coordinate 559 of CAZRHE010000024.1, forward strand.
GCTCGATGCGTGCATCGACATTCGGCGCCGTGAGCGACAGACCAGGAAAACGAAGTTTTATCGCGTCGTCGCTCATCATAATTCGTGTTTTAACGCTCTCTCGTAGCTTATAAGGTCGAAGTAACCCGTTCCCGTGAGTCCGAATAGGATCGTCTTCTTCTCCCCCGTTTCTCGGCATTTGAGAGCCTCGTCCACCGCAACTTTGATTGCGTGTGCGCTTTCGGGCGCGGGAAGAGTGCCTTCAACCCTTGCAAATTTGATTGCGGCGTCGAAAACGTCTTTTTGCTCGACCGCCCTTGCCTCGTCGAGATATCCGTCGTGATACAGACTGCTGAGCATGGGATTCATGCCGTGATAGCGCAGTCCGCCCGCATGGCTTGCAGACGGGATAAATCCACTGCCGAGCGTATACATTTTCGCAAGCGGAGTGACTTTGCCCGTGTCGCAATAGTCGTATTTGTATTCGCCTTTCGTAAGGCTCGGACAATTCGCAGGCTCGACGGCAATGAAGTACGGATTTGCCTTTCCTTTCAACTTGTCGCGCATAAACGGCGAGATGAGTCCGCCTAAATTGCTACCGCCACCCGCGCATCCGATGACGATATCGGGATACGTATCGTGTTTTTCCATAGCGGTTTTTGTTTCGATTCCTATTACGGATTGGTGCAAAACCACCTGATTCAGCACACTACCCAACACGTATCGTGTACTTTCCAAAGAAGTCGCAACTTCGACCGCCTCGGATATCGCCGTGCCCAAAGACCCGCTGTTGTCGGGATTTTCGGCAAGCATTCTCCGCCCGACTTCCGTCGTGTCGCTCGGTGACGCTATAACTTTTGCGCCGTACACTTGCATAACGTTTTTGCGTTGCGGTTTGAGAAGATAACTGCATCGCACCATAAACACGGTCAAATCAAGTCCGAAATAACCGCACGCCATACTGAGAGCGGTTCCCCATTGCCCGGCACCCGTTTCCGTCGTCACCCCTTTCAATCCTTGTTCCTTTGCGTAGTACGCTTGCGCAATCGCGCTGTTGAGTTTGTGACTTCCGCTCGTGTTGTTTCCCTCGAATTTGTAGTAAATCTCCGCAGGCGTATCGAGAGCCTTTTCAAGACAATACGCGCGCACCAGCGGAGACGGGCGATACATTTTATAAAAATTGCGCACCGCATCGGGAATTTCTATATAGGCGTCCGTTTCGTTCAACTCTTGCTTTGCAAGTTCCGTGCAGAAAATCCTTTCCATATCCGAAAGCGAAACCGCTTCCAAAGTTTGCGGATTTAGAAGAGGACTGTCTTTGCGCGGCATATCCGCCCGAAGGTTATACCAATCTTTCGGCAAATCGTTTTCGTTGAGATAAATTTTGTAAGGGATTTCTTTTGCCATATTGACCTCCTGTTTCTTACGCATCGAAGCCGTCGGCGATTTTCGCAGTGGGGTGCCACTTGTGTTCCTCGCAATGACACGTAAAATTAACGAACACAAACCTGTCATTCAGAGGAATGCGATAGCACGACGAAGAATCTCCGGGAACGGCACCGCTTTTCTACTTGTGAACACAACTATTTATTGCACGGCTATTTTTTACTTTACCATATCATCGAACTAAAGTGTTGTCAACGGAATTTTTTCTATACGTCGTTTCCTCTTACGACTTAAAATATTTTTGAAAATTTTTGTTCAATTCGCTTTACAATTCCCATTGCGCAACGTATAATACAATCAATTCATCGCTTTAATGCGCTAAACTGCTAAATCAAAAGGAGATAGAAAATGAAAAAAATCGTCTGCGCACTTCTTATAATATCCGTCATCGCTCTCGGCGCGTTTTCCCTCGTCGCTTGCAACGGCGACGACACCGACAAACTCGTAACAATCGGCTACACGCTCTACGAGCCTATGAACTACGAAGAAAACGGCGTCCTCGTCGGATTCGACACCGACCTTGCCAAAGCGGTTTTTGAGAAACTCGGATACACCGTGCAATTCAAACTCATCGACTGGAACAACAAGTACGTAGACCTCAACGCAGGCACCGTGGATTGCCTATGGAACGGATTCACCGCAAACTCCGCGGACGACGACGGAATACAACGCAGTCAAAAAGTGGATTTTTCATATAACTACATGCAAAACGCGCAAGCGGTCGTCGTGAGAACGGATTCTTCGATTGCCACGGCAAGCGATCTCGTAGGCAAAATCGGCTACGCGGAAAAAGGCTCCGCAGGCGAATCCTATGCAAACGAACTCCTTTCGGGAAGCGGTAGCGTAAGCACGGCAACTAAACAAACGGACGCAATCCTTCAAGTCCGCACGGGTGCCGCAGACTACGCAGTCGTCGATTATCAACTTGCAAACAGCATAGTCGGCAAAGGCGATTTTGCAAATCTCAAAATGGTATCCGCCCTCGAATCCGCATCCGAATTTTACGCGATAGGTTTCAAAAAAGGTAGCGATCTCACCGCCAAAGTCAACGGCGCACTCGTCGAACTTGCAAAGGACGGAACCATACTTCAACTTGCCGAAAAGTACGGCGTTGCAAACTCGGTCATTCTTGACTATAGCGACCAAATCAACGGTTAATACGATTAAAACGAGAGATAAACTATGTCATTCGGTGAAGTAACGTTATATTTATTGGACGGATTCAAAATCACGTGTTTGCTTTTTGCACTCACGTTGGTTTTCTCTCTGCCCCTCGGACTCCTCATCGCTTTCTGTTCGATGAGCAAGTTCAAACCCCTTTCGGTTTTCTCGAAAATCGTGGTTTGGATTGTCCGCGGAATACCCCTCATGCTGCAGATTTTCATCATCTACTACGTGCCGGGATTTCTCAATTATAACGTCTTCGCAAAGGTTGACACCTACTTCGTTTTGAACTACGGATTGCAAGACGCAGGACGTTTTATAGCCGTCGTCATCGCATTCTCATTCAACTACGCCTGCTACTTTTCAGAGATTTACAGAGGCGGAATTGAAAGCATCTCCGTCGGGCAACACGAGGCGGCGCAAGCACTCGGAATGACAAAGGCGCAAACCTTCCGCTACGTGATTTTCCCGCAGGTATTCAAGCGCATAATGCCCCCTATGTCCAACGAAATCATAACTCTCGTCAAGGACACCGCACTATCCCGCGTAATTCTCGTCGGCGAACTCATCATGAAAGCGGAACAACTCATGGCGTCCGCGCTCATATGGCCGCTGTTCTATTCGGGAGCGTTCTATCTGATATTCGTCGGCGTGCTGACGGTGATATTCAACCGCATCGAGAAAAAATTGAGTTACTACAAGGTGTGATATGTCTATACTCGAAGTCAAAAACTTAAAGAAAAATTTCGGCGACGTCGAAGTGCTGAAAGGCATAGATTTCACCGTAGAAAAAGGGGAAGTCGTCGCAATAATAGGCTCGTCGGGAAGTGGAAAAACGACCCTGCTTCGTTGCCTCAATTTTCTCGAAACGGCGGACGAAGGGCAAATCGTGGTGAACGGCGAAACCCTATTCGACGCCTCTAACGACAAAAAAGAAAGCGCGAAAAGCATCCGCGAAAAGAGGTTGCATTTCGGACTTGTGTTTCAATCTTTCAACCTCTTTCCGCACATGACGGCGTTTAAAAACGTCAGGCTTGCGGCGGGATTAATCGAAAAAGAACGCATAGACTCGAAAGTCAAAGAATTGCGCAAAAGCGGAGTTAAACATGCACAGTTGAGTGTATTAAAGTCCGATATGCGCAAGAAGTCCAATTCGGAACTCGACGAAAGAGCCTATGCGCTTCTTGATAAAGTCGGGCTTCGCAACAAGGCGAACGCCTATCCTTGCGAGTTAAGCGGAGGGCAACAACAGCGTATCGCAATTGCGCGTGCGCTCGCCCTCTCGCCCGACGTCCTTTGTTTCGACGAGCCCACGTCCGCTCTCGACCCCGAACTCACGGGAGAAGTCCTCAAAGTCATCAGAGGACTTAAATCCGCCGACAGCACCATGATTATCGTGACTCACGAAATGGACTTTGCAAGAAACGTCGCGGACAAAGTGATTTTCATGTCGGACGGCGTCATAGAAGAAATGGGAACTCCTTATGCGATTTTCGAAAATCCGCAGAGCGAAAAGACGAAAAATTTTTTGTCGTATTCTAACGATTTTTGATATTCATATTGTTGTCTTACTGAAATATTTGTTGTATAATTCTCTCGAAATCAAAATTTTATAGGAGAATTTTCTTATGGACAAAAACTTCATCGAGAAGCAACTGGAAGAACTTTCTGCAAAACTCAAAGGCAAGCGCGTCCTCCTCGCCCTCTCCGGCGGTGTTGACAGTTCGGTCTGCGCGGCACTCATTCACAAGGCGGCACCCGAATCCCTCGTTTGCGTTTTCGTCAATCACGGACTCCTCCGCAAAGGCGAATTCGAGCAAGTGCAAGAGGTCTTTAAAGGTCAATTCGGCATGAACCTCATCGCAGTGGACGCGGAAGACCGTTTCCTCGACAGACTTAAAGGCGTAACCGATCCCGAACAAAAACGTAAAATCATCGGCGACGAATTTATACGCGTGTTCCAAGACGAAGCAAAGAAACTCGGTCAAATCGAATTCCTTGCACAAGGCACCATTCTCCCCGACATCATCGAAAGCGGCACGGACGGCAAGAACAAACTCGTCAAATCCCACCACAACGTGGGCGGTCTTCCCGAAAACATCGGTTTCGAAGGTCTTATCGAACCCGTACGCGATCTCTATAAATTCGAAGTCCGCGAAGTCGGCAGAGCACTCGGACTCCCCGATTTCATCGTCGACCGTCAACCCTTCCCCGGCCCCGGCCTCGGCGTGCGTTGCGTAGGCGAAATCACTCGTGAAAAACTCGCAATCCTCCGCGAAGCAGACGCAATCTTCCGCGAAGAAATCGAAAAAGCGGGTCTTGGCGATAAGATTTGGCAATACTTCGCAATCATCAACGACTCCCTCACCACGGGCGTGAAAGACGGCGAAAGACTGTACGGCCATATGATAGCACTCCGTGCAATCAACACCCACGACGCAGTCACCGCAGATTGGGCGGAAGTCCCCTACTCCGTCATCCGCGCGGCAAGCAATCGTATCAGCCAAATCGACGGCGTCAACCGCGTCGTGTACGACTGCACCACCAAACCCCCTGCGACCATCGAATGGGAATAAAAACAAACTGCTAAATAACACGAAAATCCCGACTTCGGTCGGGATTTTTTATTGATATGACTTTTAAGTCGAGGTCTTTTTATAAGCGGTTTCCGATTGCGTTTTTAGATATTGCCGTCGAGATAGGCAAGTCGCGCTTCCGCCCACGCAATAATTTGGGCGTAATTGTTTTCGTTTTGGCTCGGCACCGTACTCCATTTCACTTTATCCGCCTCGACCACTTCCGTCGGGATTTTGTCGAAAAACGCGGCGAATTCTTTTTGTATATTTTGCAGGCTCAAAACGTCCTCTCTCAATTCAAAGTATCTTGATTTGATTTCTTCATAATAGTTTCTATAAAACTTGCTCCAAAGGTCGTTACAGCCCGAAATCGCTTCCCAAGAATAGGAGGTTGCGGGTATCACGATTTCGCCGTCCCAACGCATACCCCAAGTGCCGTCCATATCGTAAGGACTCGTCTGCCAAGTTTTGCCGTCGTAGGTCACCCACAAAATATTTTTGGCGGTGTTATCGAGGGCGCAAATTACGGTCGTATAGATATAGCAGTCAATGCACCTTTCGACGTTGAGGTATTCCGAAATACCTTTTTTGAACGAATCTCCGTCGTTATTTCGCACAAAGTTGCTCATTGCGTTGAAACTGTCCACTATCCAATCGGTGGAATCGTCTTCGCTTTCTTCGTTGGAATAATATTCGAGCGCGACGCCTTCTGCGAAATCCTTCGTTATATTCTCCATCAACGCGGGCGCAAGCATCCAAGCATCCCCCATCAGAATCGCTTGATTTTTCTCGTCGCTATCCGACATTCCGAACATCCACTTATCTTTCGGAATATTCAGCGTATACAGCCCGTGATAGACGCCGTTCTCAAACACCAAAACCGGATAACCGTCCACGACGCCGCTGTTGTTAAGGTCGGATATTTCGTCGTCAAGGTCGCGAGTTTTCGCAATTTGCGAATAAATCCTCCCCGACACAATATTTCTTGCTTGTGAAAAGTCAACCCAATTCGCTTTCAAGCAATACTTCTTTTGCTTGCCCCAAGAGTCGTTGATTTTTATCTTGCTATCCAATTTGAGAGTGTAGTTTTTCTTCGGGAAACCGACGCTCGAAGATCCTTGCAGTTTGACGGTGCCCGTGTTTTCAAAACTCTTTTCGCCGAGATACGTGAAGTTCACTTCAACCTTATTCGTTTTGGATGCGGATGCTATATTTCCGCTCAAATTGATAATAGGAATATTAAAGTCCGAATAAGTCAAAGACTTTATAAATCGCACGCCGCATTCTTCACAAACGAAATACGCGGGACACGCAACGTCGCACTCGTCCATAATGAAGGATTCAAATTCGCAATGTTCGCAAATGAAATCGTACTCTCCGCAATTTACGCACTTTCCGTCCGCAACGGCGTGATATTCTTTTTGGTCGTCGAGGGAGAAAGTTTCCTCTCCTATCGCACCGCACGCGCAACTCTTATAGTAAACGGTCGAAGTTTCTCCGCATATCATTTTTTGTTTGAGTGCGGAATCCGTCTTTTCGTTCAAATCGTAAACGTGAGCGGTTTTCGCCTTTATTTTTCCACATTCGCACTCCTCCCAATGATAATCCGCATCATTTTTAATGATGAAAGAATGTTCGGTTTCGTTTTTCTTAACGCCGCAGTCGCATTCAATCCAGTGCTTTTCTTCGTCGTATTTTACGTTAAACTCGTGTTCGACTATATTTCTAATCGCACCGCATTCGCACTTTTCTCGGTGATTTTCGTCGTTACCGACGACGTTGAAAGTATGCTCGACTTTATCCTTAATCGCACCGCAGTCGCATTCAAACCAATGCGATTCGTCGTCGGTTTTCAATTTAAAATCGTGCGGATATTCGTCTTTTTTATCCCCGCATTCGCACTCCTGCCAATGATAGTCGGCGTCGAATTTCGTTTCGTAAACGTGCGTCTTATTGCACGCCGTCAACGAAAAAATCAGCACTACAAAGATTATGATAGATAGATAGATAGATAGATAGATAGATAGATAGATAGATAGATAGATAGATAGGACTTTCCGCGTGCTTTTTCATTCATATTTTCCTTTGAAATAGCCCCCGTTTCCGAGGGCTATGGCGGTTATTCAAGTTCGAACGAACCTGTGTAGAGGCGATAATATCTGCCCTTTTGCGCTATGAGTTGGTCGTGGTTTCCGCGCTCGATGATTTCGCCGTTTTCGATGACGAGAATCATATCCGCGTTGCGCACGGTTGACAGTCTATGCGCAATTACGAACACCGTTCTGCCTTGCATGAGTTGGTCCATGCCCTGCTCGATGAGTTTCTCGGTGTGCGTGTCGATAGAGGACGTCGCTTCGTCGAGAATTAGTACGGGCGGATTTGCAACGGCCGCTCTTGCGATTGCAAGGAGTTGGCGTTGTCCTTGAGAGAGGTTTGCGCCGTCCCCCGTAAGCACGGTGTCGTATCCGTCGGGCAAGTGGGTGATGAAGTAGTCCGCGTTTGCAAGTTTTGCCGCCGCATAAACTTCCTCGTCCGTCGCATCCAGTTTGCCGAAGCGGATATTATCCTTGACCGTACCCGTAAAGAGGTGCGTATCCTGCAACACCATCGCCATAGAGTGACGCAAGTCGTCCTTGTTTATCTTGGTGATATTGATATTATCGTAGCGGATTTTGCCGTCGTTTATGTCGTAGAAGCGGTTGATAAGGTTGGTTATCGTGGTCTTTCCCGCGCCCGTAGAGCCGACGAGAGCGATTTTTTGACCGGGTTGCGCCACGAGGTCGATATGTTTCAAAACCGTCTTTTCGGGCACGTAGCCGAAGGACACGTCCTCGAATTCCACTTCACCTTGCCACTTCACGTAAGTAGTGGTGTTAGACGCCTTGTGGAAGTGTTTCCACGCCCATTCGCCCGTGTATTCCTTACATTCGATAATATTGCCGTTTTCGTCCTCTCTCGCATTGACGAGGGTGACGTAGCCTTCGTCCTCTTCGGGTTTTTGGTCGATGAGTTCGAATATACGCTTTCCGCCCGCAATCGCTTGCAAGACGGTGTTGGCTTGTTGCGCCATTTGTCCGAGAGGATTGCTGAATTGCTTGGTGAATTGCACATAGCCGATGAGTTTGCCAAGGGACATCGCAAGGTAGGACGGCACGCCGATAGGCGAACAAAGTATGGTGCCGACGATTGCGACGATTGCATAGTTGACGTAACCGAGGTTATTCATCGTAGGCATAAGCACGTTTGCATAAGTGTGGCCTTTACGATTTGAGTAACTGAGTTGGGAGTTGACCTTGTCGAAATCTCCGATTTCAGCATCCTCGTGGCAGAAGACCTTGACGACTTTGAGTCCGTCCACGTGTTCCTCGACGAATCCGACGAGGGACGCATAGTCGCGGTGCATATTCATGAAGTGTTTGCCCGATTTACCAGAAATGTACTTGACCACGAACGCCATTGCAAACAGCGTCACGAGCAAAATCAGCGTGAGTAGCCACGAATAGTACATCATCATGCAGAACACTGCGATCATAGTGAGAGACTGCGAAATAAGGTTAGGCACCGCACTCGACAGCAATTCGCGGAGGGTGTCCGTGTCGTTGGTGTAACAACTCATAAGTTCGCCGTGGGTGTGCGTGTCGAAGAATTTGACGGGAAGTTTTTGCATCTTCTCGAACATTTCGTCGCGGACGCCTTGCATAATCTTGGTGGTGACCTTAACGCCGATGAAGTTGAACACGTATTGCATGCAAGCGGCAAGCGCGAAAATGACCGCCATGACGCCTATCATTGCGGCGAATCCGCCCATGGTGACGTCAGTCGAACCGTTCATCAAAGGCTCGATGTATTTGTCTATGATTATGGTGAGCATGAGGGTGCCCGAAACGGACGCTATCGTGCTCAAAATAAGGCATATAAGCGCGACGATAACTTGCGCCTTATAAGGCTTGTAAAGTTTGAGAATTCTGAAGAAGATTTCCTTGGGATTCTCGACTTGAGTTCTTGCCAAAAGGCCTTTCTTTTTACTCATTGTCCGCACCTCCTTCGACGTCGAAATCTCCCGAACCCTTTTGTTGAGAGTTGTAAATATCGCGATAAGTTTCGCTCGATTCGAGCAATTCTTCGTGCGAGCCTATATCTTTAATCTTGCCGTTTTCCATGACGATGATTCTGTCCGCGTCCTCGACGGATGCTATGCGTTGAGCGATTATGATGACCGTCGTGTCGCCGAATTCGTTTTTAAGTCCCGCTCTTATGGATGCGTCCGTCGCGGTATCGACAGCGGACGTACTATCGTCCATAATCATCACTTTCGGGTGTTTAAGTAGCGCTCTTGCTATGCTTAACCTTTGTTTCTGTCCGCCGGACACGTTTACACCGCCCTGACCGAGTTCGGTTTCATAGCCGTTCGGGAAGGAGCAAATGAAGTCGTGCGCCTGTGCGACTTTGGTTGCGTGCTCAATTTGTTCTTGCGTCGCGTCGGGGTTGCCCCAAAGGAGATTTTCCCTTATCGTGCCGCTGAACAAGACGTTCTTTTGAAGCACCATTGCAACGGCGTTTCTGAGGTTTTCAATTTTGTATTCCTTGACGTTTCTGCCGCCGACTTTCACTTCTCCGCTATACGTGTCGTAAAGACGAGGGATGAGTTGCACGAGTGTGGTTTTGCCCGAGCCCGTCGCGCCGATTATACCTATTCTCTCTCCCGATTTTATATGGAGATTTATGCCCTCGACGTTGAGTTTGTCGGGATTCTTGCTGTACGAGAAATCAACGTTATCGAAATCGATAGAGCCGTCTGCGGGTAAGTCGTCAACTGCGCCGTCTTCGTCCTTGACGTCGATTTCTTCGTCGAGCACTTCCACGATACGTTGTACGCTTGCGCGGGACATAACGAGGCTGACGAATACAACCGCCACCATTGCAAGGGACATAAACACTTGCATAACGTAGGTGAGGAATGAACTGAGATAACCTATCTTCATATTGCCGTCGATGATTTCGTTTCCGCCCACCCACACGAGAATGAGTATGCTTGCATATATGACGACTTGTAGGAACGGCATTGCGATGACCAGCCATTTTTCCGCGTCGAATTGGAGTTTTTGCACTCTTGCGCTGACCTTGCGGAATTTCTCGGTTTCGTGGTCCTCTCTGACGAATGCCTTGACCGCTCTGATGCCCGTAAGGTTTTCTTGAGTAGATTCGTTCATGCCGTCGTATTCGTCGAGCATCTTCATGAATTTCGGGAAAATGATTTTGACGCCGATGGGGAGGACGATAAGGATTATCGGGAGAGTGACCGCAAACACTATGGACATCTTGGGATTGATCGTGATTGACGCCGTAAGCGCAAGGATAAGCATTATAGGCGAGCGCACGAGTGTTCTTATAATCATCATGTACGCCATGATGACGAAGCCGACGTCCGTCGTGAGCCTCGTTACGATACTTGCGGTGTTGAAGTGGTCGAGGTTAGCAAAACTGAATCTTTGGATTTTGTCAAAGAGTTTTACGCGGACGTTGTAGCCGAATCCCGCCGCAGCCTCTGCAGCGAACTTACCTGCGAAAATTCCGCAAGCAAGGGACATAAGCGCCATAACCACGATGATTGCGCCGCATATGCAAATGAACTCTATGCGGTCGTAAACTGTGAATACTGGCGCCGCAATACTGCCGAATTCAAAAATGAACGTGAACTCGGTTGCGTCGTCCAAAAGTCCTACGTTGATGATTTGCGCCATGATGAGCGGTATCAGCACTTCGAGGATAACCTCGAACACGACGAGAACGGCGCAGAGTATAGACGGAGTTTTATACTCCCCTATACAAGTCGCCAGTTTTCTGACCGCTCCTTGAGGTTTTTTTGCTTTTTGAGTTTTTTCCATATTCTTCCTTTGACGCTACGCGTCGAAATTTAAGTTACTATTCTATACTTTCGGATATATTCGCTTTCATCTTGTCTATGACCGCGAAAAAGGTGCCCAATTCCTCTTCGGATATCCCTTTTGTCAGCATATTTTCGGTTTCGGCGAATTGTTCGTCAATTCTTTCGCACAAGTCCTTCGCCTTGTCGGTGAGCACGATTTTTTTGAGTCTTGCGTCGTAATCCACGCTTTCGCGCACGATGAGCCCGTTTCTCTCCATAAGATTGAGGATTTCGCTTGCCGTACTTCTGCGGATATCGAATCTCTTCTCTACGTCCTTTTGAAAAACGTCCTGCTTGTCGCTCATCTCCGCGAGATATCCGAGAATAAAGCCGTGCGTCCCCGTCAAATTGTCGCACTCTTTCATGAGCAAAGATGAACAATGATATCTCTTGACGAGGTTGTTCAAACACTTGATTTCCATGCCTACGATTTTATCCAATCGGCACCGTCCTTTTCGGCGAAAAACGCCTTTTGTTAGTTTACGAACAATATGATATTCAAACGCTATACTTTTGTCAATCGTTTGCATATAAAAAAGTTCGTGGCCTAACAAATTTTTTGTCGAAATTCTTATATAAAAGAAAAGACGGCGCTTCCGCCGTCGTAAAGCATACGTAGTACGTTTTATTCTTCGCAAATTTTTTCTATGAAATCGCGGGCGTCGAGAAAGGATTCAAAGGTTTTCTCCCCCGCCTCGCTCTTCACCGTCACGGGATAATGACAAAAAGCAAGCCAAGTCAAGGCTTGCTTTTTATCTTCGAAAATTTTGCTTTCGATTTCGATTTTCATTAGACTTTGAGTATACGGCAAATGCTGTGTTTGAGGATCATGTAGATGAGGTCGAGAACCCAAATAATCCAGCATCCGCAGAAAATACGTATGATACCCGCAACGATTTTGCCCTCGCTGAAACGAGTGATAACACCGAGAATCCACGCCGTAAAGGGAATAATCGCAAGAATAAGGCTTACGATGTAACTAAGACCAAAATAATCTTTTTTTGCTGCCATGATAATACCTCCCGAGGATTTTACTGTAATCATTATATCATCAATCGTTTACAAAGTAAACAGTAAATTTTATTTTTTTCAATATACTTACTTAAACGAGGAAAAAGGCACGGATAAACCGCCTAATGCGAGCGATATTTTTCCATGATGCCGCAAAAAAGACGTTCATCAATTAGCGTAATCGATGAACGTTTATATATATTATATCAAATTATATATACAAAATCAATATCCTTTGAGAGCAAATTCAACTTCATTTGTACACCTATTTACTTTTTCCATGCACAATCGCCGTCGTTTTGTTCATCGATTACGCTAATCGATGAACAAAATTCTACACCAAAGGTGCATCGAATATGTCCGCCGATAAACCCACTAAATCACAAATTAAATCGAAAAAACGCGTGCAAGAGCGAGGGGAAGTTTTCACAAACGAGCGCGAAGTGAAAGCCATGTGCGACCTCGTCGCGCAGGAGTGCGACCGCATAGACAGTAGGTTTTTGGAGCCTGCTTGCGGGGACGGCAATTTCCTTGCCGAGATACTAACGCGCAAACTCACCGCAGTCACAAAGCAATATGGCAAAAGCGAAACCGAATGGGAAAAGTATTCCGTGCTTGCGATGAGCAGTATATACGGCGTGGATATAATGCCGGACAACGCCGAAGAGTGCAGAGCGCGCCTATATGCGATATGGGAAAAGGAATATCTGAAAAGGTGCAAAGGTATTGCGAGCGACGATTGCAAAAACGCGGTGCGTTTCATTCTCTCTCGCAACGTATTGTGCGGGGACGCGCTCACCATGCTGGACGGGGACGGCAACCCTATCGTGTTTTCGGAGTGGTCCCTCATCGGCAGCAATTTGAAACGCAGAGATTATACCCTTGCCAACCTTCTTGAAACGCAATCGTATTACGAACTTCCCCTATTTGAAGGCGTAGAAGATATAAAACTGCCGAAACCCGTGCGGGAATTTGGTTTAACTCATTATAGGAAGGTGCAAAACGATGTCTGACGTATTCAACGCGCTGTACAAGCCCGACGTTCTATCCTGCCTTGCGGATTTGAGCAACGACGAGGTGTTCACTCCCCCGTCCGTCGTAAACAATATGCTTGATATGCTCCCCAAGGAACTATTTGAAAGTCCCGACACGACTTTCCTCGACCCCGTGTGCAAAAGCGGAGTGTTCCTACGTGAAATTGCAAAACGGCTCATAAAGGGACTTGAACCCGTCATACCGGATTTGCAAGAGCGCATAGACCATATATTCCAAAAACAACTGTACGGCATTGCCATAACCGAACTCACGAGCCTGCTATCCCGCAGAAGCGTATATTGCTCCAAGTATCCAAACAGCAAATATTCCGTATCAGAGTTCGAGGACGTGCAAGGCAATATCCGCTACAAGAACGTGCAGCACACGTTTGTGCGAGGCAAATGCTGTTTCTGCGGAGCAACCGAATCAGAGTACGGCACAGCCAAACGCGACGGCATGGAAAGCCATGCATATGAATTTATTCACACCACCAAGCCCGAGGAGATATACAATATGAAATTTGACGTAATCATAGGCAACCCACCCTATCAGTTGAATACAGCGGGTAATAATAATGGCGCGCAAGCAATACCGCTTTATCATAAATTTGTAATTCAATCAATAAAACTAAATCCTAGATTTTTAATTATGATTACCCCCTCAAGGTGGTTTACAGGTGGATTTGGATTAAATTCATTTAGAGATATTATGTTACACGATACTCACATACGTGAAATACATGACTATCTTGATGCATCTGACTGTTTCCCCGGGGTTGAAATAAAGGGTGGAGTCAACTATTTTTTATGGGATGCTTCATATAATGGTGACACAAAAATAACAACCTACGAGAACAATAATGCAATGTCCGTTGCAACTCGCCCACTATTAGAAAATGGGAGCGATATTTTTGTAAGATATAATGAGGCAATTTCTATATTACACAAAGTTCAAGTTTTAAATGAACCATCATTTTCGACTTGTGTTAGCAAGCAGAGACCTTTTAATCTGCCAACAAATTTTAGTAATTATTCGGAATTTGAAATTGAAGGGGGATATAAAATTTATGGCAATAAATTTATTGGATATCTTCCACCTTTTTTCAATATAACTAAAGGACAAGAGTATATTGGTAAATATAAATTATTTACGCCAAAAGCAGTTGGCAGTGGTGATGGTAAAAGCGACATAATTAAACCCATAGTTGGAGAACCAAACAGTATTTGCACGGAAACATATGTTGTAGCAGGTGTCTACAATTCGAAAACAGAGGCGGAAAATGCAAAATCTTATATAAATACAAAATTTTTCCATTTTCTCTTAACGCTGAGAAAAAACACACAAGATTGTCTAGGAAAAGTTTTTTTATTCATTCCTATGCAAGATTTTTCAAAGCCTTGGACGGATGAAGAACTATATGCAAAATACAACCTCACGCAAGAAGAAATAGATTTTATCGAGTCTATGATTAGACCTATGGAGTAAACGTATGGAAAAACCTATCGACTATCTTGAAAAAATAAAACGCGCTTTGGAAACGTTGTATAAAATGGACAGCGATTTGTTCGAGGGTAAAAACCACGAACAAACTTTCTCATTTAGACTAGCGCACTATCTTGCACAAGAACTAGAACCATTGCAAAACGATCTATTCATAGACTGTGAATATCACAGAGATATAACTAGTGCACGCGGCAAAAAGTTCCTCGACCATTACGGATTTTTTAGACCTGATATTATTTATCACAGTCGCGGAAAAAAATCTGATAACGAATTTTGTATCGAGATAAAAAAAGGCTATCTTGTTAATAAAAAAATTAAAATTAATAAAGATACAGGTGATATCAAAGAAATAATAGTTAATGACGCAGATAAAATTGTAGGAATGATACGAGAGTTCGAATACAAAGAAGGTTTTTGCATTTATAAAATATCTGTAAAAGGCGTAACTATTTTACATTGTGATAAAGTTTTAGCAGGACGCTCACAATTAATAAAATACGAATATAAATATAACGGCGACTTTTTGGAGCAAGAATCTAAAGAAACGGTTAATAGAAAGAGGAAAATATGAAATTATATCACGGAAGCAATGTTTACATAATCGATGAACTAAAACCGCATTTGCCGTTTGCAAGGAGAAATTATACTCCTCGTATTTGTTTTGGTGAAACCTATATTACAGCATTGGCATATTGTATAAATCCAGTGCGCTCTTATGCTGAAAACATTGGTCGCATCGCAGATACTATACCCGCATTCAGTTGTCATTGCAGGTTGACAGAAAACCCACCTAAAATTTATGAATTATACGATGGCATGTTTGAAGAGTTGTTTAACAAGCCTTGCTATATTTATGAATGTGAAGTAGATGAATCAAAAATTATAACTTCAAGAAATGGATTCGAAAAATATGTAGAAGAACCCGTAAAAATCGACAATGTAATTGTCATAGATAATTATTTGGATGAATTAAAGAAACATGAATCATTGAAAAAAATTGTGCTTGTTAGTTATAACAGTTCCACTATAAATACATTGTATGATGATTTAGAAAACAAAGCAGTAGCAGTAAATACTGAAGTTGAAAAAGATTTTATAGAAAACAAATGCAAAAACTTTTGTATCAATATTGAGAATTGTAAGAGGAAATACCAACAATGAACTTCTTTCCTACACGACCTGAATCAACCCCTATGATTTATGCCTATCGCGATACGAATCCGCAATACGACGGGTTTCTCAAGGTGGGTTTCACCACGCAAACCGTAGAGGCGCGCATAGGACAACAATATCCCGTCAAACGCCCTGACGGCGTCACTGCATATGAAATCGTCTTTGCAGACAGCGCAATGTATCCGGACGGCACTTCTTTCAACGACCACGACGTACATAGAGCCTTGGAGGGCAAAGGCATTGAGTGCGTAGGCGGTGAGTGGTATCGTTGCACGGTCGAGGACGTGCAGGCGGCGGTTGTCGCGGTGCGCAATCACTTGAACGTTACTATCGACCGCACGAGAGATTTCAAGATGCGCCCCGAGCAAGAAGACGCAGTGCAAAAAACCATGGCGTATTTCAATTCTCTTGAAGAGGGAGATATCCCCCACTTCTTGTGGAATGCAAAAATGCGTTTCGGCAAGACGTTTGCCGCATATCAACTTGCAAAGAAAATGGGATTCAAACGCGTGCTTATCCTCACTTTCAAGCCCGCCGTACAATCCGCATGGGAAGAAGACCTCAACACGCATATAGATTTCGACGGTTGGCAATTCATATCCCGCCCCCACGAAAACGGTTTGCCCAATATTGCAAAACAATATGACAACGCGGACAAAAACCGCCCTATCGTATGTTTCGGCTCCTTCCAAGACTTCCTCGGCGTTGACAAGGCGTCCGGGGCAATCAAACCCCACCTCAAATGGGTTGAGGACACAGAGTGGGATATGGTCGTATTCGACGAATATCACTTCGGTGCATGGCGAGATAACGCGAAAAAACTCTTCGACACCAAAGACGAGGAAGATTCCTACGACTCTTTCGACGCCGAAAAATACGCCGAAGAAGAAATGAACGACGCAATCAACGAAACTTGGTTGCATATATCCGCAAAATACTACTTGTATCTCTCCGGCACTCCTTTCCGCGCGCTCAACAACGGCGAGTTTATGGAAGACCAAATCTTCAACTGGACTTATTCGGACGAGCAAGCCGCAAAAGAAAATTGGAAAGGCCCCGGCCCTAATCCGTACGCATCTCTCCCCCGCATGGTCATGATGACGTACAAAATCCCGGACAGCATATCCGAAATCGCAAAGCAAGGACAGTTCGACGAATTCGACCTCAACTTCTTTTTCTCCGCCACAGGCACGGGAAAAGACGCCGTCTTCAGGAACAAAGACTACGTACAAAAATGGCTATACCTCATCCGCGGTGCGTATCTCGGCACGACCACGGACGACTTGAAACTCGGCGCACGCAAACCCGATATGCCCTACGGCAACACCGTGCTCTTATCCATTCTCACGCATACGCTTTGGCTTCTCCCAAACGTCGCGTCCTGCCACGCAATGGCAAACCTGCTCGCCGAAAAACAAAACGTCTTCTATCACGACTATAATATCGTCGTGTGCGCGGGCGCGAGCGCGGGCATAGGCGTCGAGGCAATCAAACCCGTCTACAAGGCTATGGGCGACCCCCTCAAAACGAAAACCATTACCCTCTCTTGCGGAAAACTCACGACCGGCGTTACAATCCGCCCCTGGACGGGCATATTTATGCTCCGCAATTTGAAGTCCCCCGAAACCTACTTCCAAGCCGCTTTCAGAGTGCAATCTCCGTGGGAAGTCGCCGTCGATTCTACGCATAAAGAAATTATGAAACAGGAGTGTTATATTTTCGACTTTGCGCTGAATCGGGCGTTAACACAGATAAAAGAGTACGCTAAAGGCTTGAACGTGAACGGTGAGAGCATAGAACGAAACGTAGAAGAGTTTACGAAATTCCTACCCGTCCTCGCCTACGACGGCAGTACGATGAAACAAATCAACGCCGCCGAAATCCTCGACATAACCATGGCGGGAACTTCCGCAACCTTGCTCGCGCGCCGTTGGCAAAGCGCACTCCTCGTCAACGTCACGGACGACGTTTTGAAACGTCTGCTCGGCAATCAAGAGGCCCTCGACGCACTTATGAAAATCGAAGGCTTCCGCTCCCTCAACAAGGATATAGAACAAATCATCATCAAATCCGAGCACGTCAAACAAGCCAAAAAAGAAGGAACACCCAAAGACGACAAAGAGAAAAAACAACTTTCCGAAGAAGAAAAAGAATACAAGTCCAAGCGAAAGGAAATCCAAGACAAACTCATCAAGTTCGCAACCCGTGTGCCTATCTTTATGTACCTCACCGACTTCCGCGAACAATCCCTCAACGACGTCATCACCCAACTCGAACCCGGCTTATTCAAAAAGGTCACCGGGCTTGACGTCAAGGATTTCAATTTGCTCGTTTCCCTCGGTGTTTTCAACGGAGCCGTTATGAACGATGCCGTTTGGAATTTCCGCCGCTACGAGGACGCAAGTTTGTCTTACACAGGCATAAACCGCCACGCAGAAGAAAACGTCGGTTTGTGGGACACCTCGCTGTCGTATTACGAGTTTATGGCGAAACTCCTCGACGAATCCGAAACCGCCAAAAAACGCGATATAAACGACTTGCCAGAAATTCTCTATCAAGAATTCGACGAAGAAAACAATCCCACCCTCGTCGTCCGTCGCGGCCCTGCCCCGTCGAAAACCGCGCCCGTTAAGACGACTACGCAAAACGAATCCAACGAGTCCGTTAAAACCTCTCAAAACAGCAACGACGACGTCGTATCCGTCCAAAAACCCGCTCAAAAGCAAGATACGACTGACGCAAAGGTGATTGACTTATCAGGCGTAAAAGTCGGCGCAATCGTCACGCACAAGACCTACGGCAAAGGCACGATAACCTTTACGTCAACAGAGCGCATAGTGGTGTCGTTTGGCACGGCGCAAAAAGCATTCCAATTCCCAGGCGCTTTCATTCAAGGCTACCTTACCCCGCCCGACTCTAACAATCCCTAAATAAAGAACCGCCGAGTATTCTGTGGTTTTAATTTCAAAAATCCATCGGTCGCCCGATGGATTTTATTTTAACCTTTTGAAAAACGGTCACCGAAAGGCGACCGTTTTCGTATTGTTTGGGATTGAATTACTT
>CAZRHE010000025.1:0-17326 GCA_964599875.1 uncultured Bacteroidaceae bacterium
ACTTTTTACCTATTACCTTTTACCTATTACTTCTCCAAAAATCCGACAGCAAGTTTAAAAAAAATAAAAGTAAGAGGTAATAGTGAATAAGTAATAAGTAAAAATCCCACACTATCGTGCAGGATTTTTGGAGCTAGTGGCCGGATTCGGACCGGCGACCTGCTGATTACGAATCAGCTGCTCTACCGACTGAGCCACACTAGCAAGTACGCTTGCGATTATATCAAAGGTCGGATAATTTCGCAAGCGTTTTTTCAATGTTTATTGCTCTATTACAATATTTTCCGAAAGTTCGGGGTGATTTTTGCCGAATATTGCCTTAACGTGGGAGAATTTGCATATCACGATTTCTCTTGCGATAATCATCGAAGTGAATGCAAGCGTGCCGCCCATCATGACGTCGCTGAAGTAGTGCGCGCCGACGACTATACGGCTGATTGCAACGAGCATCGTCATAACAATCGTGCCTGCCCATACGCCGAATTTGACCCATTTATTCTTGACGTCGAACAAATCGATGAGCATGATAAGCGCATAGCACATACCCGCCGCGCAAGTGTGTCCGCTGGGGAAGGACTTGAATGCGTCCGTCGCGCCGAAAATCGCGATACACTCCTCTCTTGAGAATTTGTCGTTATTGCCCGTCATCTGCCACCAACGAGTGAAGTTGTCGAATCCGCCCATCGCTTGACCCGCTTCGCTGTTCATGGAACGATAACGCATACGTCCGACGGGAACTTTGACCGCCATAACGATGAGGTTTGCAAGAAGCGCCATTATAACGAACGCCACGACAAATTTGATGAGTTTGCGGAGAGTTTCGTCCTTGACACCTCTCATCGCCGCAACAGCAAGCAGATTGAGAACGATTGCCGCAATCACCGCAACTACGGTGAACGCCGCGTTTTCCGCATAATCCTTGCCCGCTCTAATATCGCTCGCCACGGAGCCGACCGCTCCGCCTACGTGCTCGCCTGTGTAGGCAAGTATGTCCTTCATATAAAACCAAAACGCCACTATTCCGCCAACAAAGAAGATAACCGCAAGGATTTCTCTCAAAGGACGGAGTTTCATAAAGCGCACGGAGCACCAGAACAGTATGACGATACAAAACGCCGCAACGAGATACACTGCGGAACTGCCTATCGTTTCGAGTGCGACCCCGAAAACGTCGGTTGCGAGATACTCCCCTTCGGGAAGAGCGTTTTTCGTGAGAATTTTGCTGATTTCGAGATCGACGTCCGTGAGCGCGGTAACGAGCAACATCGCCGCAACTATCACTACGAACAAAACGATAGCGATAATGCTTTTGTTTTTCAAAGACAAATTCATAATTCACCTCTTATTATTTAATGTTATTTTAACATATAACAAAAGATATTTCAATATATATTTTGAATTGTAATGATATACACCTTCGGTGATGATATACGCCTTACGGCGATGATATACCATTGCGTCCGCAATGGATAAAAAAAATTCGTATCAGTTGATACGAATTTTTTTGGTACCCCCATGGGGAATCGAACCCCAGATTCCGCCGTGAGAGGGCGACGTCTTAACCGCTTGACCATGGAGGCATATTCAAATCAATAGCGATATTATCATATTAGCGTTTTTTTTGCAAGCAAATTCGTTAAATTCGCAAAAAGTAAAACGACGCCGCGTGGCGTCGTCCTATCTTTCGTGTAGTGGTGCTCTTTTAAACCTGCATTTGCAGGGTGGATACCGACTGCCTTTGGAATTTGTCGTCCAATGCGCGAATTGCGGTTACAAGGCCTGACATATCCAAACGGACCCGCCGTTCC
The DNA here is from genome assembly GCA_964599875.1 of uncultured Bacteroidaceae bacterium. Taxonomy (GTDB): domain Bacteria; phylum Bacillota; class Clostridia; order Christensenellales; family CAG-917; genus RGIG4097. Next base: position 1,809 of record CAZRHE010000025.1, read on the forward strand.
TATAAAAGACTTTGTGGTTCAAACGAAAGCACCACTCTTGTGCCGACAATCTCTTGCCCGCACCTATATAATACCATATGACGACACAAAAATCAACCCCCGATTTTTCGAGGGTTGAAAAGTTTTGTTTTTCGATATTCTAACCGCTTATTCTGCGTCGGAATCGTTGTTTTCGGAAGGGATTTCGTTTTCTTCGGACAGGATAACTTCTTCTCCGCCGTCCTCGCCGTTCTCAACGTTTTCGCCGTCAGAATTTGCTTGGAGTTTTTTGCGTTTTGCCGCTTTTGTACCGAACACGGAGCCCAAAACTATTATCGCAACGCCGGCAACGCATCCGATGACGATACCTGCGATTGCACCCGCGGAAAGTCCTTTTTTACCGCCTTGGTCGGGATCGTAATTGCCGATTGCAAGTCCGGATTCTTCAAGATAACTTTCAAACGACGCGTCTTCTTTTGCATAACTGAAATAGGACGTATAATGTTGGTCTGCAGACATTGACACAAAACCATGCGCTTTATCACATTCCCATTTCTCCCACATATCCCATTGTTTGAAATAGCCGTTATCCCAAAGTTGGAAAGTGATTTCGAGATAAGTAAATCTTGCATTAGGGTCTTTGGTGCCGCCGTCATCGCGAAGTGCCCAAAGAGTGTCGATATGAGTGTATTCTTTGGTGCTGTCCATGACCATATTGACTTCGTAATATCCGCCATCCGCGTTGTAAGTAACGCTTGCGGATTTAATGGTGTTGTAGTAATCCTCTACTCCGTCCTTATCCGCGTCTGCACCGGTCGAATAAAATACGTGTTGGTCGGTACGTTCGTAACCGATGGTTCTTCCGCCTTTATCAATCGTGTAAGGAAGAGAATACCCCGTTGCCTCGTCGTATTTCCAATAAGTACCGGTTTCAGCAATCGCTTCGGTTTGATCAAGTCCGTTGATTTTGCCTTGTTTGCCCGAAGACGTGTAAGGAATGGGATGAAGTGCGATTGCCTTACGTTCGTCGTTCATCTTGTTGTTATCTTCCGCATTGGTCCAGTCGTAAATCAATTCGCCCGTTTCCGTGCTTGACGTTTTCGTGTATTTGTAAGCGTTATCGATATGTCCCGCTTCGACCAACCATTGTTTTGCGTCGACGGAAGAACTTTTGGCAAATGCCGCCCAACCTTTAGGTTTTTTGCCGGATTGAATGAATTGTTTGGTTTGTCTGAAGTGATAACCGTCGAGATTGTTTCTTACGTCGATTGTTTCGAATGCAAGAGGCAAATCGTCCTCATCCATTTTGCTGTTGTTGATACCGGTTTCATAGAAAGTCGCATAAGGCACGGAAACCATGGTTTTATTGCCGATTGCATAAAGTTGATATGCGAGTTCTTTTACGTTTTCTTCGTCCGTGGGAATAGAACTGAAAATCGTTCTTCCTCCGCCTTCGATTTCTTCGTAAGCAAGATTGCCGTCCTTGTCGATAACGACCTCGTACGTACCGGGTTTAAGTTCATAGAACTTCAAAACGTTGTTCGTATCTACGGCTACTGCGGCGTTACAGCCGACGAAACTCACCGCAAGTGCGGAGCATATCGCGATGATGAGCAAAAGGGAAATCGTTCTCCCCGCGATTTTTTTTGCGCGTTTGTTTTCTTTCATAATTTTCCTCTGATTTGTTAATACGATAATTTTACAACCAAAACGATATTTTTGCAACACAAATTAGACAAAAGGGGGATTCAAAACGAAAAATCGACGGTTCCGGACAGTTTATTTCATAAAATTTTAACAATCGGGACGTTTTGTATTGAAAATTCGTGAAATAAGGTTTATAATATTTCAGTATTAAAATATTAGGAGGAATTATGAACACTCTTAGAAAACCCGTATCAGCGGTTATCGTAGCGGTGCTCGCACTCACCCTCGCACTTACCCTCGGCATCACCTTGAGTAGCGGCGTGGCGGTTGCAGAGGAATCCGCTCCGACGGGCACTGTAGTCAGCAGTATCACCGTCGGTCAAATGAGCGATATCCACTACTTCCCTCTCGAATACTGTTATCAGGACGTGACGGCGGCGGATTATAAGGATAGCGATTTCTACTATTCCATGACCGGCGACACCAAACTCGTTCTCGAAAGCGGTAACGTCCTCTACTCCAACATGGTCAGAGTCCTCGAAGACGCGAAAAAAGGCGAAGCGCCTACTCACATTTTCGCATCCGGCGACCTTACCAAAAACGGTGAAAGAGTTGCGGAAATCGACGTCGCGAACTCCCTCCGCTGGCTCCAAAACAGCGTGAGAGCACTCGGCGAAGTTAAAAAAGCGGACGACACCGTAGTCGATTACACCAACTTCCAAATCTTCGCAACCGTCGGCAACCACGACCTTTACAACGGCACGGGTGCACTCTACGACAAGACGAGCGGCATAGGCTGGGATGCGGAAGGTATCACCGCGGCTCAATTCGCAATGATATTCAACGGACTCGGCTACCCCGAAATCGACAAAGCAATCCTCGACGAAATCTACGGCGAAGATTACTGGGCGTCCGATTTCACCGGTGGTTATATCGCGTCCACCAATGCGACTAACCTCGAAATCACCTACTATAACGAACACTTCACGGCGATTCAAAACAAAAACGGCACTGCGACCGCAAAAGAAATTTCCGAAGAATATACGCAAGTCGGCGACGGCAGAAACCAACTCTCCTTCGTAGCGCATATCAAGGACACCGCGTTCACCCTTTTCGTCCTCGACTCCACTGATAGAGAACCCACCGACGAAATCGTTCCCGTGCAAATCAATCGCACCGAATTCGATTATCTCTACACTGCGGAAAACTTCTCCGAAGCGGACTTCCGTCTTCTCAAAAACGTCGACGGGATCGACGAATACGTACAAGTCACTTCCTATGCAGAAATAATTTCCGCATACGAAAACGACGTAACCGTCTATCGCAACACCGAACTCACCCACCTTTGCGGCGGCAGAATCGACGGCGCACTCTATCCTTTCCTCGAAGAAATTATAGATAAGTATTCCACTTCTCCCGACGGAATCGAAGAACCCACTTATATCGCCTCTTTCCACCAAAACATCATGCCTCACTTCGATCAAGAGGATGAAATTTTGAAAGACTTCACGATGTATAACTGGGAATACACCTGCAAACGTTTCCTTGAACTCGGAATCAAATACACGTTCAGCGGTCACCAACACGCATCCGACGTCGCAACCTACGTCGACGCGGAAGGCAGAACCCTTTACGAATTCGAAACCGGTTCTTTCGTCAGCCTTGACAGCCCTATCCGTTATGCAACCGTCACCCGTTACAACGTTGACGGCAAACTTGCGGAAAGCGTCGATTCTTCTCTCCGTCTTCTCGATAGCATCGGACAAACTCCTTTGAAGGAAACCCCTTCCACGGACGTTTATAATCCTGCAAACGAATGGAACGAAGGCGCGTATCAAAGCGCACTCGCGGTTTACAACGCAGCGCAAGACGACGATGCTAAAAAAGCGGCGTGGGCGGAAGTCGTTGCGGCAAACCCCAACTACTTCACTTACACCTTGCATCACGACGACTTTGCAAGTCTTTCTTATAACGAATACATTTATCAAGAAATCTACGGACAACTCATCGACAGAGTTTTGAGCCACTATCTCAACGCAAACCTCCGCACGACCGTAGACGACCTCGTCGAAACCTATCTCGGAGAAGACTCTACCTTATTCTCCGGAAGTCTTTCCATATTGAGCGGTTATAGAGTGCTTCTTTATAAGATGGCGAACTATATCGTCGACACCGTGTGGTACAACCTCTACCCCGACAACGACGGCAACGGTTACGGCGACTACGTGGTCGGCGACAAGACTTACGACAACGTTATCGATATGATTATTGCTGTTGCGTACAGCATCATCGATATGGAATACGGCACCGAAGAAGCGGGCGGAAAACTCACCCTCGGTCAAATGGCGGCATACGTACTTGCGACCTCTTGTAGCGGTAACGAAATTTCTTCAGACCTTGCGACAATCGCAGAGGGCGTAATCGATACGGATAGCCTTTATTACACCGCAAATTCCCCTTACGACGAAGCATATCGCAAACGTTATCAAGCGGCAATGCAAGACTTTGCGGCGCAATGCGACAGCGGCAAACTCGTGTCCGACCTCATTTGGGGACTTCTCAATCCTCTCTACTCGGACGACGATTCAATCCTCAAAGCACTCCTCGACTACAAGTTCGATTTCATCAACGGACCCACCAAGGACGAATATAAACTCGATGAAGAAAACGAAGGCGAAGTTAGCATGCTCGACGACTTGCTTTTCCTTGTAAAAGGCATGATTCCGAAACAAGACGGCGTGAAAGTCGTTCTTAATCCTTCCAACTTCGTGCTCCACGATATCGTCAATGGTCTTCTTCCCTTGATTAGTTCCTTGCTAGGCGACTCCCTCGGTTTCTCCTTCACGGGCACCGACCTTTACGAAATCGTCGACGGACTCCTCGACGGATATGTCACCGACTCCCTCTTCGTAGGACTTGGCGGAATCGCAAAAGAAATCGTCGTGTCCTTCGGTTCTGACGACACTCCCGACCTTGCGGACGTCAAAGACCCTGCAAAGACTCTCGCACTCACTCCCGCGGAATCCCTTGCCTCCTTCACGGCGAACGGCAAAGTCGTCACTCCTTCCTATATCTCGGGCGTTCGTTCGACGGATATCGCAACTCAAGAAATCGGCAGACTGCCCTCTTCTCTCACTGCAAACTTCGACAACGTCAACGGCACCACGACTTTCAACTTCTCCTACTACACCGCAGAAGAAGTCTTCACTATCGTCAGATATCGTAAAGTCGGCGACGCCGAATGGAAAGACGCAACCGGCGCACACTGGAATATCTACGACGAAACTTCCAGAAACGCGTATTACAATGCATCCGATAACCTCGAAGGCAACGTAACCGAAAACGGAATCACGATTAACACCGTGACCTCTCCTCAATACGTGCCTCTTATCGACGTCGGTCTTCTCTGCCTCACTCACGGCGAAGTCTATTACGATGCAGTCGTAGAAGGCGCGGACGGCGAAGAAGTCGAAGTCAAAATGTACTACAACTGCAAAGAGCGCGACGCAGCGATGACGGGCAGTCTCCTTTACTGGAACCGTCACAACGTGACCATCAGCGGTCTTGAAGAAGGCGCGTCTTACGAATATCAAATCTACGGCGTTTACTACTCCACCGACGGAGAAGAAGCGAACAGATGGAACCTTGCAAGCGGACTCGGTTATGATAAGGACTTCACTTTCACCACCGCAAAATCGAGCGGAGATTTCAAAGCACTCGTCATTTCCGACCCTCAAGGCATGATTCAAGCTATGTACGACGTGACTGCAGACAGAATGAATACCCTCGTGAACGATGAAAGAATCCAAGGTTACGACTTCATCATCAACGGCGGCGACAACACCGACAACCCCAAGAACTTCGATCAATGGAAATTCTGGCTTAATTCCGAAACGGGCATCTTTGCAAACACTTCCGTGTTCTCCGTTGCGGGCAACCACGAAAACGAAACCTACGCAATCAGCAAGTTCTTCAACTACACTCAACCCGCATCCGTCACCACCAACGTTTATAACGGCGAAGCGGAACAAGACTACTACTCCATGGACTACTCCGGAGTGCACTTCGCGTTCCTCGACACCAACGACGCAGACGGCGAAAACGGACTTTCCGAAGCACAATACAACTGGCTCGTCAACGATTTGAGCACCGCAAAGACCGCAGGCAAGACCATAGTCGTGATTATGCACAAGTCCCTCTACTCCACAGGTTCTCACACCAACGACAGCGAAATCGTCAAGATGCGCGAGCAACTCACTCCCGTCTTCGACACGTACGGAGTCAAGTACGTCTTCGCAGGACACGACCACGTGTACACCGAAACCAAGCCCCAAGGCAATAGCGGAACAATTTACGTCACCCTCGGCACTATCGGCACGAAGTTCTACAACTACGTAGGCGACAACGAAACCGTTATGGCGGCACTCGATATGGATAAGACCATCGACCACACTCTCGATCGTCAAACCTTCGGTTACCTCACGTTTGCAAACGGCGAACTCAAATACGAGTCCTACACCTTCAACGATAACGGCGAAGTAATCACTATCGAACAATATCTCATCGACACCGCGAAAAACGAACCCGTAGGCGGCAATTTGGATGCAAACGACAAAGATGGTTTGAGCGCAGGCGCAATCGCAGGCATCGTAATCGGATGCGTTGCAGGCGTCGCAATCATCGCAGTCGGCGTATTCTTCATCGTCAAAAAGAGCAAAAAAGCAAACGGCGACGATGAAATCATAGATTACAACTTGACCGAAGTTCCTTCCGACGACAATAATTCGGATGCGGAATAACGCGTAACGCGAATCAACTCTTCAACCCCCGATTTTCGGGGGTTGATTTTTTTGCACGCCAATATTTAAGCCGCGCGATTTTACTACTCGACCACCAAATTTCGTAATATTAAAATTTTTATTGTTTTTTTAATTATTCGATATATAATATAAGTATGGATAGGATAAAACTCAAAAACGATGCAAAAGCCGACGTCCGCGGCAAAGTATGGCTGGCGTTTCAGCCCTTCGCCGTCCTACTATTCGTAGAATACGGAATAGGCATTTTCTCGCGCATTGCGGACAATTATGAGACGGACTCTCCCGCATTTATCGTTTTCACGGTCATATATGCGATTTTAAGTTTCCTTTACGCCGTGTTCAACTTCCCTATTAACGTAGGCATCGCGCGATACTTCATAAGTTTCACTCGCGGCGAGTATAGGCATTGGGTAGTCATTTTCGATTCGATAAAGAATCCCAAACAATTTTGGAATCAATTCTTCGCAAATTTGCTCGTCACCCTTATGACCGCTCTCGGAATGGTTTGCTTAATAGTTCCCGGCATTTATATTGCACTGCGTTATTCTCAAACCGTATTTATCTTTGCAGAGAATCCCGATATGGGTTGGAAAGAGGCAATGAAACGCTCGTGGGATATGATGAAAGATCATACCTGGGAATATTTCGTGCTCGTTATATCCTTCTTCGGCTGGTGGATAGTCGTCGGGCTCACTTTCGGCATCGCGTCCATATACGTCGACCCATATGAAATGTGCGCGAAGACCCGTTATTATCGCTCTCTGTCCGCAGTCAGCGGATATGACGACGACGTGATTTTCACCGCTCACGAAACCAAATACGGAAAGAAAGACGACAATCCTTTCGCTTTCGATTTCGATGACGACGATTCTTTTAACGTAGACGAAGTCATAGAGGCGGACGCAATCCTCGACGATGACGACGACCCCTTTGATTTATAATCGTTAATCTTTGCATTTTAACTTATAAAATTTCGATATGAAAACGCCCGACTTTCCGTCGGGCGTTTCTTGATATGATTGTTTCAATCAATATTTCGTTCTCGGCACATAACTCGTATGGAGAATTTCGTGCGCCTTGTGTGAATTGGGCTCTCCGAAATATTCGTCGTAAATCTCCTTGATCGCGGGATTTTCGTGAGATTTGCGAAGTGTCATATTCGCGTCGGTGTCGTAAATCGCCTTTGCGCGGAGTGCCTTGACGTCCTTGTTGTTGAGTACGTATGCGGATTTTATGGGTTGACCACCGCCCGTCACGCAACCGCCGGGGCAAGACATGACTTCGATGAAGTGATAAGGACTGTTGCCCGCTTCCACTTCTTCCATAATCTTTCTTGCGTTTGCAAGTCCGTTGACGACGCAGACTTTAACTTCCTTTCCGCCCACAACGTAAGTTGCCTCTTTGATGCCGTCCGTGCCTCTAACCTCGCTCCATTCAAGGGAAGGTGCGGATTTCTTTTCGAGGATTTCGTACACGGTACGCAGTGCCGCTTCCATAACGCCACCCGTTGCGCCGAACAAAAGTCCAGCGCCGGATGCGATTCCGAGAGGTGCGTCGAATTCTTCTTCGGGAAGGTCTTCGAATATAATGCCTTTGCGTTTGATGAGTTTTGCAAGTTCTCTCGTGGTGATTGCGATATCGATATCAGGGACGCCTGCGGCGGATTGATTCGCTCTACCCTTTTCAAACTTCTTCGCGGTGCAAGGCATGACGGAAACGACGACGATATCTTCGGGGTCTATTCCGAGTTTTTCCGCATAATAAGTCTTGCAGACCGCACCGAACATTTGTTGCGGGCTCTTGCAGGAAGACAAATGCGCAAGTTGATTCGGGAAGTTATGTTCGCAGAACTTAATCCAAGCGGGAGAACAACTGGTAATCATAGGCAAAGTATTGTTTTCGCCCTTTCCTAACATTCTGCCGATAAATTCAGTACCCTCTTCCATAATGGTGAGGTCTGCGGCGAAGTCAACGTCGAACACGTCGTCGAAACCGATACGACGGAGTGCGGCAACCATTTTGCCTTGCACGTTGGTGCCGATGCCCATTCCGAATTCCTCGCCGAGACCGATACGGACGGAAGGCGCGGTGCCTACGATAACTCTCTTATTGGGATCCGCAAGCGCTTCGAGCACGTCGTCGATTTCCTCTCTCTCGTGGAGTGCGCCGACGGGGCAAGCGACCACGCATTGACCGCAACCCACGCATGCCACTTCGGACAAATTCTTTTCAAACGCGCAACCGATATGAGTGTCGAAACCGCGCGCGTTGGGACCGATGACGGATACGGATTGATATTGCTTGCACGCCGCTACGCAACGACGGCAAAGCACGCATTTGTTGTTGTCGCGAACGATATATGGAGTGGTCGTGTCGAGTTCGTAATGAACGGACGCACCGCCGAAACGATGAGCGTCGCAACCGAGTTCCATAGCAAGAGTTTGAAGTTCGCAATTATTGTTTCTGACGCAGTTCAAGCAATCTTGGTTGTGGTCGGAAAGGATGAGTTCGACGGTAGTCTTTCTGCTTTCCATGACTTTAGGAGTGTTGGTGAACACTTCCATACCCTCGTTCACGGGATACACGCAAGCCGCGCAAAGACTTCTTGCGCCCTTGACCTCGACCACGCAAACGCGGCACGCGCCTATTGCGTTTATACCTTTGAGATAGCAAAGCGTGGGAATTTTGATGTCCGCGACTTTTGCCGCCTCGAGGATAGTGCTACCCTCGGGGACTTGAACGGCGATACCATTGATTTTTACGTTTACCATTTTCTTATCTTCCATAATCGCACCTCACTATTCCTTTACGATTGCGCCGAACTTGCAAGTTTCGATACATTGACCGCACTTGACGCACTTGTTGACGTCGATTTCGAACTTCTGCTTGATAACGCCCGAGATCGCGCCGACGGGGCATTTTCTCGAACACGCCGAGCAGCCTTTGCACGCGTCGGTGATTTTGTATTGAACAAGACCTTTACAAACGTGGCAAGGACATTTTTTATCCACGATATGCGCGACGTATTCGTCACGGAAATAGCGGAGAGTGGAAAGCACGGGATTGGGTGCGGTTTGACCGAGTCCGCAAAGTGCGTTTTCTTTTATGTAGTAGCAGAGTTTCTCCATTTCGTCGAGGTCTTGCATAGTCGCTCTACCCGTCGTAATCTTTTCGAGATATTCGAGAAGTCTGCGAGTGCCGATACGGCAAGGCGTGCATTTTCCGCAACTCTCGTCCACGGTAAATTCGAGGAAGAATTTTGCGATATCGACCATACAGTTATCCTCGTCCATGACTATCATTCCGCCCGAGCCCATCATGGAGCCGATGCCGATAAGATTGTCGTAGTCGATGGGGATATCGAAGTGTTCCGCGGGGATACAGCCGCCCGACGGTCCGCCCGTTTGCGCCGCTTTGAACTTCTTGCCGTTGGGGACGCCACCGCCGATATCTTCGATAACGGTACGAAGAGTGGTGCCCATAGGGATTTCCACAAGACCGGTGTTGACGATTTTTCCGCCGAGTGCGAAAACTTTGGTGCCTTTGGATTTCTCCGTGCCCATAGACGCAAACCAATCCGCGCCTTTCAAGATGATTTGGCAAACGTTTGCGTAAGTTTCGACGTTGTTGAGAATGGTGGGTTTCCCGAACAAACCTTTGACGGCGGGGAAAGGAGGACGGGGACGCGGCTCTCCTCTGTTGCCCTCGATAGAAACCATAAGCGCGGTTTCTTCACCGCAAACGAACGCGCCTGCGCCAAGGCGGATTTCGAGGTCGAAATCGAATCCCGTATCCAAAATATTTTTACCGAGCAAGCCGTATTCTTTCGCTTGTCCGAGTGCTATTTTAAGACGCTCGACTGCGATAGGATACTCCGCGCGGACGTATATGTAACCTTGATGCGCACCGATTGCATAACCTGCGATGGTCATTGCTTCGATGACTGCGTGGGGGTCGCCTTCGAGGACGCTTCTGTCCATAAACGCACCGGGGTCGCCCTCGTCCGCATTACAGCAAACGTACTTGACGGGTCCGGGAGAATTTGCGGCGAATTGCCACTTCATTCCCGTGGGGAAGCCTGCGCCTCCTCTACCTCTCAGTCCGCTTGCCTTGATGACGTCGATGACTTGTTGAGGAGTCATTTCGGTGAGGACTTTAATGAGTGCCTGATAACCGTCGTACGCTATGTATTCGTCGATTTCTTCGGGGTTGATGACGCCGCAGTTACGCAGTGCGACTCTGGTTTGTTTCTTATAAAAGTTAGTGTCCGAAAGTGCTTTGACCGAAACGTTCGACGTATCTTTGTGAAGAAGACGGGATACGATACGGCCCTTTTCGATGTGTTCTTCAACGATTTCTCTGACGTCTTCGACGGTAATGCCCGCATAAAACGCGCCTTCTGGATAGACTATGACGACGGGACCTACGGCGCAAAGACCGAAACAACCCGTTCTTACGACGTTGACGTCGTTTTCAAGTCCTTTTTCTTTCAAAAGGTTTTGAAATTCGGTATAGATTTCTCCGCTGTGATTGCTGGTACAGCCCGTACCGCCGCAGACGAGGACGTGACTTCTAAACATATTTCCCTCCAATTAGTCGTTAGTGACAAGGTAATCAGTGCATATATTGCCGTTGACTATGTGATTCGCAACGACTTGTTTTGCCTTTTCAGCCGTCATATGGACGTAGGTGACTTTCTCCTGTCCGGGGACAAAAACCTCGACGATAGGTTCGAGTTTGCACATGCCCAAGCATCCGCTTCTCGTCACCTTGACGTTTTTCAGACCACGCAATGCAACTTCGTCGATGAACGCGTTATAGACGGGGCGCGCGCCGGCGGAGATTCCGCAAGTCGCCATTCCGACGACTATTCTGGTTTCTTTTTCGGTGTCGCTGTTGTCACGCAGAATGATTTCGGACTGCATTTTGTCCCTGATAGCCTTTATATCGGCAATACTCTTCATAACTTTGCTCCTCCAATATCTATTAGATTTTCATTTATTATATCTCGCACGAAACTTACTATTTCGGGAGAATTGTACAATTTTTCATCCATATACCCGAAAGTCGATTGCAACTGCGCTTTCAACTCTCTCGTGTCGAAAACGAACTCTTTTCCGTCCACCGAGCACTTGACGACGAATTCGACGTTTTCCTCTTCGAAAATGAGTGCGGTCACTGTTTCGCCGAGGTTACCAAGCGGCGCGCGGTCTATATTGTCAATCGCAAAAGTCGCCTTGACCGAAGTGCCTATCCCCTTTTTCGAGGAGATTTCAAACTCTCCGCCCGCCATTTCTGCCGCCATTTTGAAAAGCGGAATCCCCATACCTACCTTTCTCGTCGTGCGGGTGGTCGTAAACGGGTCGGTCACTTTTGCAAGAAATTTCTCGTCCATGCCGTCGCCGTCGTCGTCTATGGTCACGGTGAGAATATTTCCCTCTGCGATTATACCTATTTCAACGAGGCTTGCGTGCGCCTTGACGGAATTCTCTGCTATATCCAATATGTTTAGCGCGATTTCTCTCATTTCTTTCCTTGTTTCAGTCTATCCACGAGTGCGGATACGCTGTATTCGTCGAGGTCGATAACCCCTCTCGTCGAAATATCGTCGAGGACGTGTGCGTCGCTGTCTATCACGACTAAACGACTTTCCGCCCAACTCTCCAAGTCCGCTCTATCGCATTTCGAGGATAATTCCACCGTCGGATAGCGTTTCGGAATGGAGCCTAAAATCGCTAACATTCCGTTTCCGTCCCTGTCTATATGCGCGGGGATTGCGACGCCTCCGTGCTTTTCAACGATATCGGGGATTACGTCCGCGGAAATCTTCGCACTGTCGAGGAGCATTTTTTCCTCTTTCCCCACGACGATATCGTCCTCGTCCATAATCAACTGTTCACCGAATATATCCTCTCTATTCTTTCTGTCCGAAAAAGGTATCTCGTCCGCAAAGGCTTTCAAGTCTTCGAAAGTCTTGAACAGACAAAGGATATGTATGTCTTCGTTCGATTGCACTTCGATTGCGGGCACGACTTTCACGCCGAATTCTTCCCCCGCTCTCATCGCGACTTCCACGTTCAAAATGGAATTATGGTCGGATATCGCGACGAAATCCAGTCCCAATATCTTCGCGGTGCCTACGACGGTCACGGGCGTCATCGAATTTTCCGCACAGGGTGACAGCGCGGAGTGTATATGCAGGTCGTAAGAAAACTTCATTTGAGTTTCCCTTGTATCTTTCCGACCGCCGTATACGCGTCGAGGTCGGTAACGAAAAGGTTAACGCCCTGCGATTTCACCTTTTCCACGAGTTGTTCGTCGGGTTTTACGCCTTCGCAAAGGACGACCATGCCGACGTCGGCAAGCGTTGCCACCGCACAAACGTTGACGTTCGACATAACCGTGAACCAAACGCTATTAGACGGGGCTTTGCACATGACGAAACTCAAAAAATCACCGCAATAACCCGTGGTTATTTCCCTATTGCCGTCGGGGACGTTTATCCCCTCCGCGCCTATGAGTTTTGCAACTTCTAATGCGGTCATTTTTTATTTTCCTCTTCTTTTTTGCGATAGCAAACCGTGTCTTTCGGGATAACTCCGCCCACAAGGTCTTCCGCAAACGCTCTACAACTCGGCGCACCGCACATTCCGCAATCGACGAGGGGCAAAGTTTCGAGAGTATTCTCGATTTCCATCATCTTGTTGAGCGCGGTCATTCTGTCGTTGTCAAGGACGAAAACGTCTTTGACCATGGGGTTGAATTCCCACGTGAAATAGTCTTTCGATTTGCCTATATCCGCAACGTTATTCATGTTTGCGGAGAGTTTTCTCGACAAATGATTCAGCCTACTTCTCGCGACGAAAGGATTTTCAACGTTCATAACGCCGCCGACGCAACCGCCAGTGCAAGCGTTAAGTTCGATAAATTCGATATCGTCAAGACTTCCGTCTTCGAGTGCTTCGAGTATCTTCACGCAATTTTCTATGCCGTCCGCGGCAATGGTTTTATCCCTGTAAATTGCGTTTGCCTCTCCCCTGCTTATTCCCCAATTAAGACCGATAGAACCCATTTTCGAGATAGGTTTCACTTCGGTTAGAGAATTCATCGCGGGCACGAGATGCATATATGCGTCCGACGTCGACAACACTCTGTCTACGTACGGACGGATGACCCCTATGCCCATTTTGAGCGCGAAAACCTTCGCAGGACAAGGAGAGATGAAATACACACCGATATCCCCTTCGGGAATTCCTCTTGCAATCGCTTTTTCTCTTGCAAGTTTCGCCGCAACGTCTACGGGTGCAAGGACGGGCAAAAGATGCTCGGTCAAATTGTGATATTTCATCATTATGAGTTCCACGATAGCGGGACAAGCGGTAGAAATAATAGGTTTTTTCACCTCGTTTCTGTCCATGACTATCTTCGTAACTCCGCTTATGTATTCCGCCGACAAGCCGACTTCCGCAACCTCGTCGAAACCCAGTGCAAGCAAACCGTTTAACACGGTATCCACCGTTTCGAGATTGTTGAATTGTCCGTACAGCGACGGCGGAGGAAGAACGATTTTATACTTAAAGTCGTTAAGGCTGTCCCAAGAATCGTGAGAAGGCAGTTTTGCGTGATGAGGACAAAGTCTGACGCACTCTCCGCAACCTATACATCTCTCGTAAGATACGCTCGCCTTGCCGTCACGCACGCGTATTGCCTCCGTAGGGCAACGACGCATACAGGTAACGCAACCCTTACATTTGTCAGGGTCGAGCATAACCGTGTGCAACGCTTTTTCGTCAAGGACGCAACTTATCTTTCTTTCTTGTTCCATATCAGCCGAAATAAATCGTCATTCTTATCGTCGTGCCTACGCCGACGGTGCTTTGGATATCGAATTCATCCGTATACTTTTTCATATTCGGAAGACCCATACCCGCACCGAAACCGAGTGAGCGCACGTCTTCGGGCGCGGTGGAATATCCGGGAGTCATCGCAAGTGCGATATCCGCGATACCTTTCCCCTTATCAGAGAGCACAATCGTGATTCTATCCACGTAGATATCAACGATTGCAATCCCTCCGCCCGCGTGAATGACCATGTTGATTTCACCTTCGTACATCGCAATCGCAACTCGTCTTATATCGGCGGACGGCACGCCCAACTTCTTGAGAGTGCTTTTGACCGCCTCGGACGCGGACCCCGCAGATGCGAAATTGTTGCCCGCGACGAGATATTCCTGATGCACGAATTGATTCATCTTACGCTTTGATGCCCGCCGAGTACAAAATGCCCGAAGTTTCGAACATATTGAGGTCGGTGGTTATAACTACGATACCGTTTTGAGAGGCAAGGGAGATAAGTCCGTCGTCGGGGCGTTTGCCTCTGACGAGGATTATGCAACCTATGTCCACCATCATTGCGGTACGTACGGTTTGAGGATTAACGAGCCCGGTGACGAGTATGCCTTGATCGCGCACGAAAGCGAGCACGTCGCTCATCATGTCCGACGAAAACGCAGAAAATACTTCGTTTTCAACAGAGGCTTCGTTACACTCGATTTTACCGTTTATTAACTTTGCTATTTCGGATATTTTCATATATTCTCCGCCACGGCAAAGCCGTGTAGTTTCGCACTTACGCGCGGTATTTTTCTATGATTCCGTGGACTTGGTCGGTGGTAACCTTTCCGTATACGTCCTCTCCGACCAACATAACGGGTGCAAGGCCGCAGCAGCCTACGCAACGTGTCGCGGTGAGCGAAAATCTGCCGTCCGCAGAGGTTTGACCGTCTTTGAGTCCGAGTTCGGTTTCGAGTTTTGCAAACACGTCGCCGCTACCCTTAACGTAGCAAGCAGTGCCCAGACATACGCTGACCGCATGTTCGCCTTTCGGATTGAGAACGAATTGGCTGTAAAAAGTGGCGACGCCGAAAACTTCTTCAAGAGAAATTCCGAGTTCTTCCGCGACCATGGTTTGGACTTCGATGGGAAGATAGCCGTAGACGCCTTGCGCCGCTTGGAGTGCAGGCATAAGCGCACCGGGCATTTTTGCGATTTCTTTGAGTTCCGCTCTGAGTT
>CAZRHE010000026.1:0-16902 GCA_964599875.1 uncultured Bacteroidaceae bacterium
TCTCCGAAATTTTTGTATATGCTTTCAAGTCGTATCATTTTGCGCACCTCACTTGTCTGCCGCCCGCTTCTTTCAATGGAATATCGCGCTTGCACTTTTCCTCTGCATACGGGCATCGCGAGTAGAAAGGACAGTCGCCGTTGTCGCCACGAAGTTTCGGATACGGGATAAGTCCGTTTTCGGGGAGCGCGGATAAAATCGCGCGGGTGTAAGGGTGCAAAGGATTGTCGAAAACTTCGCGCGCATTTCCGCTTTCAAGCATTTTGCCGTTTGACACGACGAGGATTTTGTCGGCGATTTTTGCAATATCCGTGTCGTGAGTTATGAGCAAAACGCCGCAATCGGGGAAAACCGTCCTTATGAGTTGCATATATTCGAATTTATGGTTTTCGTCTACGCCGTTCGTGGGCTCGTCTGCAATGACGAGGCGTGCGGTCGAGCATGCGGATATCGCAAGCACGACTTTCATCGCCATTCCGCCAGAAAGTGCGGACGGATAATAGTTTGCGATTTTCTCGTCCAGCCCGACAAGACGGAGTTTTTTCGCGACGGCGGAGGGGATATCCTTTTTCTTGACGCCCGTTTTAATCATTGCGTCCGCGATTTGCGCTCCGATTTTGCGGGTAGGATTCAGGCATTCTTTCCCTCCTTGGGGGATATAGACGATATCTTTGCCGAGAATTTTTTTCATATCTTTTTCGTTTTGCAAGTCTTTGCCGAGGAAAGTCGTCTTCATCCCGATTGCTTTGACGTTTTTTGGCAGAAGTTTCATTATGGAATCCGCGATTATGGTTTTGCCCGCGCCCGTTTGGCCGATTAGCGCAACCGTTTGTCCCTCTTCGATTGAAAAGGAAACGTCGTCTACGAGAGTCAGAGTAGACCTATCCGTTTTCGCTATGATTTTTCCGCTTGAGTAGTCCAGTATCATATCAATATAAATTGTATCATTATAGGTGGATTTAAGCAAACAAAAATCCCGATAATGTTCGGTTTATTTTTGTAAAAATCAAACTAAACGAAACAAAGAGTTTTGTTTGCTGGTAAAAACAAAACACGGGGTATTGACAATCGAACACGGAGTACGATATAATAGGCGAGAGGTATAGTTATGAATAAGAAAATCACCAAAACGAATGAAAAAATT
Organism: uncultured Bacteroidaceae bacterium; assembly: GCA_964599875.1. Taxonomy (GTDB): domain Bacteria; phylum Bacillota; class Clostridia; order Christensenellales; family CAG-917; genus RGIG4097. Next base: position 1,145 of record CAZRHE010000026.1, read on the forward strand.
TACGATGCTTTTGCCGAGGCGCTTCTTGAAAAAGACTACGACGACTTGCGCATACAAGACGTGCTCGATAAGTCGGGCGTTGCAAGGAGCACCTTTTACGCTCATTACAAAACGAAAGAGGACTTGTTAAAATCCGTATGCTCCACTATTTTCGGGCACGTATTTTCGCATACGCTCGAAGAGGAAAAGAGTCACGACTTTTCAAAATCTTCACTCCTTGATTATAAGCATTTCATCACGCATATCCTATATCACCTGCACGACGAAAAGACTTTGATTCATGCGATTTTGCTCTCTCAAAGCAAAGACTTATTCCTTGAATATTTGCGCGCGGCGATAGACGAATTCGCGACGGCGTGCGTTGACAACGGATTCGTTTCAACAAAGTCCGTGCCCAGAGAATTGCGTCTGGACGTCGTCAAGGAGAGTTTCATTTTGGTGGTGAGATATTGGGATAAAACCGATTTCAAAGAAACCCCCGAAACGCTTACGGAATACTTCATCGGCTTGAACGCATAAGGATTTGGGTGTAATTTTTCAAAGCACAATACAGACTGAAAACGGCGTTTATTCTATTGAAACGATAGGATAAACGCCGTTTTGTGTGATATCGATTGAATGAAGTCGGAACGGTCGATTAGTCTAAATAACCCAATATGAAAGAGAGTGCGGTTTCTATATCCTCGAAATTATAGGTGACCTCCGACTTGTCTTCGACGTGTATTCCGACGGAGGTTTTCGCGTATCTGAACATGGGGTAGTCGTTGACTCCGTCCCCGACCGCTATCGTGGATTCGCGGGAGGAGCCTATTCTCGTTTCGAGATATTCAAGGGCGGTGTATTTGTCGTGTCCGTGGGGTACGAAATCGAAGGAGTCGCAATGCTCGTAGCAGTCGATATGCGTAAGTCTATCCGCGTTGTCGCGAAGGAATCCGCGTATGGTTTCAAACTCTTCTTCCGTCGTGGGGAAGGGGGTGAACATAATTTGATTGGGTTGCGTCCAAACGTTTGGAAGAAGGGCGGTTATTCCGCGTTTCAAAAAGTCGAGTTCTTCTCTCGCCTCATCCGACGAGCAAAGTATCACGTTTTCTTTAGGCGGTAAATCCACGCCGAATTGGACGGTGCATCCGTTTTCTCCGATGAGGATTGCGTCGGATATGCCGAGTTGACGCGCGAATCCGCAAAGGTAGTAGGTGGGTTTGCCCGACGAAATCGCTATCCGCGATTTTTCGGACAGCGCGATAAGGGCGGAAACGGTGGACTGCGTCGCGCCTTTTCCGAGTTCTGCCAAAGTTCCGTCTAAATCGAATACAGTGAGTTTTTCCATGCGCTCATTATAGCAATCTTTCTCGTCCTGCGCAAGCGTTAATATCTTTCACCGTCCGCCGCGCGACGCTTTTAAGTAAAATAGTAAACTTATTGCTTGCTAAATTCGGAATTTGATTATATAATGTATGCATAAAAATATACATAAGGGTATTCCTTAAAAATCAGGAGGCAATTTGTATGAGCGTTAATCCTCTTTACAAGTTTGGTTGCAGAGTGTTCCAAAAAGCGGCGTGGTGCCTTATGTGGCTCATTCCGTGGAATCAAAACAAAAAGACTCTTTCCGGCCCCGGTTCCGTCAAAGAACTTCCCAAGTTCTTGAAATCCGAAGGCTTCAAGAGCATCCTTATCGTCACCGACGGCGGTCTTTACAATCTCGGTATGCACACCCCCATCCTCGAAGCATGCAAGGCTGAAGGTATGAATGCGTGCGTCTTCCACGAAGTCGTCCCCAATCCCACCATCGGCAATATCGAAGATGGTCTTAAGATGTTCCATGCGAACAACTGCGACGTCATCGTAGCACTCGGCGGCGGTTCTGCTATGGACTGCGCGAAGATTATCGGCGCAAGAGTCACGAAACCCAACAAGTCCGTTCCTCAAATGAAAGGCCTCGTCAAGATAATGAAGAGTTTCAAAGCCCCGCTCGTTGCAATCCCCACCACTTCCGGTACGGGTTCCGAAGCAACCCTCGCGGCGGTTATCTCCAACCCCGAAACTCACGAGAAGTACCCCATCAACGACCCGTTCCTTATTCCCAGATACGTCGTTATGGACCCCGAACTCACTATCGGTCTTCCTCCTCACATCACCTCCACCACGGGTATGGATGCATTGACTCACGCAGTCGAAGGCTATATCGGCGGAGAAAACACTTCTCAAACCAAGAAAGATTCCATCGAAGCGGTCAAACTCATCAACGACAACCTCAAACTCGCTTACGATGAACCCAAAAACCTCACCGCACGTAACAATATGCAACACGCGGCGTATCTCGCAGGCAAGGCGTTCACTCGTTCTTACGTCGGATACGTTCACGCAATCGCGCATACCCTCGGCGGCGAATACGGAGTACCTCACGGTCTTGCAAACGCGGTCATCCTTCCTTACGTCCTCAAAGCGTACGGCAAATCCGCAGAGAAGAAACTCGCACAACTCGCAGACGTCATCGGCATCAAGGGCGAATGCAACTCCTGCAAGGCAAAGGCGTTCATTCAATGGATTGAAGACCTCAACGCAGCAATGAACATCCCCACCAAAATCAGAGCGAAAGACGGTTCTCAACTCATCAAAGAAGAGGATCTCCCTCGCATGATAGAACACGCACTCGCAGAAGCGAACCCCCTCTATCCTTGTCCTCAAGTCTGGGGCAAAGAAGAAGTCGAAGCGATCTATCGCCAAATCATGTAATAGCGACTTCGCACAAAAACACAAGGCACACCGTTACGGTGTGCCTTTTACGTATCCGCGGTGTATTTGAAATTGCAAAATCGTCATTATGAGAAATGCGGAGCACGTCGAAGGGTCGACAGAAATCCACTTGGGGACGGAGCAAAAAATGGAACTTTTTCCATTTTTTGCTCCGTCCCCAAATTACCTAAATGAGAAGATAAAAAACCGCCGACGAGGTTTTCGTCAGCGGTTAGTCGTTTGTTTTGCTTAATTCGTCGGGGACGTATTCGATGACTTCGGATACGGTGCAGTTTAATATTTTGCATAAGTCGTTGACTTTTGCGGTGCTGATTCCTTTTCCCTTCCGCAGTCTGTCAATCGTTGCGCTGCTTATTCCGTGCTTTTCTATGAGGGTGTAAGTGGATTCCCCTCGCTGTTTCATCGTTTTCCAAAACGGTTCGTACGTAATCATGTTTTTATTGTAATTTGTAGTCTACATATTGACAATAGTCATAAAAATGACTATAATATGTAATATCTATAATATGGGTAGAAAGCAAATTGATTATTCGGTCTGCATTGGCGGAATGATAAGTGCTTTCTAAAGGAGAGAATTTTATGAAGAAAGCCAAATACTTCTTGTTATTATTGGCGATTGTGGTGCTTGTTTGTGGAGTAGTTGCTTGCAATAATTCTGAAACACCCGATGAAAAAACGCCTAATGATAGAACGATTCCCGTAAATGCGGTCGTCGATTCTGAAAGCGGGCTTATTTTTGAGTCAAGAACGGTGAAAAAAGTGAACGATTCAACCGGAGAATTCGAAGACGTTGAATATTACGTTGTTTTCGGTTTTAACAATGAAGTCGCAGACGTGGTCGTTCCCGCCGAATACAACGGAATTGCGGTTGAATCTATATTGGACGGTGCGTTCAATAATTCGTCGAAACTCGAATCCGTAACCATTGAAGAAGGAATAAGCAGTATCGGCGAAAGAGCGTTTTTTAATTGTCAAAACCTTAAAAACGTAACAATACCTTATAGCGTTGAAGAAATCGGTGATATGGCGTTCGAACTTTGCAATAACGTTGAGAAATTTTCCGTCTTAGAAAAAGAAATAGGCGGAAGACTCAGATCTTCCAAATACAGCGGGGATGAGAACGGCCTTTACGGGCCTGCCTATTTCGATGGACTTAGCGGTTCTTTAGGCAATAAGTTGATCAAGGGGACTAAATCCGGTGTGGTGAAATCTGGCGTGTTAATTATAGGCGAGGGCGCATTCAGGGGATTCAACCTAAATGCCGAGGGGAAGAAAATAAATGAAAAATGCGATATTACGATTAATGAGGCGGTTTTGACTATTGAACCGAGGGCATTCCTTTCATCGGGTATAACGAGCGTAACGATTGAAGATGGTGATTTTACGAGAATTGCATTGTACGAATTAGGGCTTGTCAGGACTATTTCGGATTATGCGTTTATGGATTGCAAGTATCTCGAGAACGTAGAAATAGGCGAATACGTCGGAAAAATCGGCACGTCTGCATTTGAAAATTGCGCGTTGACCTCGATTGATATTTCTGCCAACGTCAAGGAAATAGGCAATATGGCGTTCTATGGTTGCAAAAAAATGGCAGAAATCAATTACGGTGCAAAGGATTGTAGCGTAGGAGATGCCGTGTTCGGTTGTTGCGGAGAAGAAATCGAGGATGAAAAAGCAAACGGATTGATTATTAACGTGAGCGACGACGTGAAGAGTTTCGGGAACGCATTTAGAGATTGCAATGCGCCGTCTTCTATCTCAATCGGCAGCGGTGTCGAAGAAATCAAAAGTTCTGCATTTGACGATTGCGACGTCAAAACGATTACGGTGAGCGAAGATAACGAGAATTATATGGCGTACGGCAACGTGCTATATGAAAAGAAAGATAAAAACATAGTGTTCGTTTCTCAATACGCGGAGGGTGCGCTCGTTTTGCCGAGTGGAATCGAAACCATACCCGAAGAAGCGTTTGAGGGGAGAAATATAACCAAAGTGACTATTCCCGAAAGCGTAGTCACCATTGGAAAGAATGCTTTCGCAAAATGTGAAAACCTCAAAGAAATCGTATTCGAGGGCAACGAAAAAGGCAAAGAAAGTTCCTTGTCTGAAATCGGATTCGGAGCATTTTCATATTGCACGCAATTGACGAACGTCGAAATTCCCGACTGCGGGAAAGTCGGCAATTATGCGTTCTATTGTTGCACGTCGCTCAAAAACGCAACAATTTGCGGAGAAATCGGTTATTATGCATTCGCAGAATGTTCTGCTCTCGAGGATGCGTATCTGGTGACTACGAAAATAGAACCTCGCGCGTTTTCGTCTTGTGCAAGCCTTAAGAAAATCGAAATCGAATGTAACGGGTTGGCAATAGGCGAATATGCGTTTGCCGATTGTATCGCACTCTCCGAAATCCGCTGCGCAGGTATCAGCAAGAACGATTGGGAAGGGGCGTCCTTGGACGCGAATTGGAACGCTAACACGGGAGATTACAAATTGTATTTGAAGGATGCCACGCTTGGAAAAGAATAATCAATAAAATGTAATAAAAAACGAGCCGTCCGAAAGGGCGGCTTATTTGTTTAAACGAAGATTGGGCGTCTGCGAATTGTCTTATAGAAAAGAGATTTTCAACATTTTTAGAGAAATGTTTAAAAACTTTTGACATAGAGGGGTGAAAGTGGTAATATATCATTAGTGAAACGGCGGTTTCGGGCGGGTTGTGCGCCTTGGCGACGTTCCACGGAATAATGAAGAAACGGAGAATAATATGTATCATATAATCGTAAACCCCACGGGCGGGAAGGGCAAAACGCTGAAGGCACTTGAAAAGGTTGAAGAGATTCTCAAACGCAACGGAGCGGAATATATCGTTCACTCGACGGAGCGCGCGGGGCACGCAACCGAAATTGCAAGGGAACTTTCCCTCGTCCCCGACACAAAAATCATCGCAATGGGCGGTGACGGCTCCTTTCACGAGGTGCTTTGCGGAATCGAAAACTTCGACAACGTAACTCTCGGCTTGGTCGCATGCGGCAGCGGAAACGATTTCATCAAAAAGTCCGGTCATTCCACTGATATCGAGAAGGCAATGGACACCATTCTCAAAGGCAATACGTCTTACGTCGACTATATGGAACTTGGCAAATATCGTTGCTTGAACGTCGGCGGAGGCGGCATGGACGTTGACGTCCTCTTGAAGTACGCCACCTGCAAGACCTTGAAGGGCAAAGCGGCGTATTACTATTCCTTGTTCTACACGTTGTTGCACACTCGTTTTCATCACTTGCGCTTGACGCTTGACGGCAAGACCATGGACACGAGCGTATTCATGATAGGCGTAGGCAACGGCGGATTCATCGGCGGCGGCATACCCATTTGTCCCGGCGCGGTGGTGGACGACGGCATTCTCAACGTCGGATACGTCAGCGAGATGAAGAAGAGTATCATTATTTTCCGTCTTGCGAAGTTCCTTTCGGGCAAGCACGTAGACACGAAATGGGGCGGAGAATATCAAGCGAAAAAGGTCACCATCGAAGCCCTTGACGACAGCCGTTTCGAACTGGACGGAGAAATCATCGAAGACACCAAACTCGATATCGAAGTCGTGCACGGCAAACTCAAAATGTTCAGATGAATACCCCTCTCACAGAAGAACTGAAACGCTCTTACCTCGACGTTATAGGAAGAGCGGTCAGCGTCACAATGGATAGACCCATAGGCGCGGAACACCCGAAACACCCGGGTGTTTTTTATCCTATCAATTACGGCTACGTGGACGGACTTATCGGCGGTGACGGCGAAGAACAAGACGTGTACGTGCTTGGAGAAGAACGCCCCCTTGACTTCTTTGACGGAGTGGTGATAGCGGTCGTGCATCGCTACGACGACGATGAGTGCAAGTGGGTTGCATGTGGGCGCGGGGAAACCTACACCGCGCAAGAAATCGCAAAGGCGATAGAGTTTCAAGAAAGATTTCACGACAGCGAAATAATAACGAAATAACGCAAATTCGACGGTTTATCACACATAAAGTATATGATAAAACGTCGATTGTGCGATTAAAACAAAACGAGGTGCGGGATGAGCATAACCGTAAATATCTACTATCACGGTAAAGACGGCAAAGCGGAAGCGTTTGCCGAAGAAATGGAAAGCAGGGGAATTGCGGATAGAATTAGAGAAGAAGACGGTAATTTGAAATACGAATATTGGTTTTCGAAAACCTCTCCCGACACCGTTCTTCTTATCGACGAATGGAAAGACCAAGAGAGCATAGACCGCCATCACTCTTCCGAAATGATGAAAGAAATAATCGCGCTCCGCGAGAAATATTCTCTCACCATGACCGTCCGCCGTTACGTCGAAGACGAAATCCCAAACGGCGACGATAAGTTTATCGTCAAAAAGTAATGCAAACGACAAATTGAAAAATTTTTTCAAACCCTATTGACACGTCGGGGGCGTTTTTTCGTATCATTGAATCAATCCGAGCGACACGCCGCATCGGTTGAATAAACTCCTTTTCATTCGATATCTTTCCATATAAGATAAGGGGAAAGAAATTCGCAGGGGCTGTTTCAAAAAAACAAAAAAAAATTGATTTTACACCCAAGGAGGGGTATTTTTTCGCACCCTTTTTGCGATAAAATATACTCGAACAAGGGCAAAAAACACAAAAACCCTATAAAACGGAGGTAATTATGAAAAAAATTAAAGACGGAACGCACTTCACGGAGTGCACTGAAGAGCAACTCGAATGGGCAAAACAATACGACAAATTCGGGACGGAATATTTGCAGGAAACATGGGAGGACCCCGAAGAAAATTGTTTCTGTCTTTCGGACGACGTTTGGATGAACTATCACTGGGTGTCTTGGGGGGATTAATATGCAAACGAAAATTTATTGCAGGTCGGTGGCGCAGGACGTGCACGAGTTTTATCTCGTAGCGGACAATAGCAAATATTATCTTTTCGAACAAAGATTCGTCATGGCGAATCACCGCTATTTTAAGGACGGCATTGCCGTCGAAGACTTGGGAGATTTCAGCAAAGCAACCGCAGTAACGGTGCGAAATACGCTTGAAAAATTGCCAAAGTACGTCAAAAAGGTTGAGAAACGATACGGTTTGACCCTTTCGCGTAAGAAAGAAACGAAACCCCAAAAGAAAGAAAAATACAAAAACGCATGGCTGACGGAATGTGAGCAAGTGGCGTAAAGAAAAGAAAGCGAGGAATAAAAAAATGACGATTGAAGAAGCGAAAAAAGCATTGCAACAACTCAAAGACGAGGGCGAAACGGACGACGAGATTTTGGGCGGGATGTACTTAATGTATCAACACGACGAAATGACACTCGACGACCTTCGCACAATGACCGAACTTTTGGGCTACGAATTTACCGACGAGTTTGACGCGCTGCCCGAAGAAGAGAAGAAAAATCCCAAAAACGCATTCAAAAACAGCGACGAAAACGAAAACCATATAAAAGAAGAGTCGGACGACAATTTGCCGCCTGGATTTAATCAAGCGGACGAAAGAAATATAAAAATGACGAAACGTGAACAATATGAAATATTGGGCAATTTGTTGAGCAATGCGGCTTATAATGATGATTGGGAATTGTACGATAAATTGGGCGACGCACTCGTTGCTCTTCGCAAAACGTTTACGAAAGAGGATTGGGAAGAGTTGATTTCGCACGAAAGGGGGAAAGCGAAATACGAGCATACTCGTATGATGAACGAATATTATTCCGACGACAATAAGCCGCACGGCGCAAAGAAAATCGGCAAATGAAAAATCCGCACTTGTTGCGGATTTTTTTGTGACTGTTAGGATTTCGGAAATCGTTGCGATATATGGCTTGTTTCAAAAAAACAATTTAACTACGATTCGTAGAGTTGTATTTAAATGCATAATGCGACGATTAAGTGCGGATTATTGCGGTTAGGATGCTGTCGGCGGGGTTTTGAGGGTGCGGATTAGGGAGATTACGGATACCGCTATCGTCGCGGCGTAGGCGACTCCGCTGGTGCAAATCGTGAGTATGCGCATATCGTCGGGAAGTTCTTCGTTTTGCGCAAGGAGCAGGGTGTTTTGGAGAAGAAGTAGGGAGGTCACGGCGTCTATCAGGTTGACGGATTGCTTTATGATTTCCGCTTTGTCCGTCGAGTGACGGGTGCCTTTGTAATGCACGATTGCACTTGCGATTTTGAAAGTGGAGTAAGCGGCGACCGCAATTGCGGGAATCATTCCGAGGCTGAAAGTCCTCTTCCAAAATACCATTAACGTTATGGGTGCGATGAGGGCGACGTTTAGTGCGAATACGGATGCGGAGGCGGTCACGAAGTGGCGCTTATCTTCCGTCCCCGTTTTTGCGATGATATAAAGATAGGTTTTGAGAGCGGAGAGAAGAAAATAGTAGACGGCGATGCTCAACCCGAATGCGTAACTTTTGATTATCCCTAAAACCAAATTGAACGCCGCAAAAGCAAGCGTTACGGTTATGGATAATATTCCGTTTTCGAGTAACCTTTTTACGCCGTTCATTTTTTATTGGCGCTGTCTTTCGGCAGACAATCCGTTATCAGTGCGACGATTTCGTCGATGGGGCGATTGCAGTCAAGGCTCAACCACTTCATCACGATTGCCATCACTCCGCGCGAATAGTATTCGAATACGTAAGGCTTGTCCTTTTCTGGGACGTCGAATTTGTCGAGTATGGGAGAGAAAATCTCCTTGTACATACGATTGAAAACTTTCGCCGTGTCGAACAATTCGGGCTTGCGGGCGATAAGGGAGAATACGCGCTTGTTTTCGGCGACGAAGGTCAGATACGGCGTGAGGTATTTCGGCGTTATCAAAAAACTATCCTCTTTGCTTGCATTTGCGACGCCCGTGAATTGTGCGTCCGATTCCTCGAATTTTTCGTGAAAACGAGCCGTTATCATATCTATGCACTCGCCGAGAAGGTCGTCCATGGTTTCGTAATGAAGATAAAACGTCGAGCGATTTACGCCAGCCTTTGCACATATCTCCTTGACCGTGATATAAGGATATTCCTTCTTTTCGAGAAGCAAGAGCAACGCCTCGTCGAATAGACGGGCGGTGTTCTGATACTTCGTTTCGTTTTTGTTCGTTGCTTTCATTTAAGGATTAGTCCTCTGCGTCGGTTATTTCTTTCGCGATGCGGATGATATCGGATGCGTACTTGTTTTTGCCTTTTTCAATGATTTTTTTGTAGATGGGGTAGTTCACGCCCGCGCCGACAATTCCTACTATGCCTACCACGATTCCCACTGCGAAAAGTGCGGTCGAGCCGTCTCCGATTTGCCCCATGGTGAGGCACATGCCTACGCCAAGCAAAAGCGCGCTGATTATTCCGAAGGTGTACGCGAAGACGTTTGCGGGTGTTTTTGCTTTTTTATCGAGTTTTTTTAGTTGCACCACTTTCGTCGTGTCTTTCACGGTGTATTCGTTGGCGATTGATTCTGCATAAATTTTGTCTGTATCCATTGTTGTTCTCCTGTTTGATTTTTATACCTTGATTATAACCGCCGTTTGCCGCGATTTGAACAACGCAAACCGCAAATTGTGTCGATTTCATAATGCTTATTTTGCTTAAATCACGCTGAAAGCGCTTTTATTATGGTTGCATTCTGCGTATCCAGCAATGGGATTTCATGAAAAAGCGCACCCGACAAGGGGTGCGCTAACCTCGTGTGGTGTACCCGCCGAGGTTCGTAGGCGCAATGCGCCGTACTAGCGGAGCGGGTGAGTTTACTCACGGGAGCGCAGCGTCAGTCGGCTCCGAGTTCGTTTTGCGCAGCGTCAGTCGGCTCCGAGTTCGTTTTGCGTAGCAAAAAGCGCACCCGACAAGGGGTGCGCTAACCTCGTGTGGTGTACCCGCCGAGGTTCGAACTCGGAACCGCCGGCGTCGGAGGCCGGAATTCTATCCAGTTGAACTACGAGTACAAGTATTTATATTTTATCCGTTTTTTAATTCTTATGCAAGTGCTTTTGCGATATGTTGTGAAATGAACGTGGAATAATAATTATTGGTACAATACTTGTTTGGATAGCGGTCGATGAGTTTTTTGTTGTGAAGTGTTTCTCGGCGTGGTATAATAAATATATGAAATATCAAGTTGAAATCGATTTTATGAAAGAATACGTTTGTCGGGCGTGGGAAATCTTCGGGAGTGAGGAAATGGACGTGTCCGATAAAGGCGCGTACGATTGCGTGACGAATATCGACAAGGATATGGAGAAATATCTGTCTGACCGTATTCGCGAAACTTTCCGCGGGGACAAAATCGTCGGGGAGGAGTTTAGCGCGGAATATGCGATTCCCGACGGGCGCGCTTGGATTATCGACCCCGTGGACGGCACGGTCAACATGTCGCACGGGCTTGGATTATACGGCGTACAAATCGGCTTTTTCGACGGCGGAGAAATCGCGGCGAGCCTTATTTATCTGCCCACTTTCGGCGAAATCTACACTGCGGTGAGGGGAGAGGGCGCGTATCTCAACGGCAAGCGCACTTTCGTCAACGTGCGCAGTCTTAATTCCAGCATGGTATCCATAGGGGATTGCTCGCACAAGCCGCAATATATTCAAGATATCAAGGACGGCGTCGTCGGTAAACTCCAACCGAAAATCGGCAAATTCCGCAATTTCGGGGCGGCGAGTTTTGATTTTGCGTGCCTTGCAAGCGGAAGGACGGACGGATATATCCTCTTCACCAAAAACCTTTGGGACATATATCCCGGCTTGCTCATATCTATGGAAGCGGGCGCGAAAATCGTGTCGCCGTACGGAGAAGACTACGACTACTATCGCGATGAAGGCGTTTGTGCGCTTGCAAGCGACGCACTCGTGGACGTTTTGAGGAATTCAATATGAAAAACCTTTCTGAAATCGCAAAAACAATAGGCAACACCCCGATAATCCCTATCGGAGGAGTTTTTGCAAAACTCGAAAGCAGAAATCCCGCGGGCTCGATCAAGGACAGGGCGGCGTTTTACATAATTAAAGACGCACTCGAAAGAGGTGATATCCGTAACGGAATCGTCGTCGAGGCTACGAGCGGAAACACGGGGATAGGACTTGCATACGCTTGCTCCGCGCTGGGACTTAAATTCATCGCGACTATGCCGTCTAATATGTCTCCGCAACGCATAGACCTTATGAAAAGATACGGCGGAGAAGTTTTGCTTACGCCTGCGGACGAGGGTATGGCGGGAGCGGTTGCAAAAGCGAAAGAAATCGCAGACGGCGGTGCGTATCTTGCTAATCAATTCGGAAACGCAAGCGGAATAACCGCGCATTTTGAAACGACGGCACCCGAAATTTTCCGCTATATGCCGTTTGTGGATTATATAGTGGCGGGAGTCGGCAGCGGCGGCACTGCTATGGGACTGAAAAAGTACGTGGAAGAAAACGGACTTGCGACGAAAATCGTCGCGGTTGAGCCCTATGAGAGTCAGTTGCTCGGAAAGGGGACGGCGGGGGCACACTCGATACAAGGAATAGGCGCGAATTTTCTGCCGTCGATAGTGGATAAATCCAAATTGGACGAAATTAGGGCGGTAAAAAGCGCGGATGCGATAGCCGCAGTGAAAGAAATATACGCCCTCTCGGGAGAAAAATGCGGAATTTCGTCAGGCGCGGCATACGTCGCGGCGAAGGAGATTTTGTCGGAAAACCCGTCTGCGGCAGTGCTTGCAATTTTCCCTGACGGCGGGGACAGATATCCCAACGACCTTTATGAATAAGCAGAAAACGAAATAAATGAAAACGCCGTGCGGATTGCACGGCGTTTTTCGCGTTTCGATTAAAGGGTTGCGCCCTCTACCACCATTGCGATGATGAAGCAAATCCACAGCGCAAGGATAAATCCGCCTTCCGCGGGGATTGCAAGTTTCGTGTAAGGGCATTTCCAGCCTTTGTCAACAAAGGTGAAGATAAGTCTTGTCCAGAAAACGGAGTTGGAGAAGAAAAGTCCTCCGCAAAGTGCATAGAAAGGCTTGCCGCAAATGAATGCGAGGAATCCGAGGAAAAGACCGAGTGCCGCCGAGATTGCGCCGTAGTAGACGCGGATTTCGGTTTTGCCCGCGTTGTCGACGGGTTGAATAGAATAATTCTTGCCGTACTTGAGTGGTTTTGCGATGAATACGATTGCCGTGCCGAAGAAATATACCATAAGGCATATCGTTGCTACGGTCGCCGTAACGTTGTTGGAAATTGCTGCTGCGATATCAGGCATAATAATTTCTCCCTAAATTTGATGAACACATTATAGCACCCGTCCGTCGCATTTTCAAGAGGAAAAGTGCTTAAACTGCGGATAAGACAAAAGAAAACGCGCGTTAAGCGCGCTATATGCTTTTTCTTCCGACGAGATAATCGATAAAATTTTGGAATTCAGAAACTTGATTTAGTGCAAAAACACAACGGATTGCGATAGCGCCGCTTTTACTTTACTTTATATAGTTTTATTGTTATAATACCATTATTAAATATGCGCGTACGCGTGTACGCGAGGAGAGTTATGGCAAAAAGAGTTGTCGTCGGTATGAGCGGGGGCGTGGATAGCGCGGTTTCCGCAAGTATTTTGAAAGAGCAGGGATACGACGTCGTAGGGCTTTACATGTCGAATTGGAAAGATACCGAGCCCGACGGTTGTTGCACGGGAGAGCAGGATTGGACGGACGTGCGTAACGTGTGCGCGCGCGTGGGCGTACCTTATTATTCAGTGGACTTTTCCGAGCAATACATGGAGCACGTGTTCAAACTCTTCGTCGAGGAATACAAAAAGGGCAGAACGCCCAATCCCGACGTGCTTTGTAATCGCGAAGTCAAATTCGGACCTTTCGTGCAATTTGCTAAAGAACTCGGTGCGGATTATATCGCGACGGGGCATTATTGCAATATTCTTCATCGCGACGGCAGGAACTATCTTCTTCGCGCCGCCGACGAAAACAAAGACCAAACTTATTTTCTCAATCAAGTGAGAGAGGCGCAACTCGACGGAGTGCTTTTCCCTCTCGGCAATATGATTAAGACCCAAGTTCGCGACTATGCGGTCGCGCACGATATTCCCGTCGCGGCGAAAAAGGACAGCACGGGCATATGCTTTATCGGCGAACGCAAATTTCGCGAATTTCTCTCCCGCTATATCCCTATGAAAGAGGGCGATATAGTGACGGCGGACGGAAAAATCGTAGGAAAACACCAAGGCGTATATTATTACACCATAGGACAGAGGAGGGGGCTCGGCATAGGCGGTAGCAAGGACGGCAACGGGGACAGATGGTTCGTCCTTGATAAAGACGTCAAAAACAATCTCCTCATCGTGTCGCAGGGAGAGGATTCCGTCCTCTTCAAAAAAGAACTCGTCACCGAGGGCTTCAATTTCATAACCGAATCCGACGGAAAAGAATTCGAATGTCTTGTCCGCATAAAGCATCGCCAACCTCTCGAACACGCGGTCGCGGTGAAAGAGGAAGACGGAGTGCATTTCTATTTTGATAATCCGCAACGCGCGATTGCTCCCGGACAATACGCAGTGTGTTATTCCACGGATTCCGTCGCGAAATATCTCGGCGACGACACCCTTTGCGAACGCGGAATTTGTTACGGCGGCGGAGTAATCAATCGCGCAATCGACTAATATGAACGAATTGAGTTTAGACTGCCCGCAAAATAAGGGGAGATTGATAGGAATAGACGTCGTCAAGGTTTACGCCATAATCATGGTCGTGCTGACGCATTGCTACGCTCCCGAATTTTTGCAGGCGCGCTACGCCGAACTTTGGATTTATAACGCCGTACCTTTCTTCTTGATGATAGGGGCGTTTTTTTATTCCCGAAAGTATCATAGCATAGCGGAAAAGAATACGTCGCTGTCGTCGATATGTAAAGTTTGGTTCGGGAGAAAGGGACTTAAAGCATATTTCAAACGCATTTCGGTGCCTTACCTTGTTTTTATGCTTGCGCAAGTCGTCGTGTTGCCCCTCGTCGGATACGCGACTTTCGACGTCGCTCTTCTTAACACCGTGAAAGGCGGGATGGGCCCCGGCGGATATTATCTCGTCGTGTACGCGCAACTTTTCATTCTTTCGCCCTTTCTCAACAAAATTTGCGACGACAATCCCCTGCGTGCAGGATTGATCTGTTTTACCGTGCAATATCTTTTCGCTGCGTTGTGGCAATATCTGACTTCGATTTCGGGAAGTCCCGCTCTTATGACGGATATAAACAAGTATCTCGTATTTAGATTCCTTATATATTTTTATTTAGGAATAATACTATATAAATACTATTGCAAAATTTCCGCATGGCATATCAACGCGACGCTCACGGCGGCGACCGCGTTGAAATTTTTGGAGGTGGCAGTCGGCGGATTTAATAGCGGTGCGATTTCATCGCTATGCTCGACGGTGCAGGGTGCGCTTTGGTGTTTCGGTTTGCTTACGGCGATAATTTATATTTTCGACCGCATAAATTTCAAAGGAAAAGCGATTTCTTTTCTCGGCGGAACAACTCTTCATATCCTACTTTTCCAGCAAATTTACTTTTGTGTCGTGGGAGTCGGACGGCATAAAGCGTATATCGACGCGCCGATTGCGCTCGTCGGGGGAGTGGTTTGCTATCTGATTTTCGCGGCGGCGGGGAAAATTTTCTCTCGCTTCCGCCGACACTTTGTGCGTCATACGCCAAATAGTGATACAAATAATTGATTCTGTACCGTCAAAGTTGAAAAATAATTGGAACAAATTTCGACGTTTTGTGGTAGTATATACCTCGCACGAACGCAATATACTGCGTAAGCAAAAGTCAGAAAAAAAATTCTGAAAAAAAAGTCAAAAAATTGCAAAAAAATTGTTGACAAGAAAAAATGCTTATGCTACTATATGGAGGCTGTCACAAAAAAAGACGGCAACGAACCTTGAAAAATGAATATTTGGAAAAGCGATTTAAATGAGAATTGAA
>CAZRHE010000027.1:0-15611 GCA_964599875.1 uncultured Bacteroidaceae bacterium
TGTCTGTCTGTCTGTCTGTCTGTCTGTCTGTCTGTCTGTCTGTCTGTCTGTTAAATTGTCAGCACACGGCAAAGTATATGTCAAGTCTTTTTCATCATCTCCCTTACGGAATTTTATCAAATCAAATTGTTCGGGATTGTGCTTATCTAGGAACGTTATTGGCACTCCCATATTGCCGCTACATTGTGCAGTCGGTAAATAATCAAATGGGATATCCGATACTTTATCAACGTTAATAGCATCATAATTATCATATTTAGGATAATCTACTGGATTGTATTTCTTATATAAAATCAATTCTTCATGTCGCTTTTGTATATCAAGATTAGTATACCAACATATGTTTCCGAATTTGGCAAATTTTACGCCATTTTCATCGATATACGTATTATTTTTTTCAAAATAAGGTGGCACTCTAAATTGTTGTGCTCCGCTGTTAACTCCCAACCATATCTTATTCTCTTTTAAGAGAGGAAAAATTTCTTTATATGTAATAGCGTTTTGATTTCCTATTATTAGAAATTGCTTATTGTATTGAATAAGCAACGCTATATATTCTCTAAAAAGCGAAAATGGTGGATTAGTGACTACTATATCAGCCTCTTTCAATAACTCAACACACTCATCAGAGCGAAAATCTCCATTTCCATGCAATAATTCGAGTGAATTTCTATTATTTAATAATAAATATCTAACGTCCGATAAATCAATTGCACCGTCATTATTATAGTCATCAACCGCAGTTATCACGATTTTATACGAATGACGATCTTGATTAAGAAATATTTTTTCCTTAATATCATCAAAAAGCGATTGTTGCGCATAAGCTATTGGTGATGAGTCGTAACATGTTGCTACAAGTTTTTTAAGTTTTAGCGCATTAAAATTTAACGCAAAGTACTTAAAAAAGTTGCTTTCATATGGATCATCACAATTACATAATATGGATTTGTTTTCGAAATGATGCTTATAGTGTTTCAGTTCTTTTTCAATATCCGCTAGTTGCGTATAAAACTCATCCGCTTTCGCTTTTTTTGCATCGTGTAACGTTTTATTCGACATAAGTGCCCCATTTATCCGTAAAATTTACGGTTTTTTAATAATCATATCCGTAATTTTTACGGATGTCAAGATATTCCCGTAATTTTTACGACATAATAAAAATATGAATAAATTCAAAGAAAGACTTAAAGAATGTAGAAAATCCGAAAATATCACTCAGAAAAAACTAGCTATACAAATTGGCAGGACTGAGGATTGTATTCATGATTGGGAATGTGGCAGAAGCGAGCCTTCAATAGATGATATTATTGCGATTGCAAATGCATTAAAAATTTCTACCGACTATTTACTCGGCAATGACGAGAATAATAACATATATATGTAAAAAAGCACCACATTGAGTGCTTTTTTTATAATTCTAACATTTTGATTGTAGTTACTAAATATATCATTATATTTTTCCATTCTTTCCTAAACCCAAATACGAACAAAGTTCTTCAAGCGTTTCGGTCGGATGCGTCGCCTCTTCGAGGGAGAACGCTACGCTTTGCTTTTCGTCCTCTTTCTTGCGTTTTTCTGCGGCGAACAGTTTATCTCGCAAGTCTTTCACCGCGATATCCGTCCCCGACAGTCTATCGCTTTCAGAGCGGAATTGCGTTTCGACTTCCCTCTCCTCTCCCCCTGCGGCAAGAGAAAACTCCCGCGATAACACCCTTTCGATTTCGAGTTTTGCTTGCACCGCCACGCTTTCCATGTTGAGTGCGTCGTCCCCGAAACGATATCTTTCTTTGAGTTCGGCGTAAACGCCCGTCCATTTCCGTCTGAACAATTTCAATCGCTCCAACTCCATTCCGTAACGAAGTTTAATATCCGCGGTCAATTTGTCCGCCTTTTCGTTTGCGGTTATAAACGCGTTTGCGATTCCGTCCTCGCGCGCGCGATAATCCTTAATTATCTCTTCTTGCTCTTCGACCTTTTTCGTCAACGCGGCAATCCGTTCTTTCTGTTCTCGAAACACCTTTTCTCTATCCGCATTTTCCGCCGCTATATACTTTTCGACCTCGTCGATATCATATCCTCTTCTTCTCGCCTTAAAGCGCAAGTCTTTTTTCTTTTTCATAACCACCTCGAAATAAAAATACTCCTTCGATTATGCATCGAAGGAGTGTAAAATTCTTTCCGATAAGGACGACTTTTTGTCGAAAAAAGTCTAATTAAGTCAATTTCTTCCGCCGAGGAGTTCGTTTTTGAGTTTCCAAAGGTTTTCGGATAAGTCAACCTTATAGTCTTGCGTGTTGACCACTCTGCGATATTCGGGGAAGAATTCCGCCTTGCTTTCGTCCGCATGCTTGCCGATTTCTTGCAAAGAGGGCCTTTCATAAACGAGTTTTCCGTCCTTGAAAACGTCCACCATGAGTTCTTTGATTTCGTAATTCGTGAAAGTAGTCTTCTTCCAAGTTTGTTCTGGATGGAATACGGTGAGGGGTTTCGAGGTGTCGAATTCGTCGTCGCGCAAGCAAATGAGGTCTGCCGCCGCCATTCCGTCGACGTACACTCTGACCACCTTTTTAAGACCGGGGTTGGTGGTTTTTTCGTGGGTGTTGCTGATTTTGATTTTGGGCACGAATCCGCCGTCTTCGTCCTCTATCGCACAAAGTTTGTAAACTCCGCCGAGTGCGGCGTTGTTGAATGAAGTGATGAGTTTCGTGCCTATGCCGTAAACGTCGATTTTTGCGTCTTGGGATTGGAGTGCGAGCAAAACTTTTTCGTCGATATCGTTCGAAACGAAAATCTTTGCGTCGGGGAAACCCGCGTCGTCGAGCATTTTGCGCGCTTTGCGACTGAGATACGCAAGGTCGCCGCTGTCAAGTCTGATGCCCATAGGCTTATGCCCTTCCGCTTTGAGTTTATTAAACACGCGGATTGCGTTGGGCACGCCGCTTTTTAGAGTGTCGTAAGTATCGACAAGGAGCAAACAACTGTCGGGATAAATCTTTGCATACGCCTCGAACGCGTCGTATTCCGTGGGGAAAGACATAACCCAACTGTGAGAGTGCGTGCCTTTGACGTCTATGCCGAACATTTTGCCCGACAACACGTTGGACGTAGACCTGCAACCGCCGATATAAGCCGCTCTTGCGCCGTAAATACCCGCATCGGGTCCTTGCGCGCGGCGAAGTCCGAATTCGGATATCGCGGATTTAGTACATTCGCAAAGTCTTGACGCCGTGGTTGCGATGAGAGTTTGGTGGTTTATGAAGGTAAGCAGAGCCGTTTCCACGAGTTGCGCCTCGAACATGGGTGCGACGACGGTCATTATCGGCTCGTAAGGGAACACCATAGTCCCTTCGGGGACTGCCTTTATATCCCCCGTAAAACGGAAGTTTTTAAGTTTTTCGAGGAAGTTGCGAGGGAATATACCCAAAGAATCGAGATATTCGAGGTCGCTGTCCTCGAAATGCAAATTCTGAATATAATCTATCGCTTGATCAAGTCCCGCCGCGATTGCGTAGGAATAGCCGTTGTTTCCGCGATAGAATAAGTCGAATGCGGCGCATTTGGATTCCGTACCGCATTGCATATAACCGTTTATCATAGTGAGTTGATAAAGGTCTGTGAGCAAAGTCAAATTTCTTTCATTCATAATATACCTTTACGCCTTGCGGCAATTTACGCTTTCGCCTTTTGCTTTTTCGCTATTCGAGATTTCAGCACGTCTTCGTCCGCGACCACTATGCTTTGGACTTTATACAGTTTCCACGCAAGGACGCCGCTCTTCTTCAACCATTTGACCGCAAAGAGATAATGTTTGACTTCCATAGCGGTGAAATATTCGCTTTCGAGGGTGCCGCCGTTAAACGCGTCGTTAATCTTTCTAAACGCGATGACGTTGTCTTTTGAAAGAATATACAACACTCCGAGAGCAAGCGCAACGGGAAACATAACCGCACACGCGACCGTAGTGATAGGCACGGCGTCTATGCGGAGTTGTTCGAGCCACAGTCTGCCAAGGAAATACCAGAAGAAATAGAATATGCCGAGAATACCGGGATACTTTTTATTCTTACGCCACACGCAGAAACAGAATACCGCACCGATCGTATTCCACACCATTTCGTAGAAGAAAGTCGCGGCAAACCAACCGGGGACGTTGTCGTAAACTATATCCTTGAATTCGTTTTCCACCCCGCTCGGATGGTCTATATAGACAGAAAACGGGAAAAATTCGGGGATACCCAAGGATGCGGACGGCTTGCCGAATGCCTCTTGATTAACGAAGTTGCCGAGTCGTCCGATTATTTGTCCTATGAAAAGAGGGACGACTATTAGGTCGAGCACTTGTCCGAAACTTGCTTTTTTTCTCGAACGATACGCAAAAATGCAAAGTCCCAAAAGTCCGCCCGCTATTCCGCCGATTATGGTCAATCCTCCGTCGCGGACTGCAAAAAGATTCTTAAACGCTTCTTTCGAATTTGCCGCCCAGTCGTCCGCGTCGAAGTACACGTCGGGGCGCACGAGGACGTATAAAAGTCTTGCGCACACGACCGCGATAGGCACCACCCAAAGGAAAAACTCTATGGCGTCGTCGCCCGAAAGATTTATACTCTTTCCTTGCCACGCAAGATACGCAAGACCCAAAATCATGCCGAATACGATAAACAATGCGTACCAATAAATATCGAGGCTACCTATTGAAAACGCAACTCTATTGATAGCGGTCAAAAATTCCATATTATTCTCCTAAAATTTTCTGCGCACCCGTCGGACGAACGTCGAGTTTGAAAACGAATTGCGGCGAGTAAATATAGTCTATACCCTTTCTTGCGCTCTCTGAAAACTCTTTTTTGACGAAAAGAAGAATCGTGCCCGCAAATCCGCCGCCGTGGACGCGCTTTGCAACAATGCCTTCGATAAGGTCTGCGTTTTCGAGTGCAATCTCTATCGCGTGATATTCAGACTTCGGCGAGAATAGGTTTTGCAATTTGTTTTTCGAGGACAAACCGCTTTCGTTAACCGCTTCGAGGAATGCTTTTTCATCCCCGTTTTTCACGGCTTCGTACGCCTTTTCGACGCGCTCGTTTTCCTCGTAATAATGCTCCGCTCTGAGTATTGCTCTGTCGCTGACTTTGCCTTTGAGGTTTTCTCTTTCCGCATAGAATTTTTCGGGAGGGACGTCCCTTAACAGTTTCCCGCCGAGCGCCTCGGCAACAGATTTCATTTCGGCGGGGATTGCCGCGTAGTCGTCCGTCAAATCGCAGTGGTCGCCACCCGTTGCAACGACGTAGATATCGAGGTCGAGATTCCATTCCGCGCGCTCGATTTCGGGTTGGTCGAAGGAGCGGAAATCTATCATGTTCACTCCGCCGAGAGCAATCGCGCTTTGGTCCATGAGTCCGCAGGGCTTGCCGAAATAAACGCTTTCGGCGTACTGGGACGCTTTCGCTTTGAATACGTCGTCTATTTCTCCGTTGTTGTATTCGACGTTGAGAATTTCCGCAACGAGCAATTCAAACGCACTCGACGAGGACACTCCGCTCCCTTTGGGGACGTTCGATACGGTGAACGCGTCGAATCCGCCGACCTTTTTGCCTGCTCTGCGATAATAATCCACGATTCCTCTGATGAGTGCCGCGGACGAGCCCAACTCGCTCACTTTGAATTCCACGTCGTCGACGCTGACTTTGAGAGGGGGATATCCTTTGGACTTGACGACTATCATTCCGTCGTCCCTCTTCGAAACCGCGCCTAACGTCGCAAGGCTAATCGCCGCACAAAGCACTTTGCCCGCGTTATGGTCGGTGTGATTGCCCACGATTTCGATACGTCCCGGGGAAGAATAGTACGCCTCGGGCTCCTTCCCCATTGCCCTGACGAAATCCATGTTAAGTTTAAGCAACATGTCCCTTTGCACGAAAAAGTCCTCGCCGCAAATGGAGTCGAGTGCGTCGTGCAATTCTTTGCCGTAAGACTGAAAAATGTTTTCGAAAGACATTGATTTTATCCTCTCGGTGTTATATAATTATTTTGTTATTTAATTTTATCACACGATATTCCCTTTTGCAACATAAAAAGCAATCGGACATTCGGAGGTTTTATGGCCAGAAGATCTTATGAAGAAATCGCCAGACGGGACGTAAGACGACTCGTCGATTTTGCTTGCAAAAATCTCGAACTCGAATATTACGACGCGGTATACGTCGAGAATTCTTTGCTCGGTTTTTTCTCTCTCCCCGAACCCTATACGGAGCCTATCGGAGAATACGAACTCTATCGAACTCTCGATTCCCTTTTTGCGTTTTCGGTGAGAAGAAAACTCTATGAAGAGCACGAAAGATTGCTTTTCGAGGGCAGAATTATGGGTATGCTTATGCCTATGCCCTCCCGCGTCGTCGAGCGTTTCGATTCAATAGCGGCGTATAGCGGAAGCGCGGAAGCGGCAAAATGGTTGCAACGCCTCGAAGAAAACTCCACTTATCTCCGCCGTCCCGACCTCGACAAAAACGTCAAGTGGGAGCATATGGCGGAAAGAGGAAATATCATCGTCACCGTAAACCTCGCGAAACCCGAAAAAACTCCCGAAGAAGTGGAGCGCGCCAAAAACGCGAAAACGGGTTATCCTAAATGCGTGCTTTGTGCCGAAAATCTCGGTTATTTCGGCAACGCCGGTCAGCCTGCAAGACAACATATCCGCACCATTCCCCTCGAACTCGACGGCGAAGATTGGTTTATGCAATTCTCTCCTTACGAATACTTCGAAGAGCACGTCATCGCGATATCCGCAGAGCATCGCCCCATGAAACTCGAAGAAAAATCTTTCAGAAGGATGTTAGACTTTGTAGACCTCTTCCCCGAATATTTCATCGGCTCCAACGCTCCTCTTCCTATCGTAGGCGGCTCGGTGCTCGCGCACGACCACTATCAAGGCGGAAGAAAAGTCTTGCCCGTTTTCGGTCGTCCCGCAAAAAAACGTTTCCTTATGAAAGGATACCCCGAAGTCAGCGTGTCCATCGTTGATTGGTACAACTCCGTCGTGCGCCTTGAAAGCAGGGACAGAGAGCAACTCGCAAGAGCTGCGGAAACTTTCCGCGCTGCGTGGGACGAATACTCGGACGAAAGCGTCGACGTCATCGCAAAAACGGACGCACAACACAACACCGTCACCCCCATCGCCTATCTCAACGACGAGGGCGAATATGCGGTGATACTCATTCTCCGCAACAATCGCACGGACGAAAAACACCCCTACGGCATCTTCCACCCGACGGAAGATATGCACAATATCAAGAAAGAATCCATAGGCATAATCGAAGCAATGGGACTATTCATTCTCCCCGGAAGACTGCAAAAAGAATGTGAAGAAATGAAGGGTTATTTCACGGGAGAAAAGCCCCTCGACTTTGCCGCTCTCGCAGACGAAACGCATCCTTTGCATAAGCATTTCGGAATGATTGCACAAATCGCGACCTCGGCGGGCACGAGCCTATCCGACGAAAAAGCGGGTGCCGCCATCACCTCTTATATCAACGAAACTTGCGAAAAAATTCTCGACTGCACCGCTGTTTTCAAGTCGGACGAAAACGGTCAAGCCGCCTTTGAAAAGTTCGTCAAATCCGTCGTCGAATAATCAAAAACAAAACTTCATCATAGAAAAACGCACCGATAAACGGTGCGTTTTGCATTTTCACTGAAATTATCTTATAGAGTTATTCTCGACGATAACGCGCGAGAAAGGGTGCTTTCGTCGGCGTATTCTATAACCGAGCCTTCGGGAAGTCCTCTTGCGATTCTCGTCACTTTGATGCCAAGTGGTTTTATAAGCCGCGCGATATACATTGCGGTCGCCTCTCCTTCAACGTCGGGATTCGTCGCAAGGATGACTTCTTCAACGTCAGGCGTCAAACGCGCAAGCAATTCTTTTATTCTGATATCGTCGGGACCCACTTTGTCCATAGGAGAAATCACGCCGTGCAAAACGTGATACACGCCTTTGTAGTCTTTGACCTTTTCGAGTGCGACGACGTCTTTCGGCTCTTTGACCACGCAAATGGTTTTGGGCGAGCGAGTCGCGCAAATTTCGCAAACGTCCCCCTCGGTGAAGTTGCCGCAAATCGAGCAGAAATGGACTTTTTCGCGCACTCCCCTGATTGCGTCCACAAGCGCGTCTATATCCTCGTCGGGTGCGTTCATAATCGCATAGGCGTACCTTGCCGCCGTCTTTTCTCCGACGGAGGGAAGTTTACCGAGTTCCGCTATAAGTCTTGCAAGTGGTTCGATATATCTCATCTTTTAGAACAATCCGCCTGCCGCTCCGCCGAGAGGTCCGAGAAGTTCTTGGGAGAGTTCGTCCGCCTCTTTCATCGCTTCGTTGAGTGCCGCAAGCACCATATCTTCGAGCATTTCGACGTCGTCGGGATCCACCGCTTCGGGTTTAATCGTGATCGACACGGGAGTTTTGTTGCCTTTGAGAGTGACTTCGACCATGCCGCCCGCGGCAGTCCCCGTCACTTCTTCTTCTGCGAGTTGTTCTTGCGCTTCTTGAAGTTTTCTTTGCATCATTTGCGCTTGTTTCATGATTTGTTGCATATTGCCGCCGCCGAATCCGCCGTAGCCCATAAGTACCTCCGTACCGTTTTTATTTTATTTCGACAAAACTTCCGAACATCTCTTTGATATAAGGAATGGTCTTGTCTTCTTCGATTTTTTTGATTTCTTCGATTTTGAGGGTGCAACTGCTATATCCCGCGAAAATCGAGTTGATAAGGTCCCTATTCGTCTTTTCGGTCATCAAATCGTAAGTCGCTCTTTCGGACACCGAAACCGTAAAGACATCTCCTTCTTCCCTTACGTCTGAATTTATCAACGCAAGCGCAAGGATTTTGTAACCCTTGTTTTCAAGTTCGGACGCCACCGCTTTCCACACCTGTCCGGCATCCGTTATGGCAGGTGCACCCTTAAAACCCGATTTGGATAATTGCTGTATTTTCCTTTCGAGTTGGGATACTTTTGCTTCGAGTTCTTTGATTTTGTCGCTGCCGCCTCCGTCGGACACTCCGAGTGCGCAGGACACGACGGTCGCCTCGAACAAAATTCTGTGTTGCGAACTATACTTGAATTCTCCTTCGAGTGAGGTCATCGCTTTCATTATGCTCATACACTTCGTCGTGCTGTACTTCGCCGCAAGATTTTTGAGCAATTCGTAAGTCGCGTCGGGGATGGACAACGTCTCTTTTGCGTTCTTGCACGATTTCATGTAAAGAACGTTTCTGAAAGTGGTCGCAAGGTCGTTTGCAAGCATGGGGACGCTCTTGCCAAGGTCGCATATATCCGCAACCGAACGGAGCGCGGATTCCACGTTTCCGTCCGCGATATAGTCCGCAAGTTCCACAAGACGCGCGGGGTCGGATGCCCCCAGCACTTCGAGAACGCTTTCGTAAGTCACGTTTTCGTTTGAATAAGAAACGCACATATCCGCAATGGATAACGCGTCGCGGACGCTGCCTTGTCCCGCGGATGCAATCATATCCACCGCTTCGGGTTCGTACTTTATGCCGTTGTCGTCGAAAATATAGCGTATGCGTTCGGCGATTTTGGCGGACGAAACAAGACGGAAATCAAAGCGCAAACAACGGGAAAGTATGGTTGCGGGAATGGAATGTACTTCCGTCGTCGCAAGTATGAAAATAACGTGCGCGGGCGGCTCTTCCAAAGTTTTGAGCAACGCGTTGTACGCACTCTTTGAAAGCATGTGGACTTCGTCGATGATATAGACTTTAAATTTGCCTACGGTCGGCGGGAACAAAATCTTGTCCGTAAGTTCGCGGATTTGGTCTACGGAGTTGTTTGACGCCGCGTCCATTTCCACGACGTCGAAATTGCCGCTCAACGCAAGTTCACGGCAAACGTCGCATTTTCCGCAAGGAGAATAATCCACGGGGCTTGCGCAGTTGAC
This sequence comes from uncultured Bacteroidaceae bacterium, assembly GCA_964599875.1. Taxonomy (GTDB): domain Bacteria; phylum Bacillota; class Clostridia; order Christensenellales; family CAG-917; genus RGIG4097. The sequence continues at coordinate 9,953 of CAZRHE010000027.1, forward strand.
CGCCCTTGCGAAAATCTTCGCAACGGAAGTCTTGCCCGTACCTCTGGTCCCTGTAAAAACGTACGCATGACCGACGGTGCCCGTAGCAATTTGATTTTTGAGTGTGCGCACGATATGGTCTTGACCTATGACGTCGTCAAAGGTTTCGGGACGATATCTGCGATATAAAGATGTATACGCCATAAGTAGTATTATAAACTATTCGTTGGTATAATGCAAGAAAAAATATCGCTATTTAAGTCGTTAAAAACCACGCCTGAATTTTAATTCGAAAAGCCGTTTGCAAGCGCGATATAACAGTAAGTCAGTTGCACCGCCTGATGACGAAAAGAGGAAATCGCGGCGACGTCGTTTTCGGTTTCAACGCCGTCTATTAATGCAAGGCAAGTGACCAACGCAAGTTTCAATTCGGTGATTTCGTCGTCATTGAAATTTTCCGTCTTTTGATAAAATACGGACTTTATCTCTTCAATTCGAGCATATAAAACGCCTTTTCGAGTTTTTGCCTCTTGCAAAGATATAGTCCCCGATTGCAAATCGTCCGCCGTTTTCACAAGCGTTTCGAACGCCGCGTCGAAATAAGTCAACGCCGCAGAGCACGCCTCGCTTATCCCCTCGTCATTGATTTTCAGTTTGAAACTATCCGCACTTTTTTCGACGATATACGCGCCTTTATAATCAAGCCCGTCGAGCACGTTTTCCGCTTTTTCTTTTTCAGTGTAGACGGAAAGCACGACGAGATTTTCGTTTAAGTCGAGATATCCCGCTCCTCCTCTTTTCTTCACGAGGCTGGCGGTTTCTCTTGCAATCGCCCTATCTCCGCCGCCGTCCGTGCATATAAAATAAAAGGATTTTTCATCCGTCTTTTCTCTGAAAACCGCACTCACTATTCCGTCCCCGCCTATGAAAAAACAAAGCGACAGCGTCAGCATAAAACACAGCGCGACCGTCGCAACGACAAGCCCGTTTTCTTTGTCAAAACTTTTCTTACTCCCCTTTCTTCCCTTCATACGTCCGCGCATATACGTATCCTATTCGCAAACTTCCCCTTTTATTCCGCCTATTATTAAACTCAAAAATTTTTTCCATACGTTTGCTATATGGCGTTTTTTGTCGTAAAATGTATTTATGGATGAGAAGGAATTGTATCGCATTGTTAAGGCCTCAACAAAATTGTACAAACGGAAGAACGACAAAAAAAACATTGTCGTTCACTATATCATTTCCGCTTTGTATTTGATTTTATTCGTCCTTATGATATTAATGCAAATCTTCGTTTTCGATATAGACGGACGAAATTTAAACGACGTTATTTTAAACGGAGCATCTCTCGCTCTTTCAATCATATTGACGACGGCATATTGCTTAACTTTCAAGGCGAAGTCATATCAAATTATTGGTCTTTACATATCCGTATGCATAGAATGTTTCGGTTGTTTTGCATTATCTAAATCAACTGAATTATACGAAGCATTACTCGCAAACAAAATCGCATATCTCGGCTATAGTTTTATTCCCCTTGCATTGCTTGCTATTACACTTAAAGTCTGCAATATTAAGCATAACAAAAAAATTCTTTACGTTCTCAGCGCAGTCAGCATTGCGGCTGCAATTTTGCCGCTAACGGCAGGATACTCCGATGCATTTTACAAAAGTGTTGATTTTGTAAACGACGGAGGAATAGCAACCCTTTCAGCGGAATACGGCCCCGCTTATATCGTATATCAAGTCTACGTCGGCGTTTACTATGCACTCGCCGCCGCATGCCTAATATATACCGTGACAAAGTATCGCGTTTCTTCAAAAGTAATGATTGAGGCGATTACACAAATAATATTCGTCAACGTTATAGTCATGATAAATACAATCATCGACTACAGTGAAAATTATTTGACTTCGATGATGTCAATCATTTCACTATTCTACATGACGACGATTTTATTGGAAATGCCGCCGAATGCAAAAACGGTGCTAATAAATCGCAAAAATTACAATGCTAATAAAAGCATTACTTTCCCAGATTATTTCGAGTGGGAACTGTCGCGCAAGACACACGATAAAAATCCAACAATATCGGACGAATTCGGCGATTACAAAATACCTTCCGATTTTGACAAGCAAATCGATGAAGGAATCAAAAAGTACGAATCTGAGCATATCCTCAAAGAGGAATCCGAATATGTCAGCGAAATCGATTTCTCAAAATACAGCGACGAACAATCGAGAGAATTTCTTTCGTATCTCGACGGATGGAAGAGTTTGAGTAAGACCGAAAAAACTATTGCAGTATATTTACTCAAAGACATAAAGAGAGCGGATATTGCAGCAGCACTTGATAGAATGGAAGATACGATAAAGACTCACACTTCTCATATCTATAAGAAGTTGGGCATCAAAAATCGAGAAGAGTTATGCTCTGCCGTCATCAAAAAAATGCGCGAACGTAAAATAATTTAGTTTTTCCGCCCTCACGAGCATTTTCCCCCTAAAAACAAACTCATAATACTATTTTCACGCAAAATTCACCCCTAATTCACCCTTTTCTTTCCTTCTGCGACGATTTATAATATAGGTACAAAGCGCGAGTACAGCGCAGATTATCGTTTCGGTTGAAACAAATTTGGTTGCTTTTGCAATCAAAGTCGCAGACCCGAAGGGGATTAAAGGATGCGGGTGACCGCAAGACAAGCAACGGTTTGCGGCAAGGCTCGTCCGAGTTTGGACGAGCCTTAATTTTATCCGCAAGTTACAATTATTCCGCTCGGAAATAAAAACACGGTTGATGAGGATTTTTCATTTTTGGCGCCGACCGTAAGCGACCTATACGTTCAACTTCAAAACAAAAAACATACAAGAAATCATACAAGAAAACGTACAAGTCTTGACTTATAAAGTCTCTACGCTACGTGAAAAACACACCCGCTTGACGAGTGTGTTTTGTTTATTCGAGCGTTTATATTATTCCTCTTCGGTGAATTGTTCGACAGGGATTCCCGCTTCTTCGAATAATTCCATAGAAAACGCGTCGGGATACGGATGTTTGTAGACGACGCGCGCGATGCCGCTGTTTATGATGATTCTCGTGCAAATCGTGCAGGGCTGATGAGTGCAGTATAGAGTTGCTCCGTCGACGGATATGCCCTTCTTTGCGGCTTGTGCGATTGCGTTTTGCTCCGCATGGACGGCGTAGCACTTTTCTTGTTGAGTGCCGCTTTTTATGCCGAGTTCGTCGCGCATGCAATATCCCTTGTCGCGGCAGTTGAAAATGCCCGACGGCGCACCGTTGTAACCCGTCGTCAAAATGCGTTTATCCTTGACGATGACCGCGCCTATCGCTCTTCCCTGACGCGCGCAACTAGTCCAAGTGGACACGAGTTCTGCCATATCCATGAAACGTTTATCCCATCTATCCATAGTTTCCTCCGAAATTTTAACGTTTATATTGCTATTTCTTTGAACATATATTATCATATATAAGCGATTGCTACAACAATCTTTTTCAAAATAAGTCAAAAATTTGTGACATAAACTATTGACATTTGGCAGACAAGGATATAGAATGTTAGCAATCAAGCACGAAGAGTGCCAAAATATTTATTCGGAGGCAATATATGAAGGTCAAACCTTTGTTCGACAAAGTTGTTTTGAAAGCAATCGAAAACGATGAAAGAACCGCAAGCGGCATCGTTCTCCCCGGCTCCGCGCAAGAGAAAACTCAAATGGCGGAAGTCCTCGCAGTAGGTCCCGGCGGTCTTATCGACGGAAAAGAAGTCAAAATGCAAGTTTCAGTCGGAGATAAAGTTCTCTACGGCAAATACAGCGGAAGCGAATTCAAAATCGACGGACAAGACATCGTGGTCGTCCGTCAAGCGGATATCCTCGCAATCATTGAATAAGGAGGCAGTTTATGGCTAAACAATTCAAATACGGCGACGACGCAAGAAAGGCTCTCGAAGCAGGCGTCGACACCCTCGCAAATACCGTCAAAATCACCCTCGGCCCCAAAGGCAGAAACGTCGTCCTCGACAAACCCTACGGCGGTCCCCTCATCACCAACGACGGTGTCACCATCGCAAAAGAAATTCAAGTAGAAGACCCGTTTGAGAATATGGGCGCGGCAATCATCCGCGAAGTTTCCACCAAGACCAACGACGTAGCGGGCGACGGCACCACCACCGCGGCGGTACTTGCACAAGCAATCGTCAAGGAAGGTCACAAAAACGTAGCGGCGGGCGCAAATCCCATGGTGCTCAAAAAAGGTATCGCATATGCGACCGAAATCGCGGTTGAGGAACTCAAAAAGATTTCCAAACCCGTCACGGACAGCAAGTCTATCGCCCAAGTCGGCGCAATCTCCGCCGCGGACGAAGAAATCGGCAAACTCATCGCAGAGGCTATGGACAAAGTCGGCAAGGACGGCGTCATCACCATTGAAGAAGGCAAAGCGATGACCACAGAACTCACCGTCGTCGAAGGTATGCAATTCGACCGCGGTTACGTGTCCCCCTACCTTGTCACCAACACCGACAAGATGGAAGCCGAACTCGACAACCCCGTCATCCTCATCACGGATAAGAAAATCAGCAACGTTCAAGAGATACTCCCCGTCCTCGAACAAGTCCTCAAAAACGGCTTGAAACTCCTCATCATCTCTGATGATATCGAAGGCGAAGCACTCACCACCATCATCGTCAACAAACTCAAAGGCGTGTTCAACTGCGTAGCGGTCAAGGCACCCGGTTTCGGCGAGAGAAGAAAAGCATATCTCGAAGATATCGCGATTCTCACCGGCGGCACTTTCGTCAACAGCGAACTCGGTTACGAACTCAAAGACGTCACCCTCGATATGCTCGGCAGAGCAAGATCGGTCAAAGTCGGCAAGGATAACACCACCATCATCGGCGGCGCTGGCGACCCCGACGCAATCCAAGACAGAGTCAAATCCATCCGCACTCAAATCGAGGCAAGCACCTCCGATTACGATAAGGAAAAACTCCACGAAAGAGTTGCAAAACTCGCAGGCGGCGTAGCGGTTATCGGCGTAGGAGCGGCAACCGAAGTGGAAATGAAAGAACGCAAAATGCGTATCGAAGACGCACTCAACGCAACTCGCGCGGCGGTCGAAGAAGGTATCGTCCCTGGCGGCGGCGTCGCTCTCCTCAAGATAGTCCCCGCAGTCAAGAAAGCGTGCGCCAAACTCGAAGGCGACGTCAAGACGGGCTCCACTATCGTCCTCAAAGCACTCGAAGCGCCTATCCGTCAAATCGCGGAAAACGCAGGCGTCGACGGCGGCGTAGTCGCGGCAACCATTTCCGCATCCAGAAGTGCGACGTACGGTTATGACGCGGCAAAAGACCGCTATTGCGATATGATTGACGCAGGTATTCTCGACCCGACCAAAGTCGCTCGTTGCGCATTGCAAAACGCGGCGTCCGTTGCATCCACCCTTCTCACCACGGAAGCACTCGTCACGGATATCAAAGAACCTACCCCCGTCCCCGCAATGCCCGCAGGCGGAATGGACTATTAATAGTTGCGTAAATTAAATAAAACAGGCGCTAAAATTAGCGCCTGTTTTATTTTGTAGTTCATAATCACGTGATTTATATTTCCCCTTTCCTCACGTGTTTTCCCCATCGCCGTTCCCCCTAAAGGGACC
>CAZRHE010000028.1:0-15356 GCA_964599875.1 uncultured Bacteroidaceae bacterium
CCGAAGTCGATTTTGTTTGCAATATGTCAGACAAGCGCTATTATATTCAAGTCGCGCTTTCGCTTCCGTCGCAAGAAAAATTGGAACAAGAACAAAATTCCTTGATACGCATTACCGATTCGTTTAAGAAAATCATTATTGTAAAAGATATTTCCCGCTCTCATTACAATGAAAACGGAATTTACCTGATGAGCTTGTTTGATTTTTTACTGAATCCAGACAGTTTGAGTTTTTAGCTTCACCACCGATATACAAAGCAAGAGGTGTGTCGTTATGCCTTTGATAAAAAAATCAAAAAGGAGTATTATTTGAAGTGAGAAAAAACGAGTATCATTCTTTGGATGAATTTTTGTCGCAATATATCGGTGTTTGGGGACCGTCCGACGGCCACTGGTTTGGTTTGGATTTTTTGTATAACGGCGTCGAGTATCGTCTAAATACGGGAACAATGTATGATGAGAAAGACAAAATCGATGACAATGGAAATGTGATTCAATTTGGACTTTACAAAAAGACCGATAAAAGAAATCCTAAACACCCTGACATATGTTTATATGAATTATTAGACGAAAGAGAAAGTGTCACCACATTATTGGAGAGTTTAGTCATCGGCGGGATTCCTTTTAAGGACGTAATAATGGCTGACGATACCGAATTGTTAGGACAAGACTAACGAACAGAGTCAAGCAAATTGCTCGGCTCTATTCATCTATCCCACTCGTATGCAAGTTTCGGACCGCCGTCGAAAGTTATCAGTCCGCAATACTCGAATCCCTCGCGCGCGAGGACGTGTTGCATCACCTTGTTTTCCTCCTGCGTGTCCGCGCGAATTGCGTCTATTCCGTTTTCCGAGCACAAATCCTTTATTAAGGCAATTGCGATACGGGACAGTCCTTTCCCTCTTGCATCGCTTGAAAACGCCATTCTGTGCATGACGGCATAAGGTCTATCCGTTTTCCAAGCGCCGTCTATTTCGATGTATGCGGGCTCTTCTCCGATGACGATACAGCAATATCCGTAGATATCCTCCTCGTCCGCAAACACGTAGCCGATACCCTTCTCGATATCTTCTTCTATTGTTGCAAGCGTAGGATAATCGGGATGCCATTGCACGAATCCCATAGATTTATGATATGCCCTTGCGTCCTCTATACACTTATAAGACGCCTTCGCCTCGTGTTTCTCTGCTTTTCTCAACAACATAGTTTTCTCCTTTTGCTCGACAAAATGCAACTGTTTTTGCGCGCGACCGCTAACACTCTATCGCAACTTTTATGACGCCGTCCCGCTTTTCTTCGAATAAATCGTACGCTTCGTCAATTTTCGACAGCGGATAGACGTGTGTGATAAGCGGCTCCGTATTTATTTTGCCGTCCGCTATGAGCGCAAGGGTTTCTTCGCAGTCGCAACCGTCCACCCCGCCCGTTTTGAAGGTTAAATTTTTGCCGTACATATCGGGCAAAGGCAGAATTTGCGGTTTGTCGTAAAGCGCGACTATCGTAACGACTGCGTTAGGTCTTGCGCACTCCCACGCAAGGCGGAAAGTGGATTCCGCACCCGCCACTTCTATCACCCTGTCCGCACCGCCGTGCTCGCAATGCTTGCGAACGAAATCACGGCAATTCTCGAGAGTGACGACGTCGACCGTCGGATAATGCTTTTTGACAAACTCCATGCGGTTTTTCTCTTTTTCGCATACGATAATGCGTTTCGGGTTTTTCAGCATTACGCAAAGGAGCGTGCATATCCCCGTAGGCCCCGCGCCTATAATAAGGACGGTATCGTCCTCCGAAATCTCCGAGATTTTAGCCGCCCAATAACCCGTAGCAAGAACGTCGCCGACAAACAATGCTTGTCTGTCCGTCACCGAATCGGGGATTACGTTAAGTCCCGTATCCGCAAAAGGCACGCGGATGTATTCCGCTTGCCCGCCGTCTATGCGACAACCGAGCGCCCAACCGCCGTTTTTATCCGTGCAGTTGTTGACGAATCCGTTTTTGCAAAAGAAACACTCTCCGCAAAAGGTTTCCACGTTGACGGTGACTCTGTCCCCGCGCTTAACCTTCGTAACCGCAGGGCCGACTTCTTCTACTATGCCGACCATTTCGTGCCCGACGGTTATCCCCGTCACCGCTCTCGGCACACTGCCGTGCTTTATATGTAGGTCGCTTGAACAAATACTCGCAAGCGTAACTTTGACGATTGCGTCGTTTTCGTTTACGATAGCGGGTTTTTCCTTTTCGACCAAGCCGAATTTTCCTTGTGAAAGATAAGTGTATGCAAGCATAGTTTTCTCCTATTTAATCTATTATATCATAGTTTCCGTCCGTTTCAACCGCTTTATAAATATAGTACGCTTGGAACACGTTTCCCGCGGCATAAAAAAATACAGTCCCAAAAAGGACTGTACTTTTATTAGAGAATTCCGATTAGTCTTCGATGAAACGAGCGAGCAATCTGACTTCGTCTGAAGAAATTCTTTCGTCGACTGCAAAGAAGCAAAGGCAGATGGTGACCAAACTCATCTTGGTTTCCAAGTCGCATGCATCGATGAATTTGTCTGCGAAGTCGATATCCGCAGAACTCTCGATAAGGGTTTTCGCCTTGGCGGGAGTCAATCCCAAAACTTCGTGCATCAATTGTTGTTCTTTTGCAGAGAACGTTCCGTCCACCGCTATACAACTCGAAATCATCGAAAGCAACGCGGCAAATGCGAGTTCTTCGCCGAAAACTTTCTTAAGTTCGGGAAGAACGTAACGCATGCCGTATTCCGCCGCATCTCTGATCTCTTCGTAACTTTTGTTTACAAAATCTTGAAGTAAGCTATCTAACGATTTTGCCATAATTCTCCTCCATAACGGGTGTTTTTACTTGCAACATATTACCATATTATGCGCGCGCTTGTCAATGTATAAAATCCCGCGCCCTTGATTTTGGCCCAAATACTTTACTTCCGCGCTTTCAAATCGGACACTACGGCGATAACGACGAAAATCACCCTTTTATCCTGATTGATAACAACGCAAATTTTCCATAAATACACTCTCGGTATGGACTTTTCCTCGTTTTGTGCTATACTGAACGGAGAAACTTTTCGGAGATAGCAAAATGATTTACAGAAATTTCCAAGATATCAAATTATCCGCACTCGGCATGGGCGGAATGCGCCTCCCCGTCGTCGACGGAAGTTACGACAAAATCGACGTCGAGCAAACCCGCGAAATGATTGCCTACGCAATCGAAAACGGCGTCAATTATTTCGACACCGCGTGGGGATATCACGAGGGAAATTCCGAAAACGTTATGGGAAAACTCCTTTTGGAATATCCGCGCGAAAGTTATTATCTTGCGACGAAATTCCCGGGATACGACCTCAACAACATGGATAAGGTCGAAGAGATTTTCGAATCGCAACTCAAAAAATGCGGAGTGGAATATTTCGACTTCTATCTCTTCCACAACGTTTGCGAATTGAATATCGACGCATATCTCGACAAAAAATATCGCATATACGACTACCTTATGGAGCAAAAGAAAAACGGACGAATCCGTCATCTCGGTTTTTCGGTGCACGGCACTCTCGAAACCATGAAACGCTTTCTCGACGCATACGGCAAGGATATGGAATTTTGCCAAATTCAACTCAACTGGCTGGATTGGAAAATGCAAAACGCAAAAGCGAAAGTCGAATTGCTGAACGAACTCAATATTCCGATTTGGGTTATGGAGCCCGTCCGCGGCGGAAAACTCGCGACGCTTGCGCCCGAATACGAAGAAAAACTCAAGGATCTCCGTCCCGACGCATCCGTCGTAGAATGGGCGTTTCGCTATCTGCAATCCATTCCGTCCGTCACCGTAACCCTTTCGGGCATGTCGAATATGGAACAACTAAAACAAAATATCGATACGTTCAAGACGGAAAATCCCCTTTCGGAAAACGAAGTCACAACCCTTTTCGATATTGCAAAGGCGATGACCGCGAAAGACACTCTGCCCTGCACGGCGTGCCGTTATTGCACTTCTCACTGCCCTATGTCCCTCGATATCCCGAACCTCATCGAACTATACAACGAACATTCTTTCTCGGGCGGCGGATTCCTCGCTCCCATGGCAATAGGCGCACTCCCCGAAAACAAAAAACCGTCCGCGTGTCTTGGCTGCCGCGCATGCGAAGCGGTCTGTCCTCAAAAAATCAAAATCAGCGAAATGATGGCGGACTTCGTGAAGAAACTTGGCGATAAAAATGACTGACCTAAACAAAGCGAAAGAAGGTTTATTCTCGGGCGAATACACTTGCGTTATCCGCAAAGACGAAGACGTCCGCGTTTCGAAAAGGCGCGGAGTCAAGCCCCTTGTCGAATGGATAGATAACGGAGAAAATTTCGACGGATATAGCGCGGCGGACAAAGTGATAGGCAAAGCGACCGCATTCCTATACGTCCTGCTCGGTGTGAAATCCACGTATGCGGGCGTCGTCAGCAAGTCCGCACTCGAAACGTTGCAAGAGTACAGAATCGAAACGGAATACGGCACACTCGTCGACAATATCATAAATAGGAGCGGGGACGGCATATGCCCTTTCGAAGCGGCGGTGCTTGACGTAAAAACCCCGCAAGCGGCATACGAAATCATAAAGAACAAAATCCGCGAAATGAATCTATAATCGCAAAATAAGCGGTTTATCCGTTCAATAGTCGTATATAAAACCAATATTGCGCCAAATCGCAATAATCACGATTTGAAACAGGAGGACGAAATGAAAGTACTCGCAATCAACGGAAGCCCCAGAAAAGACGGCAACACCTCTATCGCTCTTGACGAAATGAAAAAGGTCTTCGACGAAGAAGGCATAGATTTCGAAGTCGTGCAAATAGGCATGAAAGACGTCCGCGGTTGTATTGCTTGTCGGCGTTGCGCGGAAATCGGCAAATGCGTTTTCGACGATATCGTGAACGAGTTGGCGTCCAAATTCGAAGAGGCGGACGGGCTCGTCGTCGCAAGCCCCGTGTACTATGCATCCGCAAACGCCACCCTTATTGCTTGCCTTGACAGATTGTTTTACAGCACGCCTTTTGATAAAACGATGAAAGTCGGCGCAAGCATCGCGTGCGCAAGACGAGGCGGTTGCTCCGCGACTTTCGACGAACTCAACAAATTCTTTACAATATCAGGTATGCCCGTCGCGTCCAGTCAATATTGGAACAGCATCCACGGGCGCGAAGTAGGAGAGGCAAACGAGGACGGCGAAGGCAAACAAACCATGCGTACCCTCGCAAGAAATATGTCCTTCCTTATCAAAAGCATCGCTCTTGGCAAAAAGGAATACGGCTTGCCCGAAAAAGAAACCCGCATAGCCACTCACTTCATCCGCTAAATCTCCAAAAATCCACTTAAAAACACTTGCCGACCGACAAGTGTTTTTTCATCGCATTTATTCTTCTATAGTAATATTCCGTTGTCGCTTTTGCCAATACGCCGAGTGTATACGAATTTTGCCTTTATTCGTGTTTGCCAAATACTGCCTTTTCTATCGTATTTGCCAATTTTTTAAAGCCCAACTCTTTTGACATTTTTTCAGTGCCGTAATAGCAATCTATCGAATTTTTTATAGATTCTATCGTAAAATACATACCTTCTAAAACAAGCGCGAAGTACTCGCCTTCGTTCCGTCTTTCCATGTATTCGTTTGCGTGGTCTTTTTCGAACCTATTCAACGCAAGTTGTATTGCCTCGACCAAATATTCGTATTCTTTATTATCCATTATAATCTCCTTTTTACGAAGTGTTGTTTCTATATGCGCTTGTTATTCTTCGTCGAACAAATCAGCCAAAAATTTCTCCTTTTTGTTCAAAAAACTTCTCGTTATTTCATAATGGCTCGTCCTTTCGGGGATTGTTTCTTTGAGTTCGGATTCAGTCATCTCCAACAATTTGCAATTAGGAATACACATCAACATCGGGTTGTGCGTAGACAAGATAAATTGGCAACCATACTCGCGCTGCTTTTTGTCCATCAACACCATTAATTCCATAATTTTAGTAGGCGACAATCCGGACTCCGGCTCGTCCAGCACGTACACGCCGTCGTCGTGTATTTCGCTCACGATATCCACTATCCCTTCCCCGTGGCTCCTGTCCTGCGCATGATATCGCGGTATATTGATAATCATGGCAAAAGTTTCCGCGCGTATAAACATTCCTTTCTTGCTGCGAATACGCCATTTGAGTTTTATATATTGCGACAGCACGTTGTTGTCTATTTGCACTCTTTTATCGGGGTCGTCGTTCAAGACTTCGGACAGCGTATACAGTGACGGGCAACCGCTGTTGTTGTGCTCCACCACCCTATTTAACTCGCCTAAATAAACTTCGCTGTTCATATTTCCGCCATAAGTCGGAAATCCCATAGAATATGCCAAGGATTCGAGCAACGTGGATTTGCCTACGCCGTTTTCTCCGACGATTACCGTGATAGGAGCAAAATCAATACTAAACCCTTTGCGATATAACTCCGTCGCAAAAGGATAAGTCCGACGATTGTCCGTGTTTTCAACGACCAACGACAGTAGATTCATATTTTCTCCTTATATCACGATAGCAAACGACGTATCATTCCGGGAACCGTTCTAACAACAAGTGCCCGAATTCATCGCCGTTATTACATTCTTCAGCAAGTGAAATGATATCTGAAATAGTCCCTTTCCAGTCTTGGTTTGACAGCATAATACTACCCGCGGCAAGACAAACTATTTGATCGTATCCTTTGCGCGCAGCGACTTCTACAAAACGTTCATACTCTTTTTTTTGTTCTTCCGTCATATTATATCCTTCTGTTTTTAGACTACTTCTTTTTGCCGTAGAGGGCCGTCTCAAGTTTGTCATCGAGTCGAGATATACCCAATGCATCGGATACTTCCGTGCCTCCAAACTCACATTGCAAAGTATTATTAATACTGTCAATGGCAACGTAAATGCCAAACAGCACGTCAAAATTATCTTCCTTTATATAATCATCTACGTGAATCGTTTCTAAACGGTCTATTGCTTCGGCGATAACCTCAAGCACTTGTGTTGATATTTGTTCAGTCATTGTCTTCTCCTATTATTTTACACCTTAATACGCCGTCTTGTTCAATCTCAAAACATATAGTATAGACAATTTGCAACAGCAGACGTCCTTCCTATGTCGAAAACTCTCTGTGTTATTTCGCCGGTTTTAAGTCTTCTTAAACCGCCGTTGAATCCTCTTTGTATTGTTTCTTGCGCATCTTTACTCTTAAAAAACGATTCAAATTCCTCGTCTTCTTTGCACAAAAACTCTTCTATTAATTGTCTTTTTACCTCTGCTGTAAATTCTTCTAAGGTTTGTATGTTTATGTAACGTCCCATTGTTTTTCCCATCCTTGTTTTCTCTTGTTTCTCAAAACGCTATAGACTGCTTTTTTTGCCAGCCAGTGCATTTGATAGTCTTTCCGACAGTTGCGACAATCCAAGCATTTCAGACACTTTTTCATCTCCGAAGTACGCAATAAAAGAATTGCTTAAAGAGTCTATCGCAAAATATATCCCCAATGCAATTCCGATAACGTCGGTACTTGCTTCTCCCGTTTCGAGCTCTTTTATATAATCGCTTGCCTCACCTTCGGCGAAGCGGTTAACTCCAAATTGTATTGCTTCAATCATGTCGTTAAGTTTCATTGTCATTCTCTCCTATTATTTTACACCTTAATACGCCGTCTTATTTAATCTCAAAACATATAGTATAAACAGTTCGCTATTGAAGAAGTTGTGCCCTCGTCAAATACGCGTTGTGTAATCTTTCCCTGTTTTAGGCGTTCATAACCGTCGTAGAATTTTTCTTTTATGGCTTTTTGAACCTTATCGCTGTTAAAGAACTCTTCAAAGTCTTTTTCGTTTCCCATGCTTAATTCTTCCGTTAATTGCCTTTTTACCTCTGCAGTAAATTCTTCTAACGTTTGTATATTTTCGTAACGTCCCATTATTTATCCCTCCTTTTTATTCTTGCTCATCAATTGTTCTTGACTGCTCTTCACTTTTCTGCATATAATAAAAATAGAAAGCACCGTTTATGATTCAGCCAACTGCTCCGCTTATGCGCCAGCCTGAACACATCGTGGGGGGTGGGCGGTGCTTTTTCATTCTCGTCGTTTCATAGATTAGCCGCCTCTTTCCCTCTTGTGAATACAATTATATACCCACCGAGTGCAGATTTCAATAATAATATTTTCTCGGCGGAATTGCTCTTTTCTCGGCAACATAAAACGGCGAGTACGAAAAAGGTCCCGCAATCGCAGAACCTTTTGAATTTTTTGTGGATTTTGATTCGATATTACTTGTCGAGGGACTTCATCGTCGGGAAAAGAAGGACGTCGCGGATTGCGGCGGAGTCCGTGAGCAACATGCAAAGTCTGTCTATGCCGTAACCGATACCGCCCGTAGGAGGCATGCCGATTTCGAGTGCGTTCATAAAATCGTCGTCGGTGGTGTTTGCTTCCTCGTCGCCTTGGGCGAGTTGTTTTTCTTGTTCCTTGAATCTCGCGCGTTGGTCGATGGGGTCGTTGAGTTCGGAATATGCGTTGCACATTTCCCAACCGTTCATGAACAACTCAAAGCGTTCAACGTATTCCGGATTGGACGGTTTTTTCTTCGTGAGCGGAGAAATTTCGATGGGATGATCCATGACAAAGGTTGGCTGAACGAGATGTTCCTCAACGAATTCTTCAAAGAAGAGGTTGAGAATATCGCCTTTTTTGTGTCTGCTTTCGTACTTGACGTGATGTTCATCCGCCGCTTTTCTTGCGTCTTCGACGGTGTGAATTTCATTCCAATCCACGCCCGAATATTTCTTGACGGCGTCTACCATCGTGATTCTTTCAAAAGGCTTGCCGAGGTCCATTTCAATACCGTTGTAGACGATAGTGGTGGTGCCCAGCACCTCGTTTGCAACGTGACGGAACATATTTTCGGTCAAATCCATCATGCCGTTATAATCCGTATACGCCTGATAGAGTTCCATAAGCGTAAATTCGGGGTTATGTCTTGTATCACAGCCCTCGTTGCGGAAAACGCGGCCGATTTCATACACTTTTTCAATGCCGCCGACTATCAATCTCTTGAGATAAAGTTCGAGAGAAATGCGGAGTTTGAAATCCTCGTCGAGGGTGTTATGGTGCGTGATGAACGGTCTTGCCGCCGCCCCGCCTGCGTTTGATACGAGCATAGGGGTTTCGACTTCCATAAAGCCTTGTCCGTCGAGATAATTGCGGATTGAGCGGATAATCGCGGAACGCTTGACGAAAGTATCCTTGACCTCGGGATTGACGATGAGGTCGAGATAGCGTTGACGATATCTCATATCCGTGTTGGTGAGTCCGTGATACTTCTCGGGAAGAGGAAGCAAAGACTTTGACAGCAAGGTAACTTTGGTTGCGTGGATAGTGGTTTCTCCCGTTTTGGTCTTGAAAACTCTACCCTCTACTCCGACGATATCGCCTATATCCAGTTTTTTGAAGTCAGCGTATTCGCCTTCTCCCAAATCGTCGCGACTGACGTAAATTTGAATATTGCCGTCGCTGTCCATGACGTGACCGAAACTTGCCTTGCCCATAACGCGTTTGGACATAAGTCTGCCCGCGACGGATACAATTTTATCCTCGAACGCCTCGTAATTCGCAAGAATTGCGCCCGCAGTGGCACTTCTGTCGTAAGAGGTGATTTCGAAAGGATTCTTCCCTCTCGCGACGAGATCTTCCAACTTATCTATTCTGACTTTTTTAACTTCACTGACGTCGACCTCTTTTTCGACGGCGACGTTTTTGACGTTTTCGCTCATTTGTATATCCTTATTTGATGCTTACGATTTTGTATTCGACGACTGCGCCCGTGGGGGTGACGACGCCGACTATCGCGCCTTTCTTTTGTCCCATGATGGCTTTTCCGAGAGGAGATTCGTTGCTAATCTTACCCGCGGTGATATCCGCTTCGGTGGTACCGACGACGCGATATTCTTCTTCATCGCCGAATTCGACGTCCTTGATGACGACGGTCTTGCCGAGGGAAACTTTGTTGGTGGTTGCGACTTCGTCGATAACGACTGCGTGCAGGAGTTTGTCTTCGAGTTCTTTGATTTTCGCCTCGACGAAACCTTGCTCTTGCTTTGCCGCGTCGTATTCAGCGTTTTCGCTGAGGTCGCCGAATTCACGAGCCTTTTTGATTGCTTCGGCACATTCCATACGTTTTACGGACACGAGATAATCGTGTTCTTCTTTGAGTTCTTGAAAACCTTCTTTGGTAAGATAGACTTCTTTCATTTTTTATTCCTCTTCTCCTGAAATTTCAGGTTGATTTTCAACGTTTTCCGCATCTGCGGTTTCTTCGACGATTTCCTCGACGAGTTCGTTTTCTTGCGCTACGCTCTCAACGGATTGAGATGCGATTTCTTCGACTGCGGATTCTTCGATTGCAGGTTCTTCCGCGGGAGTTTCCTCGTCGCCCTTGAGAATTTCCGCCACTTTTTCAGACACGTCCGCTTGAGTGACTTTATACGCGGGTTGAAGCGCGGTGACTTTGATTTCGATTGCGTGGAAGCGGAATCCGAGCGCGCCGTAGAACGCGTCTTCGAGCATGGTGCGGACGTAAGTTTCGGTTTCGACGACGTCCTTATCCACGATTTTGACGCTGACTTTGAGGCGGACGCCGTATTCGTTGGATACGATTGCGATTTTGCCGCATTTCACGCCTTCAACGGATGCGCAAGTTCTCTTGACGAGTTTGCGAACGACGGACAAAGACGCTTTGCTCGCGCCCTCTTTTTCGGAGCGAAGCACGATTTCCTTCACTGCGTCGTCGTTTATGAACGTCATGATTAGCGTCACGGCGGACAAGACGAAGTACAATATGCCGAGCGTAACGAAAAGTCCTCTCACGAGAGAATTTTCAAATTCTTCGAAATCGATTCCGCCGAAAGCGGTGACAATAAGAATCAGGATGAGCACGACCGCTATAATTACGCTTGCGGTTGCAAATATTTTCTGCATAATTTTTTTCATAGCACACTCCTTGTCCTATATATTATTTTTAATCGCGTAATAATATATACTAACTTTCAAATTTAGTCAAGTGTTTCGTGCCATCAGCCCAGCCAAGCAAACCGTCAAAGACGAAAAATAAATCAAACCGAAAATTTTATTGCAAATCGAGTGCGTTAGATTGCCGTATTTTATATATTGCGCATTTTCGCCGTTGACTTTGGTGTAAAAGTAAACCTTTTTCAAATTCACTCTTGAAATAGCGTCCGCAAAGTGGTATAATCGAAACAATAAAGGAGGAAAATATGGAAAAAGAAAAACTCGAATTCTTGACGGCGAAAGCAAGAAAACTCCGTGACGACGCCATCGAAATCATCGGCCACTTCGGGGTCGGTCATATCGGCGGAACGATGTCGGTCATGGATGCACTCACCGTTATCTATTATTCCAAAGCAAACGTCGACCCCAAAAACCCTGCAAAGCAAGACCGCGACCGCATAATCATGTCCAAAGGACACGCAGGCCCCGCAATGTACGCAGTACTCGCAGACCTCGGATATTATCCTCAAGAGTGGACCAAGACCCTCAATCAAAACGGCACCAATCTCCCCTCTCACTGCGATATGAACAAGACCCCCGGCATCGACTTCACCGCCGGCTCTCTCGGTCAAGGACTCTCCGCGGCAGTCGGTATGGCGCTTGCGGCGAAAATCGACAATAACCCCGCAACCATTTATTGCTTCATCGGCGACGGCGAATCTCAAGAAGGTCAAATCTGGGAAGCATCCATGTTCGCGGGCAACAGAGGACTCGATAACCTCATCGTATTCCTCGACAACAACAAAATGCAACTCGACGGCCCTACCGATTCCATCAACTCCCTCGCACCCGCGGCGGATAAATGGAAATCTTTCGGTTTCTACGTGCAAGATATCGACGGTCACGACCTCACCGCTATCTCGGACGCAATCGATAACGCAAAAGCGCAAAAGGGCAAAGCAAGCATGATTATTCTCAACACTATCAAAGGAAAAGGCGCATCCTTCACCGAAGGCGTGGCAAACTGCCATAGTATGTCCATTCCCGAAGAACTGTGGAGAAAAGAAACGGGGAGGTATGAATAATGACTGACGAAAAAGAAATGCGACAAGTACTCGCAAACACCCTCGCCGAAATGGCAAATACCGACAACAGAATAGTCGTTCTCGAGGCTGACCTCATGGGTTGCCACGCAACGAAAGCATTCAAAGAGGCTCATCCCGACAGATTCGTCAACGTGGGTATCGCGGAAGCAAACCTCATCGGCGTTGCGGCAGGCATGTCCGCAATGGGCAAAATCCCCTTTGCATATTCCTTCGCACCATTCGCGACTCGTCGTTGCTACGACCAAATCTTCATCTCCGTCGCATATGCGAAACGCAACGTCAAAATCGTGGGCTCCGACCCCGGCGTCTGCGCGGAAGCAAACGGCGGCACTCATATGCCCCTCGAAGATATGGCAATCATGAGAGCAATCCCCAAAATGGTTTGTTTCGAACCTACCGATGCGGCGATGCTCGCTCGCGCGATTCCTCAAATCATCGACTACCCCGGCGCGGTCTATATCCGCCTCTTCCGTAAGAAAGCGGAACACGTCTTCGACGACGTCCCCGATTTCCAACTCGGCAAAGCGACCAAGATTCGCGACGGCAAAGACGTAACCCTTATCGCAAGCGGTATCATGGTATCCAGAGCGATCGCGGCGGCGGACGAACTTGCAAAAGAAGGCATCTCGGCAGGCGTCCTCAATATGCACACTTGGAAACCTATCGATGAAGACGCAATCGCAGAAGCGGTCAAGAATACCGGCGCAATCGTCACTTGCGAAAACCACGCGACCAACGGCGGTCTTGGCTCTGCAGTCGCAGAAGTCGTCGTCGAAAAATGCCCCGCCCCCGTCGAACTCGTCGGCGTCAAGAACAGTTTCGGCGAAGTCGGCAAGAACGCATATCTCAGCGAGAAATTCCATCTCACCACTGCAGATATTATCGCGGCGGCAAAGAAAGCAATCGCAAGAAAATAATCCAACGTCCAACTCAAAAGCACCGCCGAAAAAGCGGTGCTTTTCGTTATCGAGTCCACCGAAATGTTATCAATAGGAACCTACGAATTAACCGAAAAAGAAGAGTCGAAAGCACGCGAATTGCTTGAAAAATTTCAGGCGTATTTTCCTGATTGCTACTTCTCGTTCAAAAGAGAGATTTTCGGTATAAAAGAACGCAATCACTACTTTATGTGTTACTTTTCGCGCGATAAAGGCGTGACTTACGTAAAATTCAAATTCGAGGCGAACAAAGTACCTTTCGACTGCGACGCATCGTACGACGAAGAAATCGCAAGAACCGTTCAAGGCTTTCAGTTGAACGCGGACGTGAACGGACTCACCGTGCCGAAACGGCGCAAGTATTCAAAACTTATCAATGCCGAATCCGTGCTTAAAGCAGAACAATGCGGAGCAATTTTACGCCGCATAGGCGACGAATACGACGGCTTGTGTTTCGACGGAGAGGACTATTTTCGTTTGAAACGCGTTCTCAACGAAAACGGCATTTACGACGTAGGCACGCTAAAAATAGTGCCGATGGACTGCCTATTAAGATTCAAGAGTTTCGGGCGTACACGCTTGTCCGAACTTCACAGGTATCTTCTTAACGCGATTTCCGACAAAGAATACGTTGCTGAATTTCAAGAATCGCTACAAGAATTAACAAACCTGACCGACAAATTCAAACTTGCCTTAAACGAATACGACGCCGCACTTGAAAACGCGGACCTTTCAGCGTTCAACGCTTTCTCGGATTACACTAAAAACCTATCCGCCTACCCTGCATTATACGAAAGGCTCATCGACTATTTATTACGGTCGGCGCGCGCCAAATTGACGAATAAAAACGAATATATTTTTATAGAAAGATTGGGGCTTCTCGACAAACCTAAAACACTGCGGATTTTAGCGGTCGATTTCAATTTAAGCACGGCGTCGGTAGGTTACGTAATGACAAAATGCAAAGCCGCGTTCGTTCGCCCCTCCCTGAAAACTTTCGACAACATCTTGCTCGAAGAAGAAAAATACCGCCTACTTAAAGATATCGTAGAAAGTTCGCTGGTCGGTTTCGTCGCGTATATTTGCGTTGACAGGCAAAGACCCGAACTTGCGGATTTTGTTTTCGGGATAACGCGTAAACGATTCGACAGCGTGAAAGATGAAACAATCGCTATAAAAAACATTTTCTGAACGATAGAAGATTGTTCGTTAAAGAAAAAGAAAGTCGAGAATTTAACGATTCCGTATACGCCGCAATCGAATTCGACCGCAAACGAATAATAAGCGACGAGGATTTCGACAGACTCGACGGCGACGATTCGAACGATTGTATAAACGCGCGCCAATTCATAGACAACAACTATATGAATTACGAAGAAAAAGCGTTGCTACGAAAATTCTTATCTTATAAGACGTTTAAACGAATCAAACTTCATTCTTTGTCGATTACGGGCTATAACAGACCGATTTCTTTCCAATGCCTTATGCACGACAACAGCCTCGTTTTAATCGACGCAGTGCCGAAAAGCATCATCGACACGCCCTATGGTCAAAAGCGCATGGAAACGCTAAAGAAATATTGCATATCCTACGGTTTCGGCTACCTGACCACCGACGGCACTCTCCCCCTATCCGCTCCCGACGGCGAAAACGGCAACTCATAATTTTCAATCGGTTTTTGCTTCTTTTCGACAAATTTTCACCCGCGATTTAGCGGTCAAAGTCAAGACCAAAAAAGTGACACTTGATGTGACAGAATTTAAAATTTTTTCTTGAGAACAGCAAAAAACCGCTCTTTTGACGAATCGACTTCCCCCGCACCATATCCCGCTCTTTTCCTCTTGGGGACGGAGCAAAAAGAGGAAAACTTTTCCGCATTTTGCTCCGTCCCCAAGAGGAAAAACTTAAATTAATCCACACTATTCAGTGACGATTTAATCAACTTTCATTGTCACACTCGTTGTCACAATTCAGGGCAAAATCAGGCAATTTCGGGCAACTTTTAGGCACTATAGAAATGCAAAAACCCTACTAAACAGTAGGGTTTCGGGATTTTGGTGGAGACTACTGGACTTGAACCAGTGACCCCTTGCTTGTAAGGCAAGTGCTCTAACCAACTGAGCTAAGCCTCCTAAAAACAAAGGGCTACTCCTATGAGTAGCCCTTTATGTGGTGACCCTACCGAGGTTCGAACTCGGGTTACCGCCGTGAAAGGGCGATGTCTT
>CAZRHE010000029.1:0-14345 GCA_964599875.1 uncultured Bacteroidaceae bacterium
AACGACCTGCCGGGTATGAACCGGCCGCTATAACCAACTAAGCTACGCCGCCATTATTGTGGTAGCGGGGGGGGGATTCGAACCCTCGACCTCCGGGTTATGAGCCCGACGAGCTGGACCACTGCTCTACCCCGCAACGAATGCTTGATTATGATATGATAAACAAATCTTTTTGTCAAGCGGATTTACAAAATTTTCTCAATTATTAACGATATAATTGAAAAATGCTTGTTTTCGTCCCTCGTATCGCACTCTCTACGGGCTCTTTTTTTATGCGCGCCGCAAACTGCACGACCCCAAAATCACACCTTTTGCGGCAACGGGAAAACGCTCTTACAGCAAGAGCGTTTTGTCTTCACCCATTCCCATCATGCCGTCGAGGACGTATTTGTTGCCGTCTTCGTCGCGGACGTACCCTTCCAACTTGCCGAAAGCGATATAGTAGTCGATATTGACGACGAGCGCGTGCATTATCATGGGATTCATATTGTACACTTTGAATTTGAGGTTGACCATATCGTGTTCGTCGCGGACTATCCATTCGCTATAATTCTCGAAATCCTTACATTCGGGATTTCTCTTGAAAGTAATCGGCGGCAGAATACTCGTCTTGCCCTCGAACCAAAGTATGTTTTCGTTATATTTATCTTGGTCTATGGACTGATTTCTCGTGAGGTTGAACGCAAGCCATTTTTCTTCGCCGTTCACGTTGCACTTGCCCATAGTGGTGACCCAATCGTAATGCGCTCTACGCGGGTAATAACCTCTGTGGTCGTCTACGACTGCGGTACTTTCATCGTCGGTGAGCATTTCTTCGCCGTTGATAACAAGGCGTCCTTCCGCCTTGAAGAAGTCCTTTTGGCTATAAAGCGGACGATTTTTGCCGAACGGAATGCTCGCAACGCAAGGCTTTGAAATTCTCGTCAATTCAAAGTCGTATTCGATAGTCGCCTCGCTGTAATTTTCCTTTATAGACTGCACGATTGTTTTGCCTTTTCTCGGCACGGTGATGAGGCACTTGCCCTCGTGCGTACCCGTCAAACGACATTTGCCGTCTTGGAAATCGTTGACGTATTTGACGTGAGATACGGGAGTTTTGCCCTCCGCGACCGCTCCGTTGATAAGATTGGGCGCGATGACGGTTTCGCTGGATTTGAGGTTCGTATCCCAACAATAGACTTTTTTCGTGCGTTTGTCGTAAAACACGTTCAAAGTTTTGCCGAAGATACCCATATCGCAAACGACCGCGAGCAACACGCCGTTTTTGAGGTGGACTTCGGTCGCTTCCCAAAGGGTCAATTTGAGTCTATTCATAAATTGAGGTGCTTTGGTCGGCTTTTTGATTGCGAGAAAGTCCATTTTTTCGAATTCTTTGTCGAAAGTGCCGAAACGAACCATTCCGTTTTCGTCCACGATACTTGCGGGAGTGGGCACTGCGCGTCTTTTTTCGTCGATATATTTACTATATTCCCCCATATTGACCTCCGAGGTTTTTTTTCATTATACGATATATTCCGCGCATTTTCAATGGTGATTTTGACAATTTTAATAGACGGTAGTGGACATTTTCAACATTTTCGAAAAATCGTCTATTGCGTAGACGGGGATATAATGTTATAGTTTAATCATTAACAAATAAGGGGCAATATTATGGCAGACTATCCTTACAAAGTATCCGAGAAACGTTATCCCGCACCTACTCCCGCAAGTATCGTAGACGAAAACGGCAAAGTGCAATACGGCACGTTCGATAAGCCTTTTCCTAAACTCAACCTTATGGACGCGCTCAAACCCTGCGGACCGCGTATGCCCGACTGCATGAAACGCGGCCGTTTGACCGAATGGGAGGCTTTTGAAGTCAACATGGACGAAGGTGCACTCATCAGTGCGGTTTATATCATGGGACCTATCGGTTTTTCCATTTTCGTGTGGTACGACAAAGCGACGCAAAAAGTCAGTGCATGGCGCAATTTCGTCCCCGTAAAGCGTTCGAAAGTCGCATCCCAACTCGTGGACGACTATTGCTATCTCAAGACGGGTAGCAGCGAATTTAGAATCGACAACGACTTCTTGAACGGCAAAGCAAGCGCGAAAGGCTACACCAAATTCGGCAAACGCACTTTCGAAATGGACGTGCAATTCGAGAGAGTTTCTCCCCTTGCAAACGGCGTTATGCCTCTTGCGAGAAATAAAGACGGCTCTTTCCGTAATCCTCTTTACAGCGAAAAGGACTTCTTCAAAGCGACCGGCTATATCACCGTAAACGGCAAGAAGTACGTCACCAACGAACGCTCCGTCGGCATCATCGACGACCACAAGGGCTACTATCCCTACAAGATGCACTACGATTGGCTCACCACTATGGGCAAAACAATCATCGACGGCGAAGAAAAATACTTTGCGTTCAACCTCACCAGAAACCAATCCGTCGAGCAAGACAACTACAACGAAAACGTCATTTGGCTCGAGGGCGAATCCTATCCCATGCCTCCCGTCGTGTTCAAGCATAAAGACGGCAAGAGAAAGGCAAAAGAATGGAACGTCGTGGACGAGGCAACGGGCGGCAAAATCGTCAACGTAACCTACACCATCGGCGACGCGTTCAGCATGCCCATACACGTGCTTGCGGTGGACGTCTACTACGTGCTTTCCTACGGCACCGTGAAAGGTTTCGTGACAGACCCTAACGGCAAGAAATACGTCGTTGACGGAATGGTCGGCATCGGCGAAGACAAATCGACGAGAGTCTAATAAAACCTACAACCGCATAAAAAGTCCGACGAGCAAATCGTCGGATTTTTTCATGAAGTAATAGACAATAGTAAGTAAGAAGTTTCGGCGGGACACTCGCACTCAATGTCATTCAGCGGAGTTCGAAGAACGACGAAGAATCTCGCGTAAGCGTTCCGTCATTGCTTTCGACACGAAAGCGACGAAGACAGAAAAGGCGCCGCGTAAACGGCGCCTTTTCATCGAAGTTTATTTCTTTATTAATTTCATTTTGATTTTTCTTTTCAGCATATACGGCAACAGCGAACGCACGATGCCGTCTTCCGCAGAATACATTCTCGACGCTTTGGGAAAATCTCTCGAAAGATGAATCGCGTCGAAATTACATTTGGTCGTACAAAGTCCGCAACCTATACAACGATTTTCGTCGACGATGGTTACGCCGCAACGCAAGCACCTTTGCGCTTCTTTTCTGACTTGTTCTTCCGTAAGCGGCAAGCGCTCGTCCTTGAACGTTTTTTGCAACTTTTTGTCAATCGCCGGAGTTTGACGTTTTGAATTGTCGTAAGAATCGATTTTTACGTCGTCGCGATCGAGTTCGACAAACTTTCGCAAATCTCTTCCTATCGTAAGGCTTTGCCCGTCGTGTACGAATCTATTGATTGACACCATGCCTTCTTTACCGTCCGCTATGGCGTCTATTGCGAATTTCGCTCCGTGGAAAATATCTCCGCCGACGAAAACGTCCTCTTGCGCCGTTTGCAAAGTGACGGGGTCTGCATCTGCCGTGCCGCCGCGTTTCAGTTGCACTTTGCTGCCGTCGAGCAAACCGCCCCAAATTGCGGTTTGACCGATTGCCATAAGCACGTTATCACACTCGACCTCTATCGAATTCTCTTCGTCGTATTGCGGATTGAACTTGCCGTCCTTATCGAAAACAGATACGCATTTTTTCAAAACAAGGGCTTTAACATGTCCTTTTTCATCTTTAATCACCGCTTTCGGTCCATAGCCGTTAATTATCGCAACGCCTTCGTTTTCCGCTTCGACGACCTCGTCGTCGGATGCAGGCATATGTTTTCTATCTTCGAGACAATACGTTTCCACGCTTTGTGCGCCTGCTCTAAGTGCGGTCCTTGCCACGTCTATCGCTACGTTTCCGCCACCGATGACGATTGTCTTTCCGCTGATTTTTTGCGTTTCGTCAAGGTTGATTCTGCGCAAGAAATCGATGCCGCTTTCAACGCCGATTGCATCCTCTCCGTCTATGCCCGCCTTTCTTCCGCCTTGCAAACCGATTGCGACGTAAAACGCTTTGTAGCCCTCTGCGCGCAATTCATCGAGAGTGACGTCTTTGCCCACTTCGACGCCGCATTTAATTTCTGCGCCCATTTGTTTTATAACGTCGATTTCCGCCTTAATGACGTCCTTTTCGAGTCGGAAAGAGGGGATTCCGTAACGGAGCATTCCGCCCGCCTCTTTTTCTTTTTCAAAGACCGTAACGGGATAACCTTTCGTACGCAAGTAATACGCCGCGCTCAATCCCGCAGGACCGCCGCCTATAACGGCAATCTTATAATCATCCCATTGTTTTCCTTCGTCGTTCGTGCAATCGGGGATATAGCGATCTTCTTCGTTAAGTTCTCGCGCGGCGATAAACTTCTTAATCTCGTCGATTGCAACGGGTTGATCTATCGTTCCGCGCATGCAACGGTCTTCACACCTATGATTGCATATCGCGCCGCATACCGCAGGGAAAGGATTGTCCTGTTTTATTAGTTTCAATGCGTCGAGATATCTACCCTCTCCCGCCATTTTCACGTAGCCTTGCACCGCAACGTGCGCGGGGCACGCCGTCTTACAAGGCGCAGTGCCCGTATCATAGCAATTGATTTTTGCGTCGTCGCGATAATTGTAATTCCATTTTTCCACTCCCCAAACCGTGAGATCGGGAAGTTCCGCTTTGGGGTATTCGACCTCACAGCCGTTCTTTTTGCAAAGTTTTTGACCGAGTTTAGCCGCACCGACGGGGCAAACTTCAACGCATTTCCCGCAAGCGACACACTTATCTTTATCAACGTGCGCGCGATAGGCGGATGCGGAAGTATTCGGGGTGTTGTACAGTTGCGACGTTCTTATTGCGTTACATACGCCCGCGGCGCAGTTACAAATGCCCACGATTTTGTCTTTGCCGTCGAGGTTTGTGATTTGATGCACGAAACCTTTTTTCTCGCTCAATTCAATCAAATCGAGAACTTCTTGTTTCGTTGCGTATCTTGCCTCTTTGCCCGTTTCGACCATATATTCCGCCATATCTCCGAGCGCGATACAAAAATCGCCTTCTATATCGCCCGTGCCCTCTCCTCTCATTGCTTGCTGACGGCGGCAGGAGCATATGCCTATCGCATATTTGCCGTCGTACTTATCCAGCCAATAAGAAAGGTGTTCGACGGATACCGATTTGTTTTCGGACGGGATTGCCTTTTCCACGGGAATTACGTGCATCCCCAACCCTGCGCCGCCTTGCGGAACAACGGATGCGATAGGTCCGATGCATTGCGACGTCATGTTGAAAAGGGTTGCGATTTCGGGCACTCTTTCAAGGAGTTTCCCGTTCATCATCATGTATTCACCCGAACCGACGACGAATTTCGGGATGAAGTATTGCCTTTGTCCGTCCCTTCTTTCTCTATCGAATTCCAAAATACCCGTACCGCATAATCCGTCACAGAGGGACTGCGCCTTTTCTACGGAAATGCCGTTTTTCTTCGCCAATTGCTCGACGGTGTACTTTTTTACTCTCTTCTTCTCGAAAGAGAGCATAAATTTGACCTCTTCTTTGGTCATTATTTTGTCGAGCGCCCACACTTCGAAATCGTTTTCCGTGAGATCGTCCCTCGAATTAACGCCGCGTCTATCCGTAATAAGGAAACCGAGATCTTTGAGCAACTCGAGTTTTTCTTTATCTTCGACGTGATAGTCGTCGGGCAAAAAGTCTTTCTCGTTGAGCATAAAATTTTTGTGCGCTTCCAACATAATTTTCTCCTCGCGATATGTAAATTCGTGCGCAAATACTATACGTACTTACGATCCTAAAATTGATTATATCATCAAAATTCGCGCGCGTATAGATATGACAACGTATGCGATTATTGCATATTTTTTATTGACTTATGCACAAATTGCATATATGATAATATCAAGAATCGGAGGTATATATGGAACTCGATTATCTGAAAGAATTCGTCGTCCTTGCGGAGGAAAGACAATTTATATCCGCAAGCAAAAAACTGTTCATTTCGCAATCAACCCTTTCGCGCCACATACAAACCATCGAAAAGGAAATCGGTTGCGACCTGTTTGTGCGTTCGACGAGAGAAGTCGCGCTGTCCGACGAAGGTAAAATATTGCTCCCGTATGCGCGAAACGTCATAGACGACTTGCAAGAATTTTCTAACGAACTCGAAAAATCCAAAGTCGGCGCAAACGCGACTATCGGAATCGTGCACGACCCCGACAAATGGGAAGTGGCAAAATACTTGAACGAGTTTTCCGCGGCATTCCCCGACGTCGTAATAAACCTATGCGAGGCAAGCATAAACGAATTGAAATCCCAATTCGACAACGGCAAACTCCGCGTTATAACGATATGTTATCCCTACAAAGAACCATTGCCTAAACGTTACGTCGTATGCGGAACGAGTAGCCTAGTCGCCCTCATTCCCAAAACAAATTCTCTTTCTCTTAAAAAAGAAATCACATTAGAAGACTTGAAAGAACAGCCCCTATTTTTGCCGAAAGAACACCACGTAACTTATCAATATTTCATGCGAACAGCAAAATCCACGCCATTGAACGTAGTATACACCGGCAACAGCAGAGGAATAATCGACCTTGTAAAAAGCAAAAACGGTATCGTCGTACAAGATAAATTCATTGCCGAAGAACAAATGTCCGACGATTTTACCCTCGTACCCTTCTCGCCCGAAATCAAGTATTATTACGGCATAGAATATTCCTCGAACCTGAACGACGACGAAAAATCTTTCGTGCGATACATAAAACAGCGGTGCAAAAACGTTAAAGTCTAATAAAAAATCCGACGAGCAAATCGTCGGATTTTTTTGTGAAGTAATAGGTAATAGTGAATAAGTAAGAAGTTCCGGCGGGACACCCGCACTCGATTATATTAGTGCATTGATAAGTTCATTTACAGACTTTCTATAACGCTCAAAATATATTTCTTGTCATCCGCCGTCGTTATAATCATATAACACCCTAATTCTTTGTTCAAATACTCTACGTTGCTGATTTCTTCCATTTCTAATAAAAGAGTTTCTCCGATTTTCACAAACAGTTCTTCCATAATATTGCTCCTTGAGTTTTTATTATATTATATGTAATTGTTTCTCCTTTTGCAAGTTATTGAGGAGATAAAATAGCATACTTTTTCTACAAATTGTCAGGCGGTAGAAAAAATGAGTGCTTTTTCAGAGAGATTGAACGAATTGCTCGTCGAAAATAAAATCGAATCAAGAGATTTTGCGAAAATAATCGGTGCGGATTTTTCTGCGGTTTATTGTTGGTTGCGCGGAGAATATTGTCCTAATTTCGATAAATTTGTAAAGATAGCGGATTACTTTGGTTGTTCTCTTGAATATTTATCGGGCAGAAAAGACGAAGAAAATCAATTCGTGCCGACAAAAGACCGTTCTTCGTTTGCGGAAATTCTCGACGAAATAATGAAAAGCAGAAAAATCAGCGAATACAGAATGACGAAAGACACTGGGCTAACGCGCGCTATGATAAGAAATTGGCGCACGGGAAAAGGTTTCCCTAAAATTGCAAGTTTAATCGTTTTGTCGGATTATCTCGGCGTTACACTCGACGTCTTGGCGGGAAGAGAGTAACGTACGTTTTCGCTTTGTTTGGTGGAATATGGTGCCGTTCCCGGAGATTCTTCGTCGCACTCCGCACTCCTCTGAATGACAAGCATGTGTTAGCGTTCAGTTTATTCGGAGCGTTCTTATATAAGCATTCACTCATTCGAAGACGGAACACGAGGCGCGACGCGCCGAGAACTTCGAGTGTTGAGCGGCGTCGTTTAGTACAAGCGACTGCGTGCATTGGGTTCGCGGAGCGGCACGCACAAAGCGCAGTGGCATAACGAGGAACGTTACTTAACGCGAAACCGAGTGTTGTCCCCCGCGCGAGCGGTCGTCGTGGGTCCCTTTAGGGGGAACGACGAGGGGGAAAACACGTGAGGAAAGGGGAAATATAGATTAGAGTGCAAGCACTACACTATATTTCGCTTTCACAGAAAGCGACGACGGAACGCTCTTTTTTACTTTGTTATCAGGTACATGACCATGACTTCGTTCATCTTTGCTATTTCGCGGTCGCATATGCGAAGGGAAGCAAGCGCGCGGCGAAGTCCGAGCCATATGGATTTGATGATAAGTGCGTCCCTGCTGTCGAGTGCGGCGGCGAAACCTTCCAAAATCAACAAAAGTTCCGCGCGAGTATCCGCGTCGAGTTGCGCTTCGTTGACTGATTTCACGAGAGCGATGAGCAAGGATTGCGCTTGATCGCTAAGTCCGCTGGGGGCAAATTCGACCGTTCTTTCCACGAGGGGAGTTTCCTCCTCTATTCCGCCGACGACGAGGCTGACGAGCGCAAGTTTGAAAGGCTCTATGACGCCTGCGACGAATTTTTCGTAACTTTCTTGATTGGACGCACCGGGGAAATACACGCTTGCAAACGCGATGATATCCATCTTTCCGCTATCGAATTCCACAAGCATATTGGATACGAGCGCAACGAGAGTTTTTTCCGCTTTGGGCAAACGCAAAACGTTGTATTCACCCACTCTTTGCATCGCTTTACGCTTTTCGGCGGAATAATCGAAACCGCGGTTTACGTATTGCAAAACCGTGCGAAATTCATCGTAATAAGCAAGACATTTAAGAAGGTCTTTGATTTTTTTGTCAACCATAATGAGATTGACGATTTGCATTTCATCGGTGATGCTGACGAGTGCGGCAACACCCTCTCCTCTATATTCCATATTCAACTCCTGCGGTTATTATATCATAACGATTTCACGCGCGCAAGAGCAAATGCGCGAGAAAAACACTCACACTATTGTATTTTGTCTGCGGTTGTTGTAAAATATAGGTATGAAAAACAAAAATCGTCTTAAAATCACGGCGCTTGCCGTATCAATAACAGTGGTAGCAGTCACCTTGTGCGTAGCGTTTTCGGGGTGTTCGATTTCTTACGGCTCGGAATATTTCAACGCACTTCTCGACAGTTTGTTTACGTCGATGCTGTCGGGAGATGCAATCTCGGTCAACATACTACTTTCAAACCCCGAAAACTTCGACATTGACGGCGGGGACGCAACTCTTCCCCGTCCGCAATTCGACGAAAATCAATACAAGTCGGACATGGAGTCTTTGAAAGAGATATGCACCGCCTTGACCTCAATCAACTACAACCGCCTTTCCACGAGTGAAAAATGCGCCTACGACACCGTGATGAACTATTTCTACACCTATTCGAAGCGCGGCGACTACTACTATTTCAACGACAACTATCTCGGCTCGTCGGGCGGGTGGAACATATATCTTCCCCTCTATCTCGACAAGTACGCTTTCAAATCCGAAAAGGACGTGCAAAACTGGATTCTTCTTGCGGGAGATTGTCAGAGCGCATTCCCCGAATACGTCAGGTTCGAACAAAAACGCATAGACGCGGGATATGCAAGAGCGGACTTCGTCTACAAAGGAATCGCGGAGCAATGCACCTCTATGGCGACCGTGGCGGAGGGCGGACAACATTTCCTCGTCACCGTATTCGAGGATAAAATCGCGGATTGCTCATTTCTCTCCGAGGCACAAAAAACCGCGTATATCGCGAATGCTAAAGCCACTATAAACGACAAGTTTATCCCCGCTTATAAAGCCCTTGCAGAGAGTGCGAGCACCCTTGTAGGACGCACTGAAAACCTCTCCCTTTCGGACTATCCGAACGGCAAGAATTACTACTCCCTTTTATTTGAGGAAACGGCGTCCACAAGCGACTCCGTCGAAACCGCATACGTCAATTTGCAAAACGCATACAACTCCACTCTGACAAAACTCCGCACCCTTGCCGCGGGGCTCGACGAAGATACGACGCTTGACGTCAACATGACGAAATCGGCACTTGAAGAATACTATTTGCTATTAAAAACCTCGTATTCCGCCGACTTCCCCACGCTCCCGAACAGCGTTCCGTCCGCAACGCTCAAATCCGTTCCCGAATCCATGGCAGATTTTTATAACCCCGCAAGTTACTTCAAATCCGCGGTTGACGACAACTCTGCAGAAGAAACCATTTACGTCAACGAATACAATGCGGGCGGCTATTACGGCTTTGATATCATATCCCACGAAGGCATCCCCGGACACCAACTTCAACACTCCTATTTCAAGACGAGCGGAGCGCATCCCCTTCGCACCGTTTTAGGCTACACGGGATATGCGGAAGGCTGGGCGTCGTACGCGCAATACTACTCCGCAAAATACTTCCCCGGCACCGCGCAAGAAAAACTTGCCTACGAGGTCGAATGTCTTAACGACGAACTCGTGACCTATCTTTATACGATTGTGGATATAGATATAAACTACTTCGGGATGACGCTTGAAGAATTTTCATCTCACAGCCTATATTCTCAAATATTCACCGCACCCGAAAAGGCGTACGAATATATGATAGAAAACCCCGCCGTCTACTCTTCCTACGGCTACGGTTGTTACAAGATGAGAGAGTTGCGCGCGTCGTATAACGGCACGGACAAAGCCTTCCACGCCGCCGTCCTGCAAATCGGACCGACCACCTTCGAAATCCTCAAAAAGTTCATCTGACGAACCGCACGTTTAATGAGAAAATGGACAAAACCGTATCAAACGCAATAGATAAACAAATTGAAAATCAATTGCTCGTTAGAAACGAGTTCCTTTATTTCGGGCAATCGGACGGAAAGTACGATATCCCTATCATACGGAAACAAAATATAGACGTTGATAAAATCGATTTTTTAAGTTACGTAGACGCAAAAAATAACGACATCGACAACGGGGATAAAACGCTGCATTTTTTCACGTACGACTGGAAATTCGAAAAAGTATACACCGACCCCGCAAAAGAACTTGAAAAAATACGACAATACTATTGTTTGTTAAGTCCAGATTTTAGCATTTTCACAAACATGCCGCTGGCACTTCAAATAGAAAGTATTTTCAAAAATCGTTGGTGCGGTGCGTATTGGCAAAGCAAAGGATTAAAAGTAATACCCACCGTTTCTTGGGGCGACAGAAATTCATTCGATTTTTGTTTTGCGGGAATAGAAAAAGGCTCTATCGTTGCCGTCAGCACTTACTACCGCGAAAATTGCGAAAACGATTTCATGTTAGGATATAACGAAATGCTAAAAAGAATCGAGCCCGAAATCGTTCTTTGCTACGACGAACCTTTTCCGTCGATGAAAGGTAATATCAAAGAATTTCTACCGACCACGTACGAGTGGACGAAGAACTTAGATTGGAAAGACCTTGCCCAATTCAAGTGGGAGAAACGTAATCGTAACGTAGCGGGATTGAATCCGTCCGACTTTAAGTATTTTGAATACGAAGATCCCACCGCAAAACATAATTTTACAAAATGTTCTATCTGCGGCGGGCTTGCAATGCAAGACGATTACGGAAACGGAGAATGTACGAATTGCGGATGGAAGTTCGGTGCGGACGAAGAAGACCTCGAAAAAGCGTGGGGAGTAAGTTATCCTCTGCTTGTTTCCCCTACAACCGCAAGAGAACAATATAAAAAAGGTTTGCCCTTCAAAGCGACTTTCGACGAATTTATTCGAGGATTGAATTTTTACGGCGAAATGCTGTTCAAACACGACGGATATATGTATGCGGTATATTATGAAGACGAAGAAACTATTAGGCTTGATTTGGAATTCGATTTCCAACTTTTCAAGACGAACGAAGACTTCAAAAACAACGCCAACATAAATGGTCGACTCTTAAAAGACGTTTGGGACGAAGTTACTTTCGCAGGATATATGTATTGCGGGCGCCCTGAAGACTATTGATCATTGAACGCCGAGAAAAACGGCGTTCTTTTTTTAAGTTTTCGTATTTTTGCGTTTTCGTATTGCTTTTGTCGCGTTTTGTGTTATAATTTTCACAAATAAAATTTGTGAGGTTTTTATGGAATTGACCTATAAAAGACAAAACGTCTATTCTTCGGCGGACGAAAAAGAATTGAACGCTATTTCCGCTTATGCCGAAGGTTACAAATCTTTCCTCGACAACGGCAAGACCGAACGCGAAGTCGTGGCGGAAACTATCGAAATGGCAAAAGCAAACGGATACGTCGAATATACCCTCGGCGCAGAAGTCAAACCCGGCGACAAACTCTACTATAACAACCGCGACAAGAGCATCTTCCTCATCAAAGCGGGCACCGCGGATATCGCGAAAAACGGCATAAGAATTATGGTCGCGCACGTGGACAGTCCTCGTCTTGACCTCAAGCAAGTGCCCCTCTTTGAAAAGAAGAATATCGCATACGTCAAAACGCACTACTATGGCGGAATCAAAAAATATCAATGGTTCACCATTCCCCTTGCACTTCACGGCGTGATCGTCCTCAAAGACGGCAGCAAAGTCAACGTCAGCGTAGGCGAGAGCGAAAGCGACCCCGTATTCTATATCACCGACCTTCTCCCCCACCTTGCGCAAGAACAAGTCAAGAAGGAACTCGGCTCCGCATTCCCCGCGGAAAATCTTAACCTCATCGTCGGCGGAATCCCCGCAGTCGGCGAAGAACAAAACGCAGTCAAACTCGGCGTGCTCCGTATCCTCAACGACCGCTACGGCATAACCGAAGAAGACTTCCTCAGTGCGGAAATCGAAGCAGTGCCCGCATATAAGGCAAAAGACGTCGGATTCGACCGCTCATTCATCGCAAGTTACGGCCACGACGACAGAGTGTGCGCCTATCCCGAAATCACCGCAACCTTTGAAACCGAAACCGACCAAACCGTCCTCACCGTCCTTGCTGACAAAGAAGAAATCGGCAGCGAAGGCAACACGGGTATGCAATGTATACTCATCAAAGACATCATCGACAAAATCGCGGCAAGTTACGGCGTTGACAGCGCGGTCGTCAGAGCAAACTCCAAATGTTTGTCCGCAGACGTCACTGCGGCGTACGACCCTCACTATGCGGATGCGTTCGAACCCGCAGACGGCTCCTACGACGGCAATATGTCTTTTGCAAGTTACGGCGTTGCGATGAACAAATTCACGGGTTCCCGCGGCAAGTCCGGCTCCAACGACGCAAATGCGGAATTTATCGGATATCTCCGTTCCATATTCGCGCGCGACAACGTTATTTGGCAAACCGGCGAACTCGGCAAAGTCGACCTCGGCGGCGGCGGTACGGTTGCGAAATTCCTCGCAAACTACAATATCGACACCGTAGACCTCGGCGTCCCCGTACTCTCCATGCACGCACCTTACGAACTCATCTCCAAAGCGGACGTCTACTCCGCACACAAAGCATTCTGCGCTTTCGTGAAATAATAGTAGCCAGCCATCACACAAAACCCCGCGCAATCCGCGCGGGGTTTTGTTTTGCAAAGTTTATCTTATTCTCTCCCCACAAGACCGTCTATCGTACACCCGAAATAATCCGCAAGTTGCACGAGAGAAGATAGTTTAGGTTGTTTTCCGCTATACCAATCCGAAAAACATTGCCATTTGAACGTAGTATGTTTGCAAACGTCGTAAACGGATTTCCCGCTTTCTGCAACAACCTTTTTAAGTTGCGCTCCGAATTCGGGTGCAGTTTTGAATCCGCATTTTCCGTCGTCGTCACTTCTTCCTGCAATATAGTCCAAAGAACAATCAAACAAATCCGCAATCTTCAAAAGATTGGACAAGACCAAATCACTGTCGGCATTTATCCATTTTCTGATAGCGGACGGCGAAACGCCGATTCTCTTCGACAAAGAATTGGGATTATATCCGTTTTCTTTCATAATTGCACTAATTCTTTCTCCGACAGACGGCATAAATTTAACCTATCCTTTTTTTGAATTATTATGTCAGCGAAAGTTTTTATTTTGTTGACATCGACACTTTGGCTGATATATAATTTGAAAAAAAAGGAGATTTTTTTATGGAAGAACTTTTAACGTCAATAGGTGAATTTTGTGCAACCGAACTCGAACAAACAAATTCGATTACTTATCTTAAAAAGGATTTCGGATATTCTTTCATCATTACGACAAACGACGGAAATCGCATACTGTTATCCCTCGTAAATCTCGACGAAAAACAATAATATTTTTCCCGTTATCACAAAGCGTAGTGCACATTACAACGAAGAATCACCGAGAACCGCACCGCTTTTCTACTTGGGGACGGGGCAAGCAGAGAAATAACAGGATACGTGCGTAATTTTTCAATCTATATTTCCCCTTTCCTCACATGTTTCCCCCATCGACGTTCCCCCTCTACGGGGAACCCACGTCGACTGCTTGCGCAGGGGGACAC
>CAZRHE010000030.1:0-13925 GCA_964599875.1 uncultured Bacteroidaceae bacterium
CTATTCCAACAATAGGTCCGGCGTCAAGTGCAGCAAGCAATAAAGATAAATTGCCTGTCATCTTGACCTCCATTTATATAATCAAGGCGCGTGCCTTGTCTAATTTAGTATAACCGATAATCGTTCAATAGTCAATAATCGCGCGAAACTTATATATAGTAATTATCAAATATAAGTTTAGTTACGATATAATTCGCACGCGCCGCGCGCTCGAACGATTTAGTTATGCGTTCATGCCGAGGCTTTCGCGTACTCTGCGATTGACCTCGTCCGCGATTTCGGGATTGTTGCGGAGATAGTCGAGTGCTTTTTCTCTGCCTTGACCGATTTTGTCGTCGTTATAAGAGAACCAACTTCCGCTCTTTTGCACGATTCCTTTTTCGATTGCAACGTCGAGAAGACAACCGAGTGCGGATATGCCCTTTCCGTAAAGAATGTCGAATTCCGCGGTTTTGAAAGGAGGTGCGACCTTGTTTTTGACGATTCTTGCCTTGACGTGATTGCCGACGATATCGCTGCCGTCTTTGACGGTATCCGCTTTTCTGACGTCTATGCGGACGGATGCGTAGAATTTGAGCGCTTTGCCGCCCGTGGTGACTTCGGGACTTCCGTACACGACGCCGACTTTTTCACGGAGTTGGTTGATGAATATAATCGTGCATTTCGACTTGGACGCAACCGACGTAAGTTTGCGAAGTGCTTGTGACATAAGTCTTGCTTGAAGGCCTACGTGGCTATCCCCCATTTCGCCGTCGATTTCCGCTTGCGGAGTGAGTGCCGCGACGGAGTCCACGACCACGATATCGATTGCGCCGCTTCTAACGAGAGTTTCGAGAATTTCGAGCGCTTGTTCACCGCTGTCGGGTTGGGATATGTAGAGATTTTCGATTTGGACGCCGAGGTTGGACGCATACCACGGATCGAGTGCGTGTTCCGCGTCGATAAACGCCGCGGTGCCGCCCGCTTTTTGCACTTCCGCAACCGCATGAAGAGCGACCGTGGTCTTGCCCGAGGATTCGGGTCCGTAGATTTCTATAATTCTACCCTTGGGAAATCCGCCTATTCCGAGTGCGACGTCGAGGGTAAGACACCCCGACGAAGTTGCTTCGACTTGAGGAATGTTTTCACCGTCCATCTTCATAATCGAGCCTTTGCCGTACTTCTTTTCGATTGCCGCAAGAGCCAGTTCGAGATTGGTTTTTTCTGCCATTAGTTTTACTCCTTTATCTATTTATTCAATCGGCTACAGTAGCAATATATCCCCTCTTAAGTATCTGATAAGATAAAATAACGCTAAATTTGCCGTTGCTTTTCTAATTGAATTTCTATCTCCCGATAGTCTTTGCTCGAAAGTGGTGATGAAATCTCCGCTTCCGACGCCTATATACACAAGTCCGACGGGCTTCCCTTCATCCCCCGCAGGGCCTGCAAGTCCCGTAGTCGCAAGCGCGACGTCCACGGGTTTATTAAGCAGTCCTTTCACCATTGCGTAGGCGGTTTCTCTGGACACCGTGCCGTATTCTCCTATATAGGACTTGGATATGCCCAATCTGTTCATCTTGGACGCGCGATTGTAGCACACTATGCCCTCGTAGAAGTTTTCGCTGATGCCGGGAACGGAAGTAAGTTCGGAGCATATTTCTCCTCCCGTAAGGCTTTCCGCCACCGCAAGCACCTTTTTGTTTCTTTTCAAAAGTTCCGCCGCAAGAACGTGCAATTCGATTTCTCCCGACGCGTACACTTGTTCCGCAAAACAGTTGTACACAAGGGATTTCACCTCTTCGAAACTTGCGCGCGTGCCTGCGGAAGTCATGGTAATCGAGGCGTCGAGGCAACTTTCTTTCACGTCGAAAGTCACGCCGAGCCCGATAAAGTCGGTAAGCCGTAAGCGGATAGTTTCCGCATTCAAACCGCATATTTTCATGGTTTCGGTTATCATTCGCTCACCAACCCGTCGAATTCTTCGTGAGATATCGAGAGATTGCGTCTGCCGGGATTTACGACGGACTCCTCTCCTATCACGCCGACCGCGTCGAGAAGGTCGAAGACCTCTTGCGCGCGATTGTAGTCCAGTCCGAGTTTTCTTTCGAGCATTGCGACGCCGATATTTCCCCACTCGAACGCGACTTTGACTGCAGGGAATAACAAATTGCGATAACACGAAATTTCGTATTCGTCCGCATTTTTGATTTTTTCAACGATTACGCGGGTATCCGTCTTGGGAAACTCTTTCTTTTCCACAAACGAATATCCTTTTTTAGTCCGCTCTCCGAGCACTCCTCTAATTCTCAACGCCGCGACGATTTTCGCACCGCTCGACGGAGATATATGAAGTTTCGACGCAAGTTTTTTCGCGCCGACGACGCCGTGTTTTTCGGCGTACTTTACACTTTCAATCAAAAGTTCGGATATAGTCTTTTTTTCGCGGACGAAATCCATTATTTCTCCTCTTCGGTTTCCTCTTCGGAGAAAACTTTTCTGTTTTTGATTATGTAATTCATTCCCGAGAATATAGTCATTATTCCGCCGAGATAGAATATTATCGTGCCAAGCCAGGCAACCACTTCGTTGACGCCCGCGATGATGAGGAATCCGACGCCCACGTCGAGTAGCCAAGTTTTGATTTTGCCGAATATATCCGCGGCAAGCACCGCGCCTTTCTTTGCGGCGATACTGCGAAATACGCTTATCATAAGTTCACGCGACAATATCAATCCCGAAAGCAAGGTTATGACCAGCGTGTTTCCCGTGAAGATTTCAAGCCCCGCCCCGTGAAATACGATGAGGAAGAGCATTATGACGACGACCACTTTATCCGCAAGCGGATCGAGAAATTTGCCGAGGTCCGACACCGTATTCGTCTTTCTTGCGACCGCGCCGTCTATAAAGTCCGTGCAGCAAAGTATGCCGAAAAGCACGCAGGACGTAATCATCAACGCCTCGTATATCGCGTAGTTCGATTGATAAAACACTCCCACGACGTAAATGATGACGGTGGGCACGATGAGAAGTATTCTCGCTATAGTGATTTTTGTTGCAAGTGTGATTTTCATACCGTTTTTCCTATGAGGTCTATGCCGTCGATATCCGTGATTTCCACGGTGTAGTATTCTCCGATTCCGACTTGTTCGTCCGACGTGAAGTAGACGACGTTGTCGATATCCGGAGTTTGAAATTCCGCTCTTCCGACGAAAAGTTGCTTGTCGTAGTCGATTTCGTCGTATATAACCTTGATTTTTTTGCCGATAAGGGCTTTATTGCGCTCGTCGATGACTTTCGTTTCGATTTCGCGAAGGGAGTTTGCGCGTCTAACTTTTGTTTCTTCGTCGAGGTGACCATCCATTCTGTCCGCGGGCGTCCCCTCCTCTCTCGAATACTCGAAAAATCCCGCATAATCGATATTCCCTTCCGCAATAAATGCTTTCAGTTTTTCGTGCGCTTCTTCGCTCTCTCCCGGGAAACCGCAAATGAAGGACGAACGAACGGTTATCCCGCGTGCTTTTATCTTCGCGATGAGTTCTCTCGTATACTTTTCATTCGTATGCCTGCCCATTCTTTTCAAGACTTCGTCGTCCACGTGTTGGAGAGGCACGTCCATATATTTTGCGACTTTGGGTTCGCTTGCGATAAAGTCGATGAGTTCGTCGTCAACCGCCTCGGGTTCGAGATAAAGCAATCTTATGCGGCTGAAATCGAGTTCACAAAGCGCCTTGACGAGTTCGATAAGATGGGATTTTCCGTCGAAATCCACCCCGTATCTCGTCACGTCCTGCGCAACCAAAATAAGTTCTTTCACGCCGTCGTCGGACAGGGTCTTCGCCTCGCGCACGAGGTCTTCGAGTTTTTCGGAACGATATTTTCCGCGTATGGACGGAATGGCGCAATAAGTGCAATGATTATTGCATCCGTCCGCGATTTTGAGATATGCGTAGTGATAAGGCGTGGTGAGCACTCTACCGTCGTAGAAGGCGTCCGCGTTGGAGCAATCGTAATATCTGCCCCCTTTCGACACCTTTTCCACAGCCTCGCAAATTCCGTCGTAGTCCGCGACGCCCAAGAAAGCGTCGACTTCGGGAAATTCTTCTTTGAGGTCGTCCATATAACGCTGTGCAAGGCACCCCGTGACTATGATTTTTTTGTCCTTATATTCGTCCTTGACCGCGATTGCGGTGAGTATTTCGTCTATTCCCTCACTCTTTGCCGAATCCGTGAAAGCGCAAGTATTGACGATGATGACGTCCGCGTCCTCTTCCCTTCCGACGAGGACGTGACCCGCGGCAACGAGCCTTGACAACATTTTTTCGGTGTCCACTCTGTTTTTATCGCATCCGAGGGATATCGCACCTATTTTCATTCGTCGTCATCCTCCTCGTTTTTCTCCTTATGCGCCTCGTAAAATTCTTCGAATTCCTCGTCCGTCATATTAACGCG
Organism: uncultured Bacteroidaceae bacterium; assembly: GCA_964599875.1. Taxonomy (GTDB): domain Bacteria; phylum Bacillota; class Clostridia; order Christensenellales; family CAG-917; genus RGIG4097. The sequence goes on from CAZRHE010000030.1 coordinate 4,432, forward strand.
CATACGTTTCGGATCTTTTTCGTCGGGGACCAAAACTCCGAGATCGCGCATAATATCGTTAATTCTCGCCGCTTTCTGCCAGCCCAAACCGAGTTTGCGTTGGAGATAGGACGCGGATATGGGTTCTTCCATACCTATGCGCAGAGCGTCGAACAATTCGGGAGGATATTCCGCCTTTTTGCGCTTATCGAGTTTGGATTCCTTGTTTTCGGCCTTTTCCTCTTGTCCCTTGAAGATTGCGTCCTTGACGGCGGGATCGAAGTAGGATTCGTTATGCGACTTGATGAAGTCCACTATCTTTTGCACTTCGGGGTTGGATATGAACGCGCCTTGCATACGAGTAGGCAATGCACTCTTCGGAGTCATAAACAGCATATCGCCGTTGCCGAGGAGTTTATCCGCACCGCCTTGGTCGAGAACGGTACGGCTGTCGGGGCCGGACGTAACCTTGAACGCTATACGGCTCGGTAGGTTGTTCTTTATCGTGCCGCTTACAACGTCGACGGACGGTCTTTGCGTTGCGAGAATCAAGTGGATTCCGACCGCACGCGCAAGTCTTGCGATACGGTTGATCGCGTCTTCGACCGCCTTTTTGCCGCTTTGCATAAGGTCGGCGAGTTCGTCCACGACGATTATAATTCTCGGCATCTTTTCGTATCCCGTCTTTTCGCAATCCGCGTTGTAGTCTTCTATATTTCTGAATCCGACCTTCTCGAAGAATTTGATACGTCTTTCCATTTCGCCGATTGCCCAGTTGAGCGCGCGAATCGCTTTATCCACGTCGCAAACTATTTCGTCGAGCATAAGATGAGGAATACCCGCGTATACGCTGAGTTCCACCCTCTTCGGGTCGATGAGGATGAGTCGCACTTCGTCGGGGGACGCCTTATACAGCAAACTGATGATGAGGGAGTTAATACAGCAACTCTTGCCCGCGCCCGTTGCGCCCGCGACGAGCATATGCGGCAAATCTCTTATATCGCAAACGTGGTCGTTGCCGTAGAGGTCTTTGCCGAGGACGAAAGTCGAGGGTGCTTTCGCTTGGTTGAATTTCGGTGCTTCCAAAATTTCGCTCAAACGCACCATTCTTCTCTTCTTGTTCGGGACTTCTATACCGACTGCGTTTTTGCCGGGGATAGGCGCGAGAATACGGACGCTCTCTTGCTCCATATTCATAGCGATATCGTTTTCGTAACTGGTCAACGCCGCGACTGATCTACCTTTAGGCATCACGACGGACAGCGTGTACAGCGAAAAAGTAGGTCCGACTTGAATGTCCGTGACCGTTGCGGTGACGTCGAAGAATGCAAGCGTATCCACGAGTGCTTTCTTTTTCGCCTCGTAATCTTCCCCTTGATCCACGTCGGGTTCGGGAGGAATAAGCAGGCTAAACGGCGGCGCGACGTAAGGCTTTCTGGGAGTGGCTTGATATATGGATTGCTCTATCGTGCTTTGCACCACTCTTTCCTTGCCGTCGTCCTTTTGCAATTTTTCCACTTTTTTCTCCATTGCCTTTTGAGAGGACACGGAGGACGGAGCGGACACCTTGCGCACTCTTTGCGCTTGTGCGGCGCGCTCTTCTTCTATTCTCGAAGTGGCGGTACTTTCTTTCTTCGCTTTCGCGACCGCCTCGACTTCCTTTTGCGCGATGAACGAAGATTGATAAACCGCTCCTTCGTTTTCTATGGATTTTCCGCCGACGTTAGACACGACGTGTTGAGTTTCGGGTGCTTTTGCGGGAGCGTTGCCGAGGATTCTACCCCAATCCGGTCTGCTTGCATCCGTCGTATCCACGGGAATAAACGGCTTTTGCGTTTCGACGGGTTCTTTTCTTTCGGGTTGAGCGGGAGCCGTCTGTTTAGCGGGTGCCGCAGGTGCGACCGATTGAACGGGTTGAACGGGGCGTTGCGCGGGCTTGACCTCTTCCTTTGCTTGAACGGGGATAGTCGGGTGCTCGTACGCCTCGGATTCGAGTTCTTCTACACGCGTGGGTTTGGGCGGAAGTTCTTCCCCCGTAATTGCGCGTTTGACGGAGCCTTGCAATCCCGCCATAGTGCTCGCCTTATCTTCGGGTTTTTCCGCTATTTCGGGTTTCACTGCGATTTTAGTGGGCGGAACGACTTGTTTTTTCTCGGTTTCGGCGTGCACGGGTTCCGCGGTTTGACGGTCGGGATATGCGGTCGCCTCGAATTCGGGAGTGACTTCTTTCGTCTTGTAACTCTCGCCGAATCTGCGGAGTTGATCCGCTTTCAATTGCTCGAAAGTAATCGCCTTGCCGCTTGTTGCCGAATTGTCCGCAACGCTTGTGCGGATTTCTTCCATGTCGAGTTTGGGAGTTTCGTTTTCTTTCGCTTTGACGGGAGGCGCGATAATATTCTCTTCCGCCTTTTCTTCGGGCTCCGCTCCTCTTCCGACGGTGTAACTGCCGTCTATTTTCGCAGTGGGATCAACGCCTAATTGCGCGCGGAGTTGCGCGCGACGAACGCTGCTATACGACGCTCCCGGACGGGATAACGCACTGTCGGGATTGCGCATCGTGTTGTATCTTTCAAGACTTCTCTCGTCCGTATTGCGGTTAAAAAGAATATCTCTTGCAAGGTCTTTGGTGGAATACTTGTTGGGAATTCTCTCCTCGTCTTCCACTCCGCCCGACGCATTGGGATAAAACGCGTCGAATCCGTCGTCGTCCACAGACTGATATTCCCTTCTCTCTTCCGCTTTACGATGCTCTTTTTCGGAGTTGCGCGCCTCTTTGTTTCTACGTTTTTCCTCGCGTCTTCTCTCCTTTTCGGAGTTGTCGACCACTTCGTAGACGACGTTTTTCTTGACGAAAGGATAAAATGCGAAGAATGCAAGCGTAAAGAATGCGACCACTATCACAACGAGTGCGCCGACGGTGGTTATGGATTTCATCATAAGATAGGCGAGCAAGCCGTAAAGCATGCCGCCCGCAGTGTTGGTTGCGTTATAGCAAGCAAGAAGATATCCTTTGTAAGTCGCGCCGACCAAATGCGCGGAGGACGTATAAACGTGCAACGCCAAAACGCCAAGGACGAAAAGCCCCGAAAACATGGCGATTTTCGCAGGACGCATCCTCACGCGAAGATTGAAAACGATAGCGATTCCGATGATGACGCCGACTATGGAATAAGCATAATCCGCCAGTCCGAAAAATCCCACGAGGAAAGAATAAACCGCGCGTCCGACGCTCCCGAGAGCACCGACGTCGCAGAGAAAACAAAACAACGATATTATGATTATCAACACTCCGAGCGCAATCCGTTTGCTTGAATTTGCTCTGACGTATCTCGTATTATTTCGCATTTATTTCAGCCTTAATTCCTATATAATATAATTATTATTGACAATTATAGCACACGCGATAATGAATTTCAAGTACAAAAAGCAGGAAAAAGCAAAACAGATGAAATAAATTTCATCTGCTCTAATGTGATTTTAGTGTTTTAGAATATCGATTTCGCGGCGTTTAGTCGGTTAGAATTACCGTTTGAAAACGGATAACAAATCTTGTTCGACGTTGCTCGACACCAAAGAAATACCGACTTTGTCGAAATCGAATATATCTTTTGCCGTGCGCGCGAGGTCTTCTTTGGTTGCGTCGCCGATGATTTTCAGCACGCGGTCCATATCGTAAAGTCTGTTTTGAATACACGCAACCCTGCCGTATACTCTCATATTCGCGCTCGTGCTTTCCTGCCCCAATACAAGAGAGGTTTTCATTTGCTCTTTCGCTCTGCTCATTTCCTCGTCGGTCACGCCGTCGCGGAGCAAAATATCGATTTCTTTCTTGATTGCCTCAACCGCTTTCACCGTATTTTCAGGGCTCGTCGCGGTGTAGATGACGTAGGCGCCGTTTTTCTCATATGCGGACGCAGAGCCGCTTATCGTGTAGCAAAGTCCGAGTTTCTCGCGGACGCTTTGGAATAGACGACTCGACATTTCGGACGCGAATATGGAGGACAGCAATCCGACGTAATATCCTCTGTCGTCCCCCGCCTCGTAGCAAGGAAACGCGATTGCGATATGGGATTGCATTATGCGCTTTTTCTTGGTGACGAAACATGATTCGATTTCGTGCTCGACGTATTTATCCTTCTTTTTCGCAGATTTTTGCATCCTCGATTCAAAGTATTTGTTCACAAGGCGCAAGCACTCCTCTTCCGTCACGTTTCCCGCAAGGGATATCACGGTGTTTTCGGGGGTGTATCTGCGGTGCATATAATCGAACAAATCCTCTCTCGTCATTTTGGAAAGAGTTTTTTTGGTGCCGAGAATGGGCTTGCCGAGAGGATGCCCCTTGAAATAGCGGGTGGAAAGGATTTCATAGCAAACGTCGCCGGGGTCGTCCTCACATTCGTTGATTTCCTCATAAACGACGTTGCGCTCGTTTTCGAGGTCTTCCGGGTCGAATTTCGGATTGAAGTACATATCCGCCAAAACGTCCATACACTCCTCTCCGTGCTCCGCAAGCGACGTCGTGTAAAAACAGGTGTTTCCTTTGGCGGTGTAGGCGTTTATGTTTGCGCCGATTCCGTCCGTTTCGTTTGCGATATCGAACGCGGAACGAGTCGCCGTCCCTTTGAAAACCATATGTTCGATAAAGTGAGATATGCCGCTTTCGGACGGCTTTTCATATTCCGCTCCCGCCTTGACGAATACGCCTATAGCAAGTGAACGGACGGCGGTGTTTGATACGAGGACTACTTTCAGTCCGCTTGGCATTTCAATCATTCTACTCATACGATTATTGTAACACATATCGCGAAAATCGCAATCATATATTTTCGATATGAAAGAAATCCGTTTCAGACGAATATCAAACGTCGCAATCGTGCTCGTGCTCGCCTTTGCTTGCGGCATATCAATATACGCACTGACCCCCGAAGAGGACGCCGCCCCGACCTATAACGCAATATACGGCGGAAACTCCGAAAGCGGTGCCGTCGCGCTCACGTTCAACGTCTACGAAAATACCGAAAATGTACTTAAAATAGCGAATTTGCTCGCTGAACGCGGTTTTTCCGCAACTTTCTTCGTCGGAGGTAAATGGGTTGAGAAAAACGGCGACGCACTTGTAAGGCTGTATTCCGAAGGTATGGAAATCGGCAATCACGGCTATCTCCACCGCGACCACGCAAAACTCACCGAATCGCAAAATCGCGACGAAATACTCTTGACAGAAAGGCTTATAAACGCATATCTTGCAGATTTCGACGATTACGAAAATTGTCGACTTTTCGCACCTCCGTCGGGAAGTATGGGGGACGATATGTTTCTTGCGACCGACGAATTAAATTATAAAGTCGTAATGTGGACGAGGGATACGATTGACTGGCGGGACCACGACGCAGATTTAATCTACTCTCGCGCCGTCAAAAACCTGACCGCAGGAGACTTAATCCTGATGCATCCGACGGACGCCACCGTCGCCGCCCTTCCCCGCATCCTCGACGAAATTCAAGCCCTTTCCCTCACCGCAAGTAAAGTGAGCGCGGTAATTTGATAGGTAAGAAGTAATAGTGAATAGGTAAGAAGTGTCGGCGGGACACCCGCACCCGTTTCTTACGCATCGTTGCCGTCGGCGATTTTATATAAAATCGTTCTGACGGCACTTGCGACGAAACTCTCTGCCGCACGAAAATTTTCTGCTACAATTCAAACATAATCTATAACTCAAGTCAGTATTCCGCAAAATTTTCGTTCGGTGTGAATTCGGGCGGGACACCCGCACCCGATTATTTATCTACGTGGGAACTAAACAAAAAAATCCGACGCGTTTCAGTCGGATTTTTTTGTGATTCGATCTTCGTTAGTTTGAGTTATTCTTCTTCATCGACATACTCAACCGCCAACTCCCTGAAATTCGGAAAACTTTCGTCTGTCGGAAGTGTGATTTTGTTGAAATCATAAAATTCCATTTGGGTCAGTTCGTCTTCACCGCAATCGTATAGAATAATCAATTTGCCGTTTTCTACACGCGCAGAATCGTTCAAATAAAGGCTCAAAAAGTTACCCATTTCTTTTAACTCCGCTTTCATTTCTTCGGTAGCAACACTGTAATAATACTCGTAATATTCAGTTTTACCGCCTTTTGCATCTCGCACCAAATCGTAATATTTATCACCATCAATAAACATTCCATAGAAAGTGTTATATCCATATCCGTCCAAATCTTTGTCGCCAGCATAAGTCTTATTCACAAAACCGTTTTCGGCGCACCAATATTCATATATGTACCCATCATTAAATAAGATTTTGAAAAAATAATTGTGCACGCCGTCCAACGTCGCTTTGATTTTGTCGAGGGTCATATCGTCGGTGAGGGTGACTTGCGGCAGGTTGCTGACTGTGCCATTGTTATTGTCTTCCCCACCCTTTTTGTCGTCGCAAGCGGCAAACACGAACGCGAGCAAACAGATTGCAAGCACGATTGAACAAACTTTGATTGCTTTTTTCATTTTGTTTCTCCTTTGGGTTATCCCACACGTATTTTTTACAGCGAATTGCTGTATACTCACATTATACAGCGACAGGCTGTATAATGTCAAGTATGAAAAACGTATCGGAAATTTTCCCGAAGAGGCTGAAAGAATTGCGACTGCAAGGCAATCTGACACAAACAGAGATTGCCGAAAAACTGCATATACGCCAGCAATCTTATGCTCGGTACGAATACGGCACGGGGGAACCCAATCTTCAAACGCTGTACGATTTGAGTGAAATTTTCGGTGTTTCAACCGACTATCTCCTCGGCAAAACCGACATTTAACACTTCGGCTACGATGAAAATCGTAGCCTGTTTTTTTTAAAGTTATTCTCTTTTCTTAATTATTACTAAAACGGTGCCATTTGGATGTATAACAAGGAAACAAAAATCCCAACGACCGTAGCGTACTTGTTGTACGTGAGGGTGTTGGGATTTGCTGTTGACACAGTTAGACGCCAAATGGCGCCGTTTTAGGCTTTGCGGATGACTTCTTTGAGTCTCAAATCCACTCTGTGTTTCTCGTCGATTTTGATGACTTTCACGAGAACGATATCGCCTACGTTGACGACGTCGGTGACTTTGTCAACTCTTTCGGTGGAGAGTTTGGAGATGTGAATCATGCCGTCTTTGCCGGGTGCGAAGTTGACGCTTGCGCCGAATTGACCTTTGTCGTTTTCCATGATTTTGGTCACGACGCCTTCGTATACGTCGCCGATTTCGACGTCGCGGACGATATTTTCGATGATGGAGCGTGCCTTCTTGATTGCCGCGTCGTCATTGGATGCGACGAAGATTTGTCCGTCGTCGTTGAGGTCGATTTTCACGCCGGTGTCTTCGATGATTTTGTTGATGGTCTTGCCGCCCTTGCCGATGACGTCGCCGAGTTTGTCGGGGTCAATGGAGAAGGTGACGATTTTGGGTGCCCACTTGGAGAGTTCCTTTCTGGGTTCGGGAAGGACTTCGAGCATCTTGTTGAGGATGAAGAGTCTACCCTGTCTTGCTTGTTCGAGCGCCTTGGTGAGGATTTCTTCGTCGATACCCTTAATCTTGATATCCATTTGGATTGCGGTGATACCTTCGGTGGTGCCTGCGACTTTGAAGTCCATATCGCCGAGGAAGTCTTCAAGACCTTGAATGTCGGTGAGGACTGCTACTCTGTGGCTTTCGGTATCTTTGATAAGGCCCATTGCAACGCCTGCTACGGGTGCTTTGATAGGAACGCCTGCGTCCATAAGTGCGAGAGTGCTGCCGCAAACGGATGCTTGAGAAGTGGAACCGTTGGAACTCAAAATCTCGCTGACCGTACGGATTGCATACGGGAATTCTTCTTCGCTGGGAAGGACGGGTTCAAGGGAGCGTTCTGCAAGTGCGCCGTGACCGATTTCACGTCTGCCGGGGCTCTTGAGGGGTTTCGCTTCACCCGTGGAATATCCGGGCATGTTGTATTGGTGCATGTATCTCTTGTAATAATCGTCGTCAAGACCTTCGAGTTTTTGGACCTCGGAGATGGTGCCGAGAGTACAAGTGGTCATTGCTTGCGTCTGACCTCTGGTGAAGACTGCGGAGCCGTGGACTCTGGGGAGCATACCTACTTCGCACCAAATAGGACGAATTTCGGTGAGGGTTCTGCCGTCGGGACGAACGCCGTCGTTGAGGATCTTCGCGCGAACCTTTTCTTTCTTGAGATAGTAAAGGCTGTCGAGGATGAATTTGGTCTTTTTCGCAACGTCGTTGAAGTCGTCTGCGAAGTGTGCGAGAACGTCTTCGTCGAGTGCGTCTTCGGCTTGTTCTCTAAGAGTGCGGTCGAAGTTGGTGAGGACTGCGTCCATTTTGTCGTCTGCATACGCGCGAACCGCTTTGTCGATATCTTCGGGGATATGTTCGAGTTCGACGTCGAGTTTGGGTTTGCCGACTTCTTTTTGGATTTCTTCGATGAACGCAACGATTTTCTTAATCTCTTCATGACCGAAGAGGATTGCGTCGAGCATTTCTTTTTCGGTGATGATATTTGCGCCCGCTTCAACCATCATGATAGCGTCTTTCGTGCCGCTGAGGCTCAAATGGAGTCTGGATTTCGCACGTTGTTCGCTGTCGGGGTTGATGACGTATTTGCCGTCCACGTAACCGACTACGACGGAGCCCGTAGGTCCTGCGAAAGGTATGTCGGAAATGGACAACGCGATGGACGAACCGATCATGCCGAACACTTCGGGAGGAATGTTGGTGTCGACCGAAAGAACGGTCGCGATGACGGTAACGTCGTTATAAAGTCCCTTGGGGAACAAAGGACGAATAGGTCTGTCGATAAGACGGGAGGTAAGGATCGCCTTGTCGGACGCTCTGCCCTCTCTCTTTTTGAAACCGCCGGGGATTTTGCCTACGGCGTACATTTTTTCTTCGAAATCCACTCCGAGAGGGAAATAATCCATTCCTTCGCGAGGCGCTTTCGCCATGGTTGCGTTGACCATCACGACGGTGTCGCCGCAACGGACTATACAACTGCCGTTGGATTGACCGCAGTACGCACCGGTTTCAACGATGACTTCTCTGCCGCCGATTGTTGTTTTGAAAGTTCTTCTTTCCATTTATTACTCCTTTCTGGGAATTCCGTCATTCCCTAATGATTTACACATTGAGCCGACCGCCGTCGGCAAAAAATAAAGGGCGTCAAAACAACGCCCGATATTATTACTTACGAAGTTCGAGTGCCGCGATGATTGCACGGTAACGTTCGATGTCGGTTTCCTTGAGATAGTTGAGCATGTTCTTTCTTTGACCGACGAGTTGAAGCAGACCGCGACGAGAGTGATGATCTTTTGCATGCGTCTTAAGGTGCGCGGTGAGTTCGTTGATACGTGCGGTGAGGAGTGCGATTTGCACTTCGGGGGAACCGGTGTCGCCTTCGCTGCGGCCGTATTTTGCGATGATTTCTTGTTTCGTTGCTTTATCCATTGTTTAGCCTCCTTCGTTGGATAAGTGATTCGCT
>CAZRHE010000031.1:0-13886 GCA_964599875.1 uncultured Bacteroidaceae bacterium
TCCGCTCAACACTCGAAGTTCTCGGCGCGTCGCGCCTCGTGTTCCGTCTTCGAATGAGTGAGTGCTTGTATAACACGCTCCGAATCGGGTGCGGGTGTCCCGCCCACACTTCTTACTTATTCACTATTACTTCTTACCTAATAAAAAACAAGCGCTACGATTTTCGTTGCGCTTGTTTTTTATAGTTGTTTTTCTTTACTTCAATTCGTCGTATTTTTTCTTCATCATTTCGTCGATGAAGTCGAGAGCAGAGTCGTAATTCACTTTCTCCGTCGTCATGGTTGCGCGGTCGGTGACTTCGATTTCGCCGTTTGAAAGTCCTCTGGGGCTGACGACCACTCTTATAGGCATACCCATAAGGTCTGCATCCGCAAATTTTACGCCGGGGCTGACGTTTCTATCGTCGAAGAGCACGCTGACGCCCTTTGCTTTGAGTGCGTCGTAGAGTGCAAACGCTTTTTCTTTGACGGTTTCGTCGTCGATACGGATGGGGCAAATATGCACTTTATAAGGCGCGACGGTGATAGGAAGGATGAGTCCCGCTTTGTCGTTGGATTCTTGCGCGATGGATGCAATCGCACGGCCGACGCCGATGCCGTAGCAACCCATAATTGGGGTTACCGCTTCGCCCTTTTCGTTGAGGACGGTCATGCCCATAGACGCGGTGTATTTGGTGCCGAGTTGGAAGATATTGCCGATTTCGATACCGTTTTCGAGGTGCAACGGCTTTCCGCAAACGGGGCATCTATCCCCTGCCGTAACCTTTGCTATATCCGCGAATTCTTCGGGAGCGATATCTCTTGCAACGTTGACGCCCTTGACGTGATAATCCGCCTTGTTTGCACCGACGACCATATTGTAGGCACCCTTCAAGGATTCGTCGAAAACGATTACGCCGTTTTTGACGTCAAGACCGATAGGTCCGATATTGCCTGCGACAAGACCGGATTCCTCGTCCGCTTCCCAAGGCACGACGTTTTTGCGGATTACTTTTTTGAGTTTTGCCTCGTTGACTTCGAGGTCCCCTCTTATGAATGCGACCACGACGGTTTGTTCACCCTTGACCGCATAAACGACCGCTTTAATCGTGTTGTAAGGTTTGACGCCGAGATAGTCGCAAACTTCGGCTATATCGTGCGCTTTGCCGGTGTAAACTTCTTCCATGGGGATATCCGCGCCGAAATCCACTTCGGGACGGACGCCCGCCGCCACTTCCATATTGGATTTGTATCCGCATTCGTCGCAAAGCACGAGGGTATCTTCGCCGACGTCGGTGAGGAGCATAAATTCGTGCGCGACACTGCCGCCCATCATACCGCTATCCGACTTGACCGCGATGAAGTTTTTGAGTCCTATGCGGCGGAAAATATTGAAGTACGCCTCGTAGGCTCTCTCGTAATACTTTTCGAGGTTCTCTTGGTTCATATGGAAAGAATATGCGTCCTTCATCGTAAATTCTCTGACGCGGATAAGTCCTCCTCTGCAACGAGGCTCGTCGCGGAATTTCGTCTGAATCTGATAAATCATGAACGGGAGTTGATTATAACTCGACACGGTGTTTTTCGCCATATGCACCGCCGCCTCTTCGTGAGTCATGCCGAGAAGCATATCTTTTCCGCCTCTATCCTTGAAACGAACCATTTCGCTTCCGATTGAGGAGTATCTGCCCGACAAATCCCACATTTCACGAGGCATAACGACGGGGAATTTGACTTCTTGACCATCGATTTTGTTCATCTCGTCGCGGATGATATTCTCAATATTGAGAGCCATCAACTGCGCGGGGCTGGTGAGAGAATAAATACCGTTCGCGACGGGTTTGATATATCCCGCGCGGGCAAGCAAAACGTGACTTAAAATCGTGACGTCGGAGGGGGCTTCTTTGACGCGCTCACCGACAAGTTTACTGAGTAGCATAACGCTTTCTATTCCTTTAATATTATTCTTTGAAATTATATACTCAAATTTGCGATTAGGCAAGAGTTTAAAGCCGATTTAACCGAAAACGAAAACCCGCGACAAAATCGCAGGCATTCATATCACAAGTATGTCACGCCGAAAGCCTACGCTTTACGCGCCCATTTCCACCCCGAATTCTTCGAGCAGATAACCGTTCACGACTTCATCTAAATACGGTTGCAGTATCTCTGCAAATTTTTGTTGTTCGGCTACGATTACGCTTTCTTTGTCTTCGGCATATGCATCCGATTCTTGAACCGCCTTAACGTAATCTTTAGGTATATCTACGTGCATTATACACAAAAACGTTTGTCCCGTTTCCTTATCTCTAATTAGGGTATGCATTTGCGCTTTTACACCTAGTTCCGTATATTCATAGCCAATCCGTCCAAAATCCTGACTGTCTAAATACCACCAAAGAAAATGTGGTTCAAAAATATAAATAACGTCATCGTCATCTAAATACACATATGTTCCCTTATTTATTATGACGCGGTCATCTTCATATCTGTCTATATCGATTGTACTTTTTCTACACATATTTTCAAACGAAGGCTCATCAGGATAACTTTTGAGATGATTTTCGTATACTTTTCTTCTGTGGTCTACCTCGTTGCTGAATTCAGTATAATAACTGATATCGTAAAAAGAAATCAACGCTTCCCTATCGGATTTATCGGTATCCGTCAAGCCGTATTGCGAATAAATTTCCTGTTCGATTTTATCTACTATTTTTATTGTAATTTCTTCGTTAAAACGCGTATCGTATCCTTTTAAATCCTCCCATGAATAACTGATACAACAGGGATCCGTAAAACTTGTTGCAAAACTCAATTTGCCAAAGGAATACTCCTTACCCTCGTAATCATACCATTTCGTTTTGCCTTCTGCCTCGAATACCTCGTTTCGTTGCTGAATTAATGATTTTTTCTCAACAACGACGTTGTCGTCATCCTTATCCTGTTTTGTCGCAGGATTATCGTTTCCCATATTGGGCATTTCGTTATCATCGCACGCAACAAACGTCACGGACAGCACCGCCATGACGATTGCCAAAAATATAATTAAAAACTTATTTGTCTTTTTCATAGTTGCACCCCAAATTCTTCGAGCAGATAACCGTTCACGACTTCATCTAAATACGGTTGCAGTATCTCTGCAAATTTTTGTTGTTCGGCTACGATTACGCTTTCTTTGTCTTCGGCGTATGCCTCCGATTCCCTGACAGCCGTATAATAATCCATGAGTATATCAACGTAGACGATAAATATAAATTCTTGTCCCGTTTTCTTGTCTTTAATTGCCGTATGAATCCGTACCGTTTCATATTTATCGGCATATTGATACTCTATCCATCCCGGAATATCTCTATCGTCTAATAAATACCAACGAAGTATATGTTCCGACTCACTGTAGTGATTAGACAAAAACCAAAACATCCCTTTATTCATTACGATGCGGTCGTCTTCATATCTGTCTAAATAGACTATTCTTTCTTTACATGCGTCTTCAAACGATAATTCATAATCTTTATTTTGTTTCTCATGCAAATAATCGTATTCTTTCTTCTTTTCCTCCAATACGGCGCCAAAGCACGTGTAGTCACTGATATCGTAAAAAGAAATCAATGCTTCTCTATCGGATTTGTCCATATCCGTCAAGCCGTATTGCGAATATATTTCCTTTTCGATTTCGTCAATTATTTTTATAGTCGTTTCTTCGTTAAAGTACGTATCGTATCCCTTGAAATCTTCCCAAGTATAACTAATACACCCCGGGTCTTCAAGCGACGTAGCATAACTCAATTTACCGAATGAGTACTCTTTGTCATAATAATCATACCATTTCGTTTTACCTTCCGCCTCAAACACTTCGTTTCTTTCTTGCGTCCACGTTTTTTTGTTTACAACAGGTTGTTCGTCTTCTTCAGGCTGTTCAGTATCGATATTATTTTGATTATTTGTAAATTCATCTTTATCAGGTTTGTCGCACGCAACAAACGTCACGGACAGCATCGCCATGATGGTTACCAACAATATAATTAACAGTTTATTTATCTTTTTCATATTTTCACTCTCCTATCACAGCAACTTTTTTCTACCGCAGTATATGCAAACTTTGTTTTGATAAGTATGTCCTTCAAGGGATGATTTTCCGCACAAAGAACAAGTTCTCCTGTGCTGCAAAGCGCTGACTTGTTTGTACGTATACGTGTGATTGCATTGCGGATTGTAATATTCACCGCAAACGTCACAGACCGACCATATTTTATCATCATCTATATATTCCGAGCCTTTTTTATGTAGCGAATACATAGACTTCCAGCCATAATCTTCCCTTATATCAACCATATAATCCGTTCTTTGTTCATAAATAGTTAATTCAGATGCACGCCGACCTCCAAAATATAAACCGCAGTCGTCACATGCACAAAAATGTGCCGATGAGTCCCTTCCATAACCAATAACTTTACCTATATCCAATGCATCTGCCAATTCAGGGTAATTAGGATGAAATGCAACTTCTCCGCATGCACATTCATGATATAGTCCATGCGGTCTGAATTGATGCCCGTCTTTTGAAAAACAATCAACCGTATACGTATTTCCTCCCAATACGATGGTTTTTTGTTCTTCGCAGGAGTGGTCGTTTTCGCTATGTTGAGTCGTTACGTTCAAATAATTGACATCCCCAGACAAATAATAATCTGGCACAATAATCGACGATGAATTTCGCCATCCGAAATGTGTTCTAAAATACATTCGTTCCAAACTTTCATAATAACCATATGCTACGATAGCGTGCCCGGTTAAGTCGTGACCACCTTTATCGTTTTTTTCATCATCGTAGTATCGAATAGATATCGCAACGGGATTGCTTCTATAAATCTGTGCTTGTGCTATATCCGAAACGTCGCTTATAGACAACGAATTATTAAACGTATTCGTCAAACTCACACAATCTGTTATGGTTGCCGCATATTTGCTTACGTCCCAACCCGTATATCCAAACTTTGCCGGTGAGTCAAGCGCAATCAAAAATTTGTGCAACGCCTCGCCGGCGGAATCATTTTTCTTGATTTCGCATGTATACGTCGGCGACTGATTGTCCTTTAATTTTACGCTATCAGCCACCTGCACCGTTTTATTCTCGCAGAAATCTTTCCACATCTGAGGAATCTTGGACTTTTCATTAGGAATTATTCCCATATTATCTGTGAAATCGGCGTAACGGAGCAATAATGCGGTTGAAACGTAAATACAAGAACCATGGGTATTGTTACCAAACGTCTGCACGTATCTGGCATCGGTGAACAATTCGTAATCGTCTACGTTTGTGAAATCGTCGATATCAACCTCATCAAGATACGGATTATCACTCCAAACCGTGCCGTCTTCGGGGATGCTTTGGACGGATAATTCGTTGTAGCGAATTTCGCGCATGGACGAAAGCATTTCTTCGTAGTTTTTCACTTCGGACTTTGAAACGATTTCGGTGCGGATTGAGGTCATATATGACGAGGCGGTTTGCAAGTCTTCGACGTCCATGACGGTATTTCGCATAACGTCCACGGTTTCTGAATTGTTCTTGACGGCGTAATTCGAGGGTCCGAAATAATATTTCTTCCCTGTCTGTCCGTCATATGGGGACGAACCGAATTCGCCGAGTTCCATAAGATCGCCGGTCACGCGGTGATAAATCGCATATCCGCCGTCCTCCGCCTCGGCAAGAAGATATTCCGCCTGCCCTTCGGCATTATAAAGCGGCTCGACGTATCCGCCGTAGCAATCGTGCCCTATTTGTGAGTTTACGGCTTGCAAGGCAAAATCCGCCTCCAACGTATCCACTTTGCCGGGGATGTCTGCAAAGTGAACCTGCGCGGACGGAATGTCTTCGGCTATCACGTCGTCGAAATTGAAATTCGCACCGCTTAAGGCGAAAGATGAAATAAGAATAAATAACGCAACAAATGCGCACACAATTCTTTTGCTCATAGGTTTCCCTCCCGAAAAGGTGTAATTTGTTTATGCGTTCTCCGCTATTATCTTATCAAATATAAGATATGGTGTCAATATTGAATTTGACAAGGTGCTTGCAATCGGTTGACATACGCGTGCGTTGCGTATATAATGCAGTCGTTACGTTTGTTTAGTTTTGCTAAACTTTTGACTTAAAATTGCGAAACGTAATAAACTTTCGGTTGAAAATGTCTAAACCGGCCGAAAAGTTTAGCGAGGGTAAACAAAAAATATCCGCAAACGCGGTAAGAGGCAGATATGGAATTAGGTGTAAAAATCAAAAGACTGCGCCTTCAAAAAAACTTGACGCAAGAAGAACTCGCGGACCGTTGCGAACTCACAAAGGGTTATATTTCGCAACTTGAAAACGAACTCACTTCCCCGTCCATTGCGACGCTTGAAGACATATTGAACGCACTCGGCACGACGCCCGCGTCCTTCTTCAGCGACGAAAAGGACGAGAAAATCGTGTTTACGGACGCGGAATTCATTGAAAAAATCACGGACGGCTACAAATTCGAATGGCTCGTCCCCAACGCGCAAAAGAACGAAATGGAGCCTATCCGCGTGACCATAGAGCCACACACCTCTCTCGAAGAGGACGTCCCTCACGAGGGTGAGGAATTCGGCTACGTGCTATCGGGGCGCATAGTCCTTCATCACGGCAACAGCGCGCAAATCGTCAAAAAAGGAGAGATTTTCTATTTCTCCTCCGCAAAGGTACACAAAATCGAAAATCGCACCGCGGAAAAAGCGGTGGTACTCTGGGTCGCAAGCCCCCCTACTTTCTAAATAAACGAATACATATTCGCGAGGTACGTATATGACCGTCACAAACGACACCATCATTCAGATCAAAAACGTCACGAAAACCTACGGCAATAAGGACGCCGTCAAAAACGCAAGTCTTGTCATCAAGAGAGGGGAATTCGTGACTCTTCTCGGTCCTTCCGGTTGCGGAAAGACGACGACTCTCCGAATGATAGCGGGCTTCGAAATGCCCACGAGCGGAAAAATCATTTTCAACGGCGAAGATATCACCAACACTCCGCCGTATCTACGTAAGGTCAACACCGTATTCCAAAAATACGCATTGTTCCCCCACCTCAACGTTTTCAACAATATCGCTTTCGGTCTGAAACTCAAGGTCATCCCCAACGGCACGAAAGTCAACCGCAAAGGGGAAACCGTCCAACTCTTCCGCAAACTCACGAAAGCGGAAATCAAAGAAAAAGTGGACACCGCTCTCAAAATGGTCGACCTCGAAGACTACGGCCATAGAAACGTATCCTCTCTCTCGGGCGGACAGCAACAAAGAGTCGCAATCGCACGCGCACTCGTCAACGAGCCCGAAGTCCTTCTCCTCGACGAGCCTCTCGGCGCACTCGACCTCAAAATGAGAAAGGATATGCAACTCGAACTCATGAACATGCACGAGAAACTCGGCATCACTTTCATATACGTCACCCACGACCAAGAAGAAGCCCTCACCATGTCCGACAAAATCGTCGTCATGCGCGACGGCGTCATACAACAAATCGCATCCCCCGAAAAGATTTACGACGAGCCCGCAAACGCATTCGTAGCGGACTTCATCGGCGAGAGTACAATCCTTTCCGGCGTCATGCTCGAAGACTACAAAGTGGAATTCTGCGACACCGTTTTCGAATGTGTGGACAAGGGCTTCCACCGCAACGAACCTATCGACGTCATCATCCGTCCCGAAGACCTCAAAATACTCGAAAAGGATGATAAACAGTCCATTTTGAACGCTGAAGTGCTTTCTTGCGTTTTTAAGGGCGACCATTATCAAGTCACCCTTCTTGCAAACGAGAACGAAATAATAGCCCACGACACCGCCTGTTACGAAGTCGGCTCCACCGTCGGTCTTTACATAAAACCCTTCGACCTTCACATCATGCACAAGGCGCGTATCATCAACGAAATCGACACCGAAATGGCGGACGAAAATCTCGTGCTGATATCGGGCGGACAATTCGAATGTAACTCCACCCTTCCCGCAGGCACCCCCGTCAAAGTCACCGTCGACTTCGACGACGTCGAAATTACCGACGACGAATCCGACGGCGTCATCGGCGCAACCGTCGTCAGCAGCATTTATAAGGGCAGTTACTACCAATGCATTGTCCGCACGGACGACTACTACGACTTCTTCGTGGACACCGACGACGACTGGCTCAAAGGGGACCGCGTCGGCATCAACATAAACAAGGATAAGATTATCATAGAAGAACGTGAAGCCGTCAACGAGGACGAAATCATCGAAGTCCCCGACGTCGTCGTTGACGAAGTAGACACCGCTCTTCAAGAACAACTCGCAGAAGAAATCAAGACCGAAGTCGAAACCATCGCAGAGGAAGAAGACCTCACCGTCGTTTATAACGACGACCAAACCGTAACGGAGGACGACGCGGAGTGAAGCAATTTCTCAAAAAATTCAAATTGACGAAGCGCGTATTCAGTTATCCTTATATACTGTTTATGCTCCTTTTCGTCGTCGTGCCGCTTGCGATGATATTCGTCTACGCGTTTCTCGACAACGACCACAACTTCACGTTCGAGAACTTCCGCATTTTCTTTACGTCGCAAAGTTCTCTGTACGTGCTCGGCAACTCGCTGTTCGTAGGCGTGATAACGACGGTCATATGCCTCGTGCTCGGCTACCCTATAGCATACATACTTTCAAAGAGTAAAAACAGCGGAAAATTCCTCGTGCTTTTATTCGTCTTGCCCATGTGGGTCAACTTCCTCATAAGAACCCTCGCCACGAAAGCGATATTCATGGCTATCGGCGTCGAACTCGGCATGGGGACGGTGCTTTTCGGCATGGTGTACAACTACCTGCCCTTTATGATTATGCCCTTGCACACGACGATTTGTTCGATTGACAAGAGTTATATCGAAGCGGCGAAAGACCTCGGTGCGGACAACACCACGGTATTTCTCAAAACAATCCTGCCTCTCTCGAAAAGCGGTATCTTGTCGGGAATAACCATGGTTTTCATCCCCACGATATCCACTTACGCGATTTCGCAACTGCTCTCCAACGGCAAAATTTTCCTTTTCGGCGACAGTATCGAACTCAAATTTTCCCAAGATATGTACGGTGTCGGCGCAGTCATGTCCCTTGTAATGCTCGCGTTCGTGCTCATATCCAGTTTCGTTATGAATCGCTACAATAAAGACGGTAACCTCGGGAGGTCGTTATGGTAAAGAAAATCCTCGAAAAATCTTACTTATTCATAATACTTGCCGTCTTGTACGCCCCTATTATCTTCATAATGGTGTACTCGTTTTCGGGCTCGTCCAACTTCAATTTCAACAACGGATTCAATTTCGACAGTTACGAAGCGATTTTCACGTCGGATAAGTCGGGCGCACTGTGGGAAGCGATAGGCAACACCTTCCTCATCGCAACCGTATCTTCGGTGGTAGCGACCATACTCGGCACCTTTGCGGCGATAGGAATCTTCGCACTCGGCAAGCGCATGCGTCGCGCGGTGGAAACAGTCAACCAATTCCCCATCATCAACAGCGAAATCGTTATGGCGGTGTCATTCATGATTTTCTTCGTGACCTGTAGGTTTGCGGAAGGATATTTGAGATTGTTCATAGCGCATATAGCATTTTGCACTCCCTACGTCGTCCTCTCCGTCCTGCCCAAACTCGAAAGTATGGACCCCAACGTTTACGAAGCGGCGTTGGACCTCGGCGCAAATCCCTTCAAAGCAATGATGAAAGTCATCTTCCCCGTCATCTCCCCCGCGATTATGTCGGGATTCGTCATGGCGTTTACGATTTCAATCGACGACTTCATTATCACTCAAATCAACAAAGGCGCGGCGACGGGAATCAACACCCTGTCCACCTATATTTATTCGGACGCACGCGTGCAAGGACTCGAACCTTTCTGGTACGCCATATTCTCTATCATCTTCGTGATAGTGCTGGCGATAGTCCTCGTTGCGAATTTCGTGCGCTCCAACAACAAAAAGGAGGTATCCAAAATTGAAAAAGCGTAATGCGATTATCGCGATATTATTGATACTCTCCGTTTTGCTTACCCTCACCCTCACCGCCTGCAACGAAAGCGAAGACGGCGCGGCAACGGATACTCTCGTCATCTACAACTGCGAAGACTATATCGACGACAGTGCGGAAACAAACCGCCTCGAAGCATTCAAAGAGTACTACAAATCCGTGACGGGCAACAACCTTGAAATCGTCTACACCACGTGGGACACCAACGAAACAATGCTCACGAAAGTGCTGAATAACGACGCAAATTCCGTGGATATCATCTGCCCCAGCGAATACGCCATCCAAAAACTTATGGCAAACGGCAGGCTTGCGAATATCACCGAACTCGTGGCGGAATACGGCAAAACTTATCCCTATCTCAACCTCGCCGACGGCACCACGTCCAACACCGAGCCTATGTTCGTGGATTCCATAAACAAAGAGTTCTCGGGCATCTCCACGGGGGACGGCACGGGTGATATGGCGGATTATATGGTTCCTTATATGTGGGGCACGATAGGGCTTCTCTACAACGTCAAGTACGTCACCAAAGCCGACCTCGATTCGCAATGGAGTTTGCTTTGGAACAAGAACGGCAGCGAAGTGCTGGAAAATAAAATCCTCGTCAAAGACTCGGTCAGAGAAACTTTCGTCGCGGGAATTATGTATCTTCTCGAAAACGACAGACTCCCGCAAAAGTACGTCGATATGCCCATGACCACCCTCATCAACTGCACGGACGACGAACTTCTCGCCCTCGTCGAACAAGTCCTCACCGAACAGCGCGAACATATATCCGGCTATGAAGTGGACTTCGGCAAGGACGATATGCTCAACGAACTCGTCTATATCGACCTCGCTTGGTCGGGGGACGCAATGTGGGCAATCGAGGAGAGTTACGACGAAGACAACCTCTACTACAACCCTCGCACGGGTGAATACGACAACTACTATCTCGACTACTACGTTCCCGAAGACGAGGACGGCAATCAAACGGGCAACATTTGGTTCGACGGCTGGGTCATCCCCTCCACTGCGCCGAACAAACTTGCCGCAACGCTGTTCATCGACTTCATGAACGCCCCCGAAAACGCAATATACAACAGCATCTATATCGGCTACACCTCCGCGGTCGCGCGCGAAAAGATGATGTACACCTACGTCGGCGAAGGCGGTGAATTCAACAAAGTGGACGACGAATACGTCAAGGCGGAAAACGGCGCGTATGCACTCAACGAAGCCGTCTACTCCGCACTCGTTGATAACGAATACGCCCTTGCCCCCGAGGATAACGACGGCGAATACGACTTCTCGTTTTTCGAAGACGACAGAAGATATCCCGGTGAATCCGAAAAACTCGGCGTCATGCGCGACTTCGGCGACAGACAATCAAGCATCACTACCCTTTGGGAAAATGCGAAAGTCGGCAACGACGTCCCGTGGGTGCTTATATGGTGCACGGTCGCAATCGTCGGTGCGGGACTTCTCTTCGGCGCATACGTCCTTATAAAAGACCTATATAAACGCCGTCCGAGGAAACTCAAAGACTGACCACGCAAACCGACTTGCGAAATTGCAAGTCGGTTTTCTTTTGATACAAAACCACCGATTCGACCGGTGGTTTTTCTTTCCCCAAATTTTATGATTTCAGCAAAACAAGCGTTTTACACTTACAATTTTGACGCTTAAAACTGCTTTTTCGCAATTTTTGCAGCGAAATGCTCCGCTCGAACTCGCTATTGAAATTTCCGCACGCTTATATTATAATGTATGCGGAGGATATTATTATGAAATACTACGTGTCAAATAAACTCGTTTCTTTCGGCGGCAGCAGCACCGTCAAAAACGACCGCGGCGAAGACGTCTTTTTCGTCAAGGGAAAACCTTTCAGTTTTACAAGCGTCAAGACGGTCCGCACCCTCGATAAGCAACCTCTATATAAGGTGCGCAATAAGTTTATGTTTTTCCTGCTCCCCAAAGTTTTCATTTCGGATAAGGACGGCAACAAACTTTTCAAAATCAAAAAAGAAAAATATTTCTCGGCAAAACAAAACTTCATCGTGGAAAATTTGTCCGCCGATTTGCCTACCTTTGCAATAGCAGGCAACGTTTTCGGGCGCACCTACACGATTACGCGGGGCGGAAACGCAGTCGCAACAATTACCCGCGATTACAATATCGTCAAGGATTCCTTTGAACTCAATTCTTACGACGAAAATATAACTCCCCTGCTTATTGCATTCGTCATCGCCCTTGACAACTTCCGCGACAAAGTAAAGAGCCAAACCACCTGACGAAATCCAATATTTTCAATAAGCAATCAAAACAATCCCACGAAAAAGCCCGTCCAACCGACGGGCTTAACTTTATTAATAATCCGAACGACCCAAAAGATAGTCTACACTGCAATCGAAATAGTCCGCAAGGGCAGCCAGCGCGTCGATTTGAGGACTGCGTTTTAGGTTTAGCCATGCGGATATCGCGCTGTGACTTATCCCGATTTCTCGCTCGATAGCCACGCTCGACACCCCTTTTATCCGCATATTTTCTTTCAGTCTTTCCGCAAACCACTCCTGCGTGGTCTTGCCGTTTACGACGTTCTTCAGCATTTTCGACCTCTTTCGACTTCTTTCGACAAATTATGCTACAATCGTAACCGAATTTGTGATTGTGTTACGAACGTAACAGCAATATAATGAGAATAGAAAGATTTTTTATGCGCTGATAAATAAGTGAGGGGAATAACGTAAAGTGTGAAATATGGTGCCGTTCCCGGAGATTCTTCGTCGCACTATGTGCTCCTCTGAATGACAAGCGGGTGCGGGTGTCCCGCCCTTAAAAGGGGACGCGGTCGCTTGCGACCCTTGGGGGCAACTCATGCTTGGTTTTGACACTCCGTTGTCAAAACTTGCCCCGTCCCCAAGTAGAAAAAGGACCTGTCATAGGTGCTTATATTAACCCGCCTCCGATAAACGTTGCAATAAAAAAGATTAAACAATAATAAAAATTTCAAAGGAGAAAACACAATGAATATCGAAAAAACCGCAACCGACGAACAAAAAACCGAAATCCTCACTCAACTTTTGCATGTCATCCCTGCCGAAATCCCGTCCGTGAAATCCGCAACGGCTCTCCCATCCTCCCTCGGTGCAATGCTCTACCTCACCCTCACCGACGACTCCACCATTCTCCTCTCCCTCGTCTAAATCCCAACAAACCCAAAAGGCACTCACTCGGAGTGCCTTTTGTCATCTTTTTCTAATTCACATTTTCAATAATCACAACTTGTACCAATAATAGTTACCATTATATGTGAAATCGGTTGCATTAGTTGATGAATCCGCAACTGAAACTTGTGTACCATTTGTTTTATTATTCCAATTATCCTCACTTGTTGTTATATACCAAGTCGTCGTGTCTTCAAACGTTATGTTTGTGAGCCCAGTGCAATAATAGAAGGCATGTTCGCCTATGCTCGTCACGCTGTTCGGAATTGTTAGGCTTGTCAGTCCCGTGCATCCCAAGAAGGACCAAGAACCTATGCTCGTCACGCTGTTGCCTATTGTCACGCTTGTGAGACCGGTGCAATTAATGAAGGCACTACTACCAATACTCGTCACGCTGTTGCCTATTGTCACGCTTGTGAGTCCACTGCAATAAGAGAAGGCTCTCTCGCCAATACTCGTCACGCTGTCAGGAATAGTTATGTTTGTTAGTCCTGTGCATCCATGGAAAGCAGAGCCACCTATGCTCGTCACACTGTCAGGGATTGTTATGCTTGTCAATCCACTGCAGGACTCGAAGGCCCTATAACCTATGCTCGTCACGCTGTTGCCTATCGTCACGTTTGTCAGGCCACTGCAACCA
>CAZRHE010000032.1:0-13834 GCA_964599875.1 uncultured Bacteroidaceae bacterium
GGCAATTTATCTTTATTGCTTGCTGCACTTGACGCCGGACCTATTGTTGGAATAGCAGTTGCAACCCTCGTAGTAGGCGTGGCAATCGGGCTGTTTGTGTATAGAGTTTATTCACAGAACAAAATCGGCTTGGCAAAGAGAGAAGCAGCAAGAATTATAGAAGAAGCAAATCTCGAAGCAAAAGACATCCGTAAAGACGGATTGCTCGAAGCAAAAGAACAACAAAACAAAATGCGTTCGGATTTCGAAAAAGAAACCAAAGAACGCAGAGCAGACTGGCAGCGTACCGAAAACAGACTCGCTCAAAAAGAAGCGCAACTCGACAAAAAAGAGGATTCTATCGATAAGAAGGAACAATCTCTCGACAGAAAACTCGAAGACCTCGAAAAGTCCCAAAAGAACGTTGAGGAAACCAAGGCTCGCTTGAAGAGCATAGAGGACGAACTCAACAACGCGCAGGACAACGTCCGCAAGGAACTCGAAAGAGTTGCAGGGATGACCAAAGAAGAGGCGGCGCAAGAACTCAAAGACGCACTCCTCGAAAGCGTCAAAAAATCGGCGGCGGCAGACGCGAAAGCAATCGTTGCGGACGCAAAAGAAAACGCCGTAAAAGAAGCACAAAACATTATCGGACTTGCGATTCAACGTTGCGCGGCTGACCATGCGACCGAAAATACGGTGTCCGTAGTCGCTCTTCCGAGTGACGAAATGAAGGGTAGAATCATCGGACGTATGGGTAGAAATATCCGTGCTCTCGAATCTGCGACGGGCGTCGACCTCATCATCGACGACACTCCCGACGTCATCACCCTTTCGAGTTTCGACCCCGTGAGAAGAGAAGTCGCAAGACTTACCCTCGAAAAACTCATCGCAGACGGACGTATTCATCCCGCGCGCATAGAGGAAGTCGCAGACAAAATCCGCAAAGAAGTGGAAGCATCCATCAAAGAGGCGGGCGAAGAGGCGATATTCGAGGCGGGTATCCACGGCGTGCATCCTGAACTCGTCAAGATGCTCGGCAGACTCAAATACCGCACCAGTTACGGTCAAAACGTATTGAAACATTCCATCGAAGTGTCCTATCTTGCATCCCTTATGGCGCAAGAACTCGGCATCGATCCCAAAGTCGCAAAACGCGCGGGCTTGTTGCACGATATAGGCAAAGCGGTGGACCACGAGGTTGAAGGCACCCACATTCAAATTGGTGTCGACCTTGCAAAGAAATATCGCGAAAGCGGAGAAGTCATTCACGCAATCGCGGCACACCACAACGATATCGAACCCGAAACCATCGACGCGGTTATCGTTCAAGCGGCGGACGCAATTTCGTCGGCTCGTCCCGGCGCAAGACGCGAATCCCTTGAAAACTACGTCAAGCGTATCGAAAAACTCGAAGATATCGCAAAATCCTTCGACGGCGTCGATCAATCCTTTGCGGTGCAAGCGGGTAGAGAAATCCGCGTTATGGTCAAACCCGAGCAAATTGGAGATGAAGCAACTGTCTTCCTCGCGAAAGAAATTGCCGAAAAACTCGAAAACGAACTCGAATATCCCGGTCAAATCAAAGTTAACGTCATTCGTGAGGTCAGAAGCGTAGAATATGCCAAGTAACATCGTAAAAACATCTGAAGAAATAGCAAAAATCCGCAAAGCGGCAGACATTATAGACGACGTATTCGATTACATTCTCGGTGAACTTACCGAGGGTGTGACCGAAATCGAAATCTCGAACAAAATCCACGATAAGATTATCGACTTGGGCGGCAGCGGTGAATCCTTTGAAACCATAGTCGCTTTCGGCGCGGGCGGCGCAGAGCCTCACCACGTGCCTACGGATAAGAAACTCCAAAAAGGCGAATTTATCACCATAGATATGGGCGCGATTTACGACGGATATTGCTCGGATTTCACCCGCACCATGGCGTACGGCGAAATCACCGACGAAATGAGAAAAGTCTATGAAATCGTGTTGAAGGCTTATCGTCTTTCTATGGACGGCGTCAAAGAGGGCGCAGTGTGCAAAGAAGTCGACGCACTTGCTCGTGAATATATCAAACTTTGCGGATACGGCGACAACTACATTCACGGCACGGGGCACGGAGTCGGCACCGAAATTCACGAGGCGCCTTTCCTCAATACCCGCAGCGAAGAAGTCCTCGCAAACGACGAGGTCGTCACCGTCGAACCCGGAATCTATATTTCCGATTCCTTCGGCATCCGTATCGAAAACATGATAATCGTAGGGGAGAACGGTCCCGTTAGCCGTCAACCCGTCGAACTTATCACCATAACCAAATAATACAAGATAATAGGAGATAAAAATTATGGCACAAATCATGGCAGGCGACATCAGAAAGGGCGTTACCTTTTTGTATGAAGGCAACATTATGACTATCGTTGAGTTCCAACACGTCAAACCCGGCAAAGGCGCGGCATTCGTTCGTACCAAAATGAAAAACGTCGTTGACGGAAGAACTCTCGAAAAAACCTTCAACCCCACCGATAAACTCGAACTTGCTCACATCGAATCCAAGGATATGGAATACCTCTACACGGACGGCGAATTCTATTACTTCATGGACAAAGAAACTTACGAGCAAATCCCCCTCAACCACGACCAAGTCGCAGACGCACTCCAATTCGTCAAAGAGAACGGCACCGTCAAGATGAAATTCTTCGAAGGCAAACCTTTCTCCGTCGAACCTGAAAACTTCGTCGAACTCCTCATCACCATTTGCGAACCCGCCGTTGCAGGCAACACCGCCACCAACGCCACCAAACCCGCAACCGTCGAAACCGGTTACGAACTCATGGTCCCCATGTTCGTGAATGAAGGGGATACTATTCGTATAGATACGCGCACCGGAGAATACATGTCCCGCGTCTAATCGCACCATTCGGCGTCTAACGTCGTCAACAGCAAATCCCAACACCCTCACGTACGATGAGTACGCGTCGGTCGTTGGGATTTTTTGTTTCCTTGTTATACATCCGAATGGCGCGATTAGAGAGATATTCTTGTTGCTAATTCAAGGACGGAACACGAGGCGCGACGCGCCGAGAACTCCGAGTGTTGAGCGTCGTCGCAATGCACTTTGCGCTATGCCCTCTCACGAGGGCTTTATGCGCCGAACCTTGCTCCTTTTCCCCCTTCTGCGAAAATTAGCGCCTGTTCTCAACAAAGTGCTAATTTAAATTGCCGTTGGCTTATTTTCGCAGTGGGGGTGCCCCCAGCCTTGCGTCAGTACAAGCGACTGCGTGCATTGGGTTCGCGTAGCGGGCACGCACAAAGCGCAGTGGCATAACGAGGAACGTTACTTAACGCGAAACCGAGTGTGTCCCCGTGCGTAAGCACCCGTCCGCGGGTCCCTTTAGGGGGAACGACGGTGGGGGAAACACGTGAGGAAGGGGGAAATGTTAATCAAGGGATTACGCACACACTCTTCTGCATCCAAATATTGCTTTTAGATAAAAGGGGGGAATCGCGAATAACTAAAAAACACCGCCAAAATCGGCTGTGTTTTTTATCGTAATAGTTAAACTTTTACTCGTCTAACCATAAAGAACTTCAATATCCTTTTCGGCTTCGTAAATGGTTTTGCCGTCAAAGATTTTCGCTTGTTCGAACGCCTCGACACACTCTCTTCTTTCCTTGGAAGAAACCTTAAACAACGTTTTACATTCTTTATCTATGGTATAAACCATCAAAGTGTAAAATTCGCCTTTTTCATCAATGTAGCCTGCAACCATATAGTCTTTATTGCGATAGCGTATCTCTTTTTCAGGATTGCTATACATATCGTTCATAAAATCATTTAGGTCGTTCCCTAACATATTATTTTACTCATTTAAAAAAGTTCCTATACTTCTTACGTGCCGCAATTAGGATTTCACGTCGATTGAACTATTCGATTTCCCAAACGTCTATTGTCGAATACAAGTCGTTGAAAGATTTGCCGTCAAGAAACGGCATTTCTAAAAAGGCATTTATTCGAACAATCAAGTTTTCACCATTGATTTCTCTTACAAAATCGAACGCGTCTTCGGTTGCACGTTTATATAATCCGTGCGTTGTGTCAAAACGCTCTAAAAAGAACTCCTGATTTTTGTATGAGAATAAGAAATCATGTCCTCTATATAAGCAGTCTACCAATTCATTATACTCTATGTTTGTCATATCACCAATCCACCCACGTCATTTCTTTTTCAGCGTCATAAAGTGTTTTCCCGTCCCAAATAGGGGCGTTTTCTAATGCGTTAATGCAATCCGAAATGGTATCTCCCTCATAATTGAAAACGTCCTCTAAAAACTCACAATTATCAGTGACTTTTATTATGAAAAATGAATATTTTCCGTTTGGCTCCGTCGTAATCCCGTCTGAAAAATATTTTTCGTTTTTGAAAACAACAGCAACAGATTCATAAGAAAATGCATCAACAAAATCATTTATTCGTCCACCTTCCATCTTAATTCACCTCCAAATAGTCTGTATTGTGATAGCGTATTTCTTTTTCAGGACTGCTATACATATCGTTTATGAAATCATTTAGGTCGTCCCCTAACATATCATTTTAGCTCCACTCAAATCGTACTTGTGTTAATAATTGATTTCGGTGATAGAATCGGCAATATCATAAAATGATTTTCCGTCGAATATTATTGCTTCGAACAGATTGTTTGTGTTTTCTGTTATGTTTTCTTGTGTAGAAGAGTAGATTGTCGTGTATTCATCGCAATGTTCCCCTTCATAGAAAGACGCTTTTGATTTCAACACTGATATGGAATGTTTATCGATATCGTTTTCAGTTATTTTGCCCGAATTTACGAAATAATAATTATCGTTATACTTAAATTCAAGGTCAGTACCGTAATATATCGCTTCATATAATTGATTTATGATATTCATTTGTTTTACCTCTAAAAATTGTTTGTCCTTTAAACGCAATTTTAACTTTTAACTATGATGATATTAGATTAATAGAACTAATCATCCAATTCGTATTTTGCATAATCTATGTCGACATTTATGCAACGAATAAATTCGTCATAATTGAACTGCTTTACAATATATTTGGTTTTGAAACGTTGTTGTTCGTAACGCTCCGGTGTTATTTCAGATAGGCGTTTAATTAGGGCAGGGATAAGTTCTTTGCATTGTGTTTGGCGCGCAACGTCATCGAAAACTGAACTCATCAAGAAGAATTCTTCATCGGTGCAAGTGTTTAGTATAAAATCGATAGACTCGGTGATGTTTTCGGACAAAATTCGAGTAAGTTTTGCCCAGCAATCTTCAAGCACGAAATCATCGTTAGGGTCCAATGACGATATTTTATCTATAGTCGCTTTAAGCAGTTTTATATCCATTCATTTTTACCTCCTAACGATCATTATATCTGCTAAAACAAATTATAAGATGCCGTTCGACAATTTTCAAGAGTATTTGTTTGCAAAATTGCAATTTTTTTTTTTTAATATTGTATCTTTATTTTGAGAACGCACCCATATAAAACCAAAACGAGAATTTTGCGGAACACTGGCAGTAGTTACAGATTATTTCCGAGTTGTAGCAAAAAATTATCGTTGCGGAGAAGTTTCGTCGCAAGCGACGGCGTGGTGCTTTTCACGGAAAAGTGCCTGCCGTCTGCGATACACAAGAAACGGGAGTGGGTGTCCCACCCATATAAAACCAAAACGAGAATTTTGCGGAACACTGGCAGTAGTTACAGATTATTTCCGAGTTGTAGCAAAAAATTATCGTTGCGGAGAAGTTTCGTCGCAAGCGACGGCGTGGTGCTTTTCACGGAAAAGTGCCTGCCGTCTGCGATGCGTAAGAAACCACGCACGCGCGCGAACTTATAATAATGAGAGTGCTTATATAAGTTATCAATATAATAATCTGCAAGTTTTGGAGTTTTTGGGCGGATTTTGCGTGTTTAAGAAGAAAATATATTTAAGCGATTTGCGATTGTCTGCGGTGAAACGATTATGGTTTTGGGGGAAGTATAGGCAGGGAGTAGTGCGAAATTTGTCGTTTCGTCGTTGTTTGCATTTTGGGAAGTGCGGCGTCATATTCTTTAATATGTTTGGTGGACTCATTGACGGAATCGTGGCGAGAGCCATAAAGGAAAACGCTAAAGAAAGCGAAATAACCGAAATCCGCATGCGAGCGGGAAGACCTCTCGTGTTTTCGACGGCGGAAGGGAAGAGATATGCGTTGCTCCCTTGCGGACAGCCGTATATCGTCACGAAAACGGACGTGGAGCGGCTTGTAGGGATTGCGTCGGACTTTTCTTTTTATGCGGTCAACGACGAACTTATAAAAGGATATCTCGTCAAAAACGGCGTGAGAATCGGCGTTGCGGGGGAAGGCGTCGTGGACGGCGGAAAACTCATCACGATAAAAAATCCGTCCTATGCGGTCATGCGTATTCCGCACGAAATCAAGGGGTGCGCGGATAAAATCATAGACAAGTGCGAAAACGCAAACGTTTTGATTCTATCCCCGCCGGGCGGTGGAAAAACCACGCTACTTCGCGATATGGCAAGGCAAGTATCCAAAAAATACAACACTCTCGTCATAGACGAGCGTTACGAAATCGCATCCGTGGACGGAAAGGGATTGCCTGCTTTGGACGTGGGGGACAGTGAAGTCGTCAGCGGAATATCGAAATGCATCGCTTATGAAAACTGTATTCGCGCAATGTCCCCCGAAATCATTGTGACGGACGAGATTTTCAGAAAAGAAGAGGTGGATGCGGTGCAAGATATCGTGCGAAGCGGCGTCAGAGTGTTTGCGTCGGTGCACGGACGCTCCCTTGATTTTTTATCCGCGTCCCCCGTTTTTTCTTCCCTTGTCGATTGTTTCGACGTCGTCGTCACCCTCGTGCCGACGGGGAAAATCGTCGGAGTAGATAATGTATGAAATTCTGAAACTCATAGGCGGGGGACTGCTTGCTCTCGTTTGTGCTTATATAGGATTGCTTGTGAAAAGACGTTATCGCGACAGAGCGAATTTCTACGGCAAGGTTTGCGACTTCATAAACTACGCGCGCAGGGAACTTTCCATAAAGATGACTTCAATTCCCGAAACGTGTTTGGCGTACGCTGGGGAGAATAAGGATGAATTTTCCGCCCTTTTGAGAGATTTTGCCGCGGGAGTGAGGTCGGGGAAAAGAAAAGAATCCCGCGCTTCCTTGCTCAAAGAAAACGAGATAACTGAAATCGACGATTTTCTCGACGGACTCGGAAAGTCCTCTTTAGGAGAGCAAATCGTATATCTCGATTCTTGGGGGAAGAGATTCGCAGACGAGCGCGGACGCAAAGAAGAGGAAAGCAAACGACTTGGGGGAATGTATTTCAAATTGCTCGTGTTGCTTGGCGTCGCACTGATGATTGTCACCGCATAAAGGAGAGGTATGGAAATCGGTATAATTTTGAAAATCGCAGGGATAGGGTTGTTGACGGCGGTCGTCGCTATGATTTTGAAAAAGAGCGACCGTGACGATATCGCAACCTTTGCAACGCTTGCCGGGCTCATAGTCGTTATCGCGCTCGTTATAGACATGGTGGGCGGATTGTTCGATACGATAAAATCCATACTTTCGCTGAACTGATGATTTTCAAACTGATAGGGATAGCGCTTGTAGGGATAGTGGTGGTGACGCTTTTGAAAACCGCGCGCCCTGAATTTGCCGTTTTTGCGACGATAGGGACGGGCGTTGTTATGGTCATACTTCTTCTCGGCTCCTTGCAAGACGTAGTGCTTGCTTTCGACGACGTCGTGAGAAAGAGCGGAGTGGACGACGGCGTTTTCGCGGCGGTGCTCAAGATAATCGGAATAGGTTATCTCACGGAATATTCGTCTTCCATTGCGACTGATGCGGGTTGCCCGTCGATTGCAAGTAAATTGCAATTCGGCGGCAAGATAACCATATTCGCAATGAGCGTTTCCATACTTTCCGAACTCATAAAAGTTACGTCGGAACTGCTAAAAATCGTATGAAGTTGCAAAAAAGGAAGATAAAGATATCAAAATCGACGATAAAGTCCGTATTGTGTGTTTTTGAATTTGTAATCGTCGTGATTTTAGCCGTTTTCGGCGGATTTTCGGGCGGAAAAGTCGCTTTCGCGGATGAAAACGAAGGGGACGCGAAGGAGTCTTTGGCTGAAAACGTGCGGATAAGCATAGACGCCCTCGATACGGACGACTTTCAATCCTTCGTCGACTCTCTCGAAGTCGATTATTTTTCTAACGTCAAGGATTTGTTGAAAAGAATTTCCGCAGGCGAATACGAAAACTTCTTTGCAGAGTTTTCAAAGGCGGTTGCAAAGGATATCGGGAAATACTTCCTCGGATTTTTGCCCGCCGTCGTCACCGTCGTTTTGATTTGCATTTTGAAAAATACGCTGTCGGGAATGACGGCGTCCTTCCTTGACAACTCGACGACTGAAGTCGTCCATGCGGTGTGCTATGCAACAGTGGTCGTGATAATAACCGCGTCCCTCGTGGACGTAGTAGGCACGGTGGTCGGGACGGTGAAATCACTCTCTAAATTTGCCGAAACTGTTTTTCCGATTTTGCTCACTTTGCTTGCGGGGCTCGGTAGCACCGCGTCCGTTGCGACCTATCAACCTATGATGGCGGTCTTAGGCGGGGGAATTATCGAACTCATAACCAAAGTGATTTTGCCCGCCTTTATAGCGTGCGAAGTTTTTTCGGTTGTGGGCAACCTGTCGGATAACGTCAAACTCACGAAAATGAACAAACTGTTTCGCTCGGCGTCCACGTGGCTCGTCGGGATTGCTTTCGGACTTTTCGGGGTGTTTTTGACTGCTGGCGGAATATCGGGCGGAGTTACGGATAGACTCGGATTCGGAGTTGCGAAATTCGCCTTATCGAGTTACGTCCCCGTCCTCGGCGGATATCTCTCGGACGGATTCGACCTCGTCGCGTCTTCGCTGGTGCTTGTAAAGAGTGCTTTCGGATATACGGCGGTTGCGGTGCTTGTTGCGATAGTGTTGTTCCCGACAGTCAAGTTGATAGCGTTTTTGTTGTCAATGCGTCTTGCGTCCGCGATAGTCGAGCCGACGGGGGATAGTCGCATATCGAATATGCTGTCTTCGGTCGCGGACAACGCGACTTTGCTCATAACCGCTCTTGCGGGTGCGGCGTTTATGTTTTTCATACTCGTCATGTTAGTGACGGGCACGTATTCCGCTTTGTAGGTGCTTATGCAAGAATGGCTTTTGTCGATAGTGGGGGTGGTGTGCCTCGGATTACTTCTCGAAATCGTTATGCCCGAAGGGCAGACGACGAAGTACGTGAGAGGTGCGTTTTCACTTCTCGTGATATTCGTCGTGGTCGCGCCATTGCCGTCCTTTTTCAAAAACGGCGCGAAACTCGAACTCGGAGAGATTG
Organism: uncultured Bacteroidaceae bacterium; assembly: GCA_964599875.1. GTDB lineage: Bacteria > Bacillota > Clostridia > Christensenellales > CAG-917 > RGIG4097. Next base: position 9,420 of record CAZRHE010000032.1, read on the forward strand.
CGATAGATACCGATGAAAGTTATCTATCGTCGATAGGGGAAAGGCTTGCGGACGAAAAGGAAACTTATCTCGAAAAAGCCTTATCCGATATGGGATACGATACGGACGTCGCGGTTGCGATAGGGGAGAATTTGACTGATATTGTCGAAGCGGACGTGAAAATTTATTTTTCGGGTCTTGACGAGGAAAACGCGAATAAACATATTATGACGGTGCGGAAATTCGTCTGCGAAAAACTCGACGTAGGCGATAGCGTCGTCACTGTGGAGATTTATGGAAGTCGTTGACGAGAGAAAGGAAAAATTTGGCGATAGTTTGAAATCCCTTCCCATAGTGAAAAAACTCGGGAAGATAAAAAATTTGCAACTTATCGCCGCCGTACTCATAATCGCGGTCGCACTCGTCATATATTCTAACGTAGCACTGAAATCCGAATCCGAAACCGCCGCTGAATCTACGATGACGGAGGAGGAAGAGAGATTGTCGAATATCCTTGAGAACATAGACGGGGCGGGAGAAGTCGAAGTCATGATTTCGAGGAAAGGGGACGAGGTGGTCGGGATTTTGGTGATTGCGGAGGGCGCGGACGACATATCCGTTATACTCAAACTTCAACGCGCTACGGTGTCTGCCATGGGAGTGGATAAAAGCGTGGTGGAAATATGCAAAATGAAATAATTTTCGAGGAGGAAATATGAAATTAAAATCGAAAACCAAGAAAGCAATCGTGTTGTCCGTTATGGTCGTGTTGCTGGTCGCGACGGGCGTACTCAACTGGGCGCTCAACGAAAGACTTGACGGCGAACAAGCAAACGCAGGCGCCGCAAACGACGGAGTGGTCGAAACCTTCTTCGCGTCCTATCGCAGCGACCGCGACGCAACTCGCGAATCCGAGTATCTCTATCTCGACGCGATAATCAAATCCGAGGACGCAAGCGCGGATAGCAAAGCAAGCGCCGAAAAACAAAAACTCGACATCGTTAAAAAAATGGAAACCGAACTTGCCTTGGAAACTTTGGTTAAGGCGAAAGGTTTCGACGACGCGGTCGTTGCAATCGGAGATAACGGCGTCAACGTCGTCGTCGGGGCAGAGGAGTTGACTCTCGAACAGGCGACGCAAATACTCTGTATAATAACCGACGAAACCGATTATAAGGCGACGGACGTGAAAATTATTCCGTATAACTAAAAAATCTTCGGCGGGCAAATCAAATTGCCCGCCTTTTTTCTCGTCAATATCTTGCTAATAATTTTTGCTTATGATATAATACGCGTATGGCAAAGGATACGAACAAGAAAACGTCCGTGTTTTCGGACGTAATAACCTCGCTTGCATACGACGCGGCATCCGCGGCGGACGGCATACAAGTGCTCGCAAAAGACGGGAAGAAATCTTTCCGCGGTTGCGGCGTGTCCGTTTATTTTTTGCCCGACGATAAAGTAACCATCGACCTTTTCGTGAATATCGAGTTCGGCTATCGCGTTCCCGAAACCGTTGCCGTCGTTCAAGAAAAAGTCAAAACCGAAGTCGAAAACTCGACGAAATATCAAGTACATTCCGTCAACGTGCAAATAGTTGACGTCATCTATCCGCAATGAGAAAACTGGCAAGAGAAACAGCGTTCAAACTTATATTCGAATATTCCTTCCTTTCCGAAAAGGACGAGGAAGCACTCGGCATACTCGAATTTGCCGACGACCTTACCGCAGACGACAAGGAATATATCCGTCGCGTGTACGAGGGCGTCATATCTTCTTACGACGATTTGAAAGAGAAGGTCGCCGCGCGTCTTGACAATTATCGCATAGAAAGACTGTATCGTCCCGACCTCGTCGTTTTGCTGCTTGCAACCTACGAACTCGAAACAAACGAGGCTCCCGAAAAAGTCGTCGTCAACGAAGCCGTAGACCTTGCAAAGCGTTACGGCACTGATAAATCGGGCAAATTCGTCAACGGCGTGCTCGCAAAAATGATAAAAGCCTGAAAAAGGCTTTTTTTTGACGCAAAAAAATCGTATAAAACCCCACAAAAACGTTAATTGTTACATAAAAGGAAGATAAACTGTCGAAAATGGAACTTAAACCCTCGATTGTGCAAAATGCTATTTCGGTAAGCGAGTTAAACGCCACTATTCACGCGTGTATGGACTCGCCTATTTTCCAAGGGCTCGAAGTTTTCGGCGAGATTTCCAACTATAAACTCAGCGGCCCGCACGCTTATTTCGTTTTGAAAGATAAGGACGCGCAAATTCCTTGCGTGAAGTTTTACGCGGGCAGAGATTATCAGCCGAAAGACGGCGAAAGCGTGATAATCAAAGGACGCCTCGACTATTACGTCAAGGGCGGAAGATTGTCTATTCAGGTGTCTTCTATAACTCCCGTCGGTCAAGGACTTTTATATTTGCAATTCGAAAAACTCAAAGCAAAACTCACGGCGGAAGGACTTTTCGACGAGGCGCATAAAGTGCCTATTCCGAAATATCCCGAAAACGTACTCGTCGTGACTTCGAGGACCGGGGCGGTCATCAGAGATATCGTGACGACGGTTCGTCGCAAGAATCCGAGAATCAATATCGTCGTCAGGGACGTGCGCGTACAGGGTGAGGGCGCGGGAAAGGAAATCGCCGCAGTGCTTGCAAGAGTGGATAGACTTGGCTACGACGTTATCGTACTTGCAAGGGGAGGAGGCTCCCTCGAAGACCTCGCACCGTTTTACGACGAGGACCTCGTGCGCGCGATTTACGCAATGAAAACTCCTATCGTTTCCGCAATAGGGCACGAAACTGATTTTTCCCTTGCGGATTTCGTCGCCGATATGCGCGCGCCTACGCCGACCGCCGCGGGTGAACTCGTTGCGTACGATTGGTACGAACTCGTGAAAAGAGTGAGGGATAATACGGCAAGACTCGGCGTGCTTACAAAAAAACAAATAGATTCGAAGACTATGCGCGTGCGCCTTGCGGTTACGAAACTTACGCACTATGCCGAGAGTTTCTATGAGGGAAACGTAAACAAGGTGAAAAATCTCGTAGTGCGTTTGGGGACGCTCTGCGAAAACAAAATAGCGAAGTCAGAATTCAGACTTGAAAAAGCAATGACCGCTCTTGATAATTTGAGTCCTCTCAAAACCCTCAAACGCGGATATTTCGCAATAGAAAAACAGGACGGCTACGTGACGAAAACGTCCGTTTTAAGCAAAGGCGATATAGTTAAAATCATCGGTGCGGACGGTTCCGCCCGCGCGGAAATAATTTCCATCGACAAGGAGGAAGTATGAACGAAGAAATGAAAAAATTCGAAGAGGCTCTCGCCGAACTCGAATTGCTTGTGAAAAGACTTGAAAACGACGTCCCCGTAGACGAGGCGACGAAGGCTTTCGAAGAAGGCATCAAACTCTCAAAAATTTGTATGGACGACCTCAACGGAGAAAAAGGTAAACTCGAACTCCTTATGGACGACCTCAATAAAATCACCGAGGAATTCAAAATAGACTGATGAATAAGTACGAATTTATCGATGCGGTTGAAAAAGAATTGATGCAAATTCTGCTCACAAGATTCGCGCGCACACGCGTCGCCGACTATAAAGTCTACAATATCTTGTCAGACCCGCTTTACTATGCCGTGGGGGACGGCGGAAAAAGAATCCGTCCGAAAGCGGTTTATCTCGGCGCAATGGCTTGCGGAAGAGAACTCACCGATAAAGAAGAGGTGGAACTTTTGCGTCTTGCTTGCGCAATCGAACTTATACATTCCTATTCTCTCGTTCACGACGATTTGCCCGCAATGGATAATTCGGATATGAGAAGAGGGAAACCATCCGTACACGCGGAGTTCGGCGAATCCACCGCAATACTCGTCGGCGACGAACTTTTGACGATTGCCGCCGAAACGCTTTTTTTCGGTTCCGGCCGCAGTCTTAATTATTACGACGCTTGCAGAGAGATTATGCTCGCGGCGTCTAATATGGCGATAGGGCAGGCGTACGACCTGAAAAAGAACGACGACGATTTTTTGAGAACTTACGCGCTAAAAACTTCCGCGTTGCTTTCTACGTCTTTCAAAGTCGGCGCGATGATAACTTGTCCATTGGACTACGACCATAGAATCGACGGCATGGAGAATTTCGGATTCCATATCGGGCAGGCGTTTCAAATAGCGGACGACCTTCTCGACCCGTCCGACGAGCACTCGTTCGTTGCAAAGGTCGGAGAAGAGGAGGCAAGGCGCGTTCTCGATGAAGAAACACAAAAAGCAATCGACGAAATTTTGTATATGCCGCATAGAAAAGAACTCGAAAAATTCGCTTATGCGCTGAAAAATAGAAAAAACTAAAAAACTTGTTGCAAAATTTACGTTCATTTGATATAGTATTAAAGCGCACTTGTCGTGCGGGAGTGACTCAGTGGTAGAGTG
>CAZRHE010000033.1:0-226 GCA_964599875.1 uncultured Bacteroidaceae bacterium
CGTGGAGACGCAATGGGCAGGAGGATGCCCGTTGAATACGGCATTCATGGTACTAATTACCGAACAAGTATCTAGGGTAATGACGAGAGATTTTATCAGCGCAGCTAGTTTATTCAACGCGATGGGAAGCCCTGTTTTTTCAAAAGAACCAGTAAAAATAAAACGATGCAGTGGATGGAAGAGTGATGAGCCGTTAGTAACTTTTCTGGTAGAACGCATATTGTAA
>CAZRHE010000033.1:257-12867 GCA_964599875.1 uncultured Bacteroidaceae bacterium
CAGACAGACAGACAGACAGACAGACAGACAGACAGACAGACAGACAGACAGACAAGGATTACTCCGTACTTCAGAATTATCATCAGACGCAAATTGTAACGGAATCATCGGCGTCCCTATCACATTCCTTGAGAAATACAACCCAGACCAATTTGAACTTGTCGGAGCAACAGAAAGCGAAGGTAAGGGATTCTCAAATGGATTATGGAGAGAAAATAGTAGAATTGCACAAGCAGTTGTGCTCGGAAAACGAAAATATAAGAGATTGTTTATCAAGAGAAAAGTGTAATGGTATTATGGGTGTGCCGATAACTTTTTTGGATAAGTATAATCCTGATCAATTTGAGATACTGGGATTGGATGACCATCGTGTAACATGGCGTGGTCGCGGTCCCGAATTAAATGGGAGAACATTATATAGGCGGATAATAATTAGGAGGAAAATAAAATGAAAATTGAACTACACAGAATTCCTGTTAGAGAAATCGTAAATGGATACGTGGACGGTCAAGAAAATGGTATAGTAGGATATGGAGGAAGATTGAATATACGTCCGAAATACCAAAGAGAATTTGTATATAAAGAAAAACAACGTAATGCAGTAATAGATACCATAAAAAAAGGCTTTCCACTTAACGTAATGTATTGGGCAGACAATGGCGATGGAACTTATGAAGTGTTGGATGGTCAGCAACGCACTTTAAGTTTTTGTCAATATGTTAACGGGGATTTTTCATTAGATGAAAAATACTTTCATTCACTGACTAATACGGAAAAAAATGCCTTGTTAGATTATGAGTGTATGATTTATTTTTGCAGTGGTAATGATTTAGAAAAACTTGAATGGTTTACGACTATTAATATTGCAGGCGAAAAACTAACAGATCAAGAATTAAGAAATGCAACTTATACTGGTGAATGGTTGACAAGTGCGAAAAGTTTTTTTAGCAAACCTAATTGTCCTGCATACAATATTGCAAAAGACTATATCAATGGTTCCGCTTTGCGCCAAGACTATTTGGAGACGGCGTTATTGTGGATTAGCAAAGGTAAAGACAACATAAGTACTTATATGTCGAAACATCAACATCAGCAAAACGCAAACGAATTATGGATATATTTTAGAAGCGTAATTGATTGGGTAAATCTTACGTTTCCGAAATATCAAAAGATAATGAAAGGTATTAATTGGGGAGAATTATATGATGAGTGTCATGAAAAAGTTTTCGACGTTGCAGAGCTTGATAAAAGAGTAAAAACACTTTTAATAGATGATGACGTTACGGATAAAAGGGGTGTATATAAATATGTGTTAACTGGCGATGAAAAGGCATTAAATATAAGAGCATTTTCAGAATCTCAAAAAATTGAGGCATATAATCGGCAAAATGGAATTTGTCCGAACTGCAAAAAGCATTTTGATATTTCTCAAATGGAAGGTGATCATATTTTGCCTTGGAGCAAGGGTGGTAAAACGAATTCTGATAATTGTATGATGCTATGTTTGCATTGCAACAGAACAAAAGGAAACAAATAAAATTCATAAAATAAAAGGCACTCAACCGAGTGCCTTTTAAATAGTTCAGTCGATTTTATTCCTTAAAGGATGCGGATTTAAGGATATAGGTCACTTCGCCGTCCGCCGTAGGTTCTACGATTTTGACGAGGGCTTTTTTAGGCTTGAAATCATCCGTGCCGTCGCCGTCCGTATCGAGCGCAAGAGGGGAAACGGAGTAGTAAAGTTGTTGCTTTTTGCCGTCCACTTTGGTTGAGCGAGAAAGAGATACTTTGTAACATTCTATTTCTCCGCTTTTGACGGGAGCGGTGATTTTTTCCGTAGAGGCGCAAGACGCGGTGAGAGTGACCGCACCCGATTCGACGCCCGCGACGGGGACTTTGAACGAGAAGGAGAAACTCGTAGACATCGTGCTTACCCCTCTCAACGTTTGATGGAACTCGTTGTTGTCGTAGTAGGGGGAGGAAAGTTCGATGCTGCCTTGCTTGTTTTCTCCCGCGACGGTACCCGAATAGTTGAACGTGGAACCGTCGTAAACGCCGTTGATTTCGAGGTTGGAGGAGGGGGAAGACGGGACGGATTGTTTTCTGTAACTTGCGGCGGGGATGAGGAAAGAATTTCCGTCCACGCGTTTGAAGTAGCAAGCCGTATCGTATTCTGCATCCGCGATATTGAGTTTGCCCGTGACGAGATAGCCTTTGCCGGGGGATTTGAGGGTGGTTGCGCCGACGGTTACGTCGCCGTCGCTAAACCATTTAATCGTGACGACGTATTCCCCTTGATTGGTGCCGTCGTTTACGTCGTAAACGTACTGCTCGTAGGCATACCAAACGTCCTCGAGTTGACCTTGCGTGGTCGCATTGTTGCACGCTACGAAAGATACCGCGAACACAGCGACGAGCATAATTGAAACTGCTATGAGAATGACTTTTTTCATAATGTTGATATTATAACCTCAAATAAACTTTTAGACAAGTATTTTTGCCCGCGCGAGCGCGAAAACATTGAAAAACGGGGGAAGTTTGAAAAATTAATTTATATTTTTTATTTATAAAAAATATAAATTAAGCGTAAGACCTTGAAATATCCTGTTCAAGTTGTTAAAATATAGATATGAAACTCGTATTATCAAATTCGTCCAGAGGCGCATTCGACGGCGTTTTCTCTGAAATCGAACAAAAACTCAAAAACGGCGAAAAGTGCGTCGTCATCACTACGGACAGACTGACGGCGACGGTTGAACGTGCTCTTCTTCAAAAACTCGAAGGGGACGCGGTTTTCGGTTTGAGAGTATCTTCTTTCACTCGTCTTGCAGCGATAACTCTCGGCAACGACGTGAAAAAGTGTTTGACCCCCGAAGGGTCGGTCATGCTTATCACCGACGTTATCGAAAAGCATAGGGATGAACTATGTTATTACGGCAAGGTGAAACCCGACGAACTTGCGTCCGAACTTTACGCCGCGATTACCGCTTTGAGAAATAGCGGAATATCCACCGAAAAACTGATGTCGTCCGACCTCGGTAGTAAAAACCTCAACGATAAGGCAAAGGATATTGCGGTCGTGTACGGGGGTTATTTGCAAGCACTCGAGGGTAGGCACAGCGACAGCGGAACAAGGCTTGAATCCCTTGCAAGCCGTATAGAAAACGGCGAACCTTTGAATGAAAATTATTTTGTCATAGATATGACGGAATTCAATTACGCGCAGTTAAACGTGCTGAAAGCGATAGATAAACGTGCGATTTCGTTAACAATAGGTTTGACGTCGGGGTTTGACAACCCTAACAAACGTATATATCCCGACAAGACCGCGCGAAGACTCGAAGCACTTGCGGACGGCAAGACGGAAATCGTAATCAAATTCGATACGCTCACCCCCGTCGGGGACGTCATAGGAAAATATCTATTCAGTTACGTCCGCCCTCCGCGCTCGGTTTTGCCGAAAAAAGCAGAGATAGATAAGCACCTTAAACTTCGCTCCGCTTTGACTCGCGACGACGAAGTCCTTGCCCTTGCGCTCGATATCGTGAAAGGGGTGAGAGAGGGACGCCGCTATCGCGATTACGAAGTTTTCGTCGGGGATTTGGACGGCTACACGCCTATCGTGAAAAGCGTGTTTTTGCGCTACGGAATTCCTTTCTTTATAGATAGAAAAGAGATGCTCTACGAGCAGACGAAAACCAGATATCTTCTATCCGCAGTCGCCGCCGTCAGGTCGAAAATGCGCGCGGACGAGGTTATGGATTTCGTGAAAAATCCTTTGTTCAAGTCTTTGCTCGACGGAGAAACCGAAGAAGACAAGCAAGACGAGATTTTTATCTTTGAAAACTACGTGCTCGAATTCGGCGTGAATTACGGCGGATTTTACAAGACGTTTGAATACGGCGACGAAGAATATCGCAAAAAAGCGGACGCGGTCAGGATGAAACTGATATCCGCCTTGTCCGTTTTCGATATCGGCAAAAAGCGGTCTGCTGATTTTGCGGCGGCGGCAAGAAAACTGCTTGCGGATGCGGATGGCGGCTGGAAAACGCACGTCAAAAACATCGCGAAACTCTCGGAGTATTATGAAAAATGCGCAGAGCAGGTGGACGACAAATTATCCTCCGTCCTTGACGAAATCGAAAACGTGCTTGACGGAGAATACGATATCGCGGGATTTGAAAGTTTGTTGAAAGGAATGTTCCGCACCTTGAAAATTTCCCTCGTGCCCACCTTCCTCGATTGCGTTTTCATCGGGGACTCTTCGTCGAGTTTCCTGTGCTCGGGGGACTTGTACGTCGTCGGCGCAAATTCTGGCTTAATTCCTCAAGAGTCCGCGGGCGGGGCGGTGTTAACTCCGTCAGACGAGGAACTTTTCGAAAGAGCGGGGGTTGAATTGTATTCGGATAGAAAGGATAAAATTAGGACGGAACTTTTCACCATAACTGAAATAATGAAAAAGACAAGAGGGACGCTCACCGTATCGTATGCGGATTCCGCGCCTCTTGGAAAACTGCGTCCGTCCTCCGTCGTGACGCAACTCGAAACCATTTTCGGCACCGAAGACGGCTCTTTCGTGGAGGTTGAAGAAGTCCGCTACGACGATTTGTATCGCTCGTATATCGCGGACAAACCCGATGAAATCGCACCGCTGTTCGCGACCGAAAAGGCGTGTATGAACGAGGTGCTTTCCCGCTCGAAAGATATAGGAACGGGAGCGAATATCCCCATATATCGCACCGCAAAAACCTTCCTTAACAAAGAGGACGAGGAAAGATTAGAACGCGCTTACGGATTCGACACGCACGACGCGAAACTGTCATCTCCGCCCGCAGTCGAGCATTCGAGCGTCAGTAGGCTGGAAAGATTTTTCTCTTGTCCATATTCCTATTATTTACAATACGTTTTGAAAATCCGCCCGAGAGAAGAGGGAGAGATAATGTCGAACGAAAACGGCAGTATACTTCACGCCGTATTCGAAAAGTTTTTCCGCGCGCTGTCAGAGGGCAAAGTGAACGAAAACGACATAGAAGAAATCGCGGGCTCCGCATTCGACGAATACGTAGCAGAAACGCCGAAACTGGCAAGGCTTATCGAAGATAAAAAGACGAAACGCGCGCTTATGAAACTTCGAGTCGAGGGCATAAAAACTTGCAAGGATTTATACAAAATTTCTTTGCGCTCGAAATTTATACCGACATACGTCGAAGCGAATTTCGGCGGAAAAGAGGGATTCAATCCCGTCATCGTGGACGCAGGGGATAAAAAAGTCACTCTTACTGGTAGAATCGATAGGGTGGACGTGCACGACGACAAATTCCTAATCATCGACTACAAGACTTTTAAGGGTGCGACCATCGACGCAAAGGACGTCTACTACGGCAAAAAATTGCAACTATACGTCTATGCGAAAGCGATAGCGGATTCCTTGAACAAAAAACCCGCGGGACTGTTTTATTTGCCCGTCTATCCGTCCTACGTGAAAGAGGGTGAGAACAGATATAAATATAAAGGGCAGGTCCTTGCGGATATAGACGTCATGAACGCGATAGACGACTTGACGGAGGAAGATAATAATGCGACCGTCGTCCCGTGCGGGGCAAAGGACAGGACGAAATTATCCGATTGTTTGAGCGAGGAAGAATTGCGTTTGCGTGGCGAATATGCCGTGAAACTTGCGGGACAAGGCGCAAAACTCATAAACGAGGGATACGTATCTCCGCGCCCGTTCAAATCGACGGCGTCGGACAACCCTTGCGCAAATTGCACTTTCAAAGATGTTTGCCCGTATAAAGGCAAGTTTGCAAGAATAGCGGAAAACGTATCGAAGGACGCTTTCGATATCGACGGAGAAAGGACGGTGACGGAAAATGAGTGAAAAACAAAAACATAAACCTACTCCCGAACAGCAACTGGCAATAGATTCTAACGGTCGCATCCTCGTATCCGCATCCGCGGGGTCGGGGAAAACGACTACTTTGGTGCAACGAATAATCAGACAAATTAAAGAGGGCGCAAGCCTGAAAAGAATGCTGATTTTGGTGTACAACAACGCGGCGGCGGACGAACTTCGAGAGAAATTACGCACGAAACTTTTCGAAACCGCATGCGAGGAAACGGGGGATATCGCGATCGCATTCAGAAAGGAACTCGACGAAATTCCTTTTGCGGAAATTTGCACGATACACGCGTTTTGTAAAGACCTCATAAGGCGCAATTTCGAGTTGCTCGGGATTTCTCCTTCTTTTAGAGTGCTCGACGAAACCGCGCACAAAAATTATATGGCGAAAGCGTTCGACGCACTTGTCGAAGAATATTCCGAAAAGGACGACGCCGTTTTTGAAAGACTGACCACCGTTTTCGAATGCAAGCGCTCCGAAGAAAATATCCGCAAATTCGTGTATACGCTGTACGGCGTTTTCGACGTGCAACCCGATAAAGAGGCGTTCATCGAGAAAATCAAGGCGTGCTATACGGATAGAAAAACTTTCGACGAAACGTTGTTTTCAACTAGCAAAAGGATGCTCGAAGAGGTCTATCCGTATCTTGAAAACGTGTTGCCCGTGCTCGACCAAACGAAGCAAATTAAATACGCCGAAAACGCTCAAATAGCATTGCGCGCGATAGACGTGTTTTTAGAGGATGGAGCGGACGCGGAGAGCGTTTACAATAGAGCGGTCCCCATGCTTGATTCGTTCGTGAAAGCGGTCAAATCGAAAGGTGCGGACGAGAACTCTATAGAACTTGTGAAGAAGTGTCTTGATAAGGTTAAAAAGGAACTCAACCTTTATAAGTCGCTATATGAAAACAAGGATAAACTTGACGAAGAATTTGCACAAAACGCGGTTTATGCAACCAAACTTATAGAATTAACTTGCCGTTTCACCGAAATCCTCGACGAGCGCAAGCGTGCCGACGACGCCGTTTCTTTCGGCGATCTCGAACACTTTGCTACAAAACTCATAGACGAAAATCCCGACAGGGACTTTGCGGAAGATTTCGATTACGTCTTCGTGGACGAGTATCAGGACGTCAACCCCGTGCAAGAAAAAATCATATCCGAAATGGTGAAGAAAAACGCCTTTTTCGTAGGGGACGTAAAGCAGAGTATTTACGGATTCAGGCTTGCCGACCCCGACATTTTCTTGCGTAGGAAAAACGCTTATAGAAACTCCGAAGAAGAGGACTGTTTGCAAATTGATTTCAACGACAACTTCAGAAGTGAAAATCAAATTTTGGAATTCGTCAACGGCGTGTTCGACGTCATGATGACCGAAAAATCCGCGGGTGTCGACTACAAAAACGACGGACGGTTTTCAAGTCGCGGTCAAGCGGACGGCAGAGTGGAAGTACATATCTTCAATATCCCCGCCGCTGAGAAGAACTCGGCAAGCGGGCTGTACGACCCCGAAAAACACGTCGACGACGAGGAACGAATAGGAAGTGCCGAGGAAGAGGGCGCGTTTATCGCAAGGAAGATAAAGGAACTTACGTCGTCTTCCGTCGAAAAAATTTCTTACGGCGATATCGCGTTGTTGTTTAGAAACAGAAACGCTGCCGCAGAAAGAATCATATCAAAACTCCGCGCTTACGGAATCCCCGTAAACGACGGCTCGTTTGTAAAGGATAAGGACAGTCCCGAAAAGGATTTGATATCACTGTTGACAGTCATAGACAATCCGAGGCAGGATTTTGCACTCGCAGGGTATTTGCTATCCTATCCCGGCGGATACACCGAGGACGAAGTCGCGGAGATAGCGCGCGCAAGGGACGAATATCTGAAGGGAAAATCCACCCCCTCCGACAATAGCGTAAAGGCGGATTTGTACGAAGGCATGCTCGTGCTGAAAAAGTCGGACTCCGCACTCGGCGACAAGGTCAGGGCAACCCTTGAAAAACTCGACGAATACAGGCTGAAAGCAAGTTTCAAGAACGTAGGGGAATTGATATCGGGCATAATCACGGACAGTTTCTTCGACGCCTACACCTCGTCTTACGGGGATGCGAGAAGAGGGGGATTGAATGCGTTCGTCGCAGAAGCGACCTCGACGGAAAACGGCGACCGCAGTCTGTCCGCTTTCTTGAAAGACTACAAGAACAATTCCGAAGACAAAAAGAACGGCTCGTCGTCGGGCGGCGATAAGGTGCAGATAAGCACTTTCCACGGCTACAAGGGGCTTGAAAGCAAAGTCGTGTTCGTGTCCGCATCCGATACCGCAATAGGTCGGAGCAGAAGCGCGGATTTGACCATATCGTCGGACGGACTTATGGGGCTCTCCTATTTCAACGAAGAGGGCAAGAGTAAAAACGCGGATACTTTATCCAAAATCGTCGTCAAGCGACTGATAGAGGAAAAGGAATATAAGGAAGAATTGCGCCTTGCGTACGTCGCGCTCACTCGCGCGCAAAAATATATGTACGTGACGGGCTGTCTTACGGGCAAGGATTATTCGAGCGTAGAAAACGTAGGAGCGAAATTACGAGTTCCGGACTTCGAAAACCCAGGCAGTATGTTCGGATTCGTGTTCAAGGCGAACGAACTCGGTGGTGGTGCGAAGATTTATTTGCACTTATCCGCAGAAGATTCTATGCCCGCACCCGTGCTAATGTCGGACGCAAACGCAAAAGCCGCGGAAGAAGGAGCGGGGGACTACGCAAACCTTGCAAAGAGTATCGCGGATATGCAAAAATTCGAATACGCATATAAAGAAGATACCCGCCTTGCGATGAAATACAGCGTATCCGAATTAGACGGAGAAGTGGACGAAAGTACCGTCCGCGTTTTCGACGACGTCACGGACGTCGGCACGGCGTATCACAAAGTCATGCAATATATAGATTTCGCGGCGACGGACGTAGGCGCTGAAATCCGTCGCATGACGGATGAAGGATTGCTGACCGAAGAAGAAATGGCGGCGGTCAACCCCGTCGACGTGGCGCGCGCGCTTTCGACGGACATCATGAAACTTGCGGCGACGAGCGAATGTTTGCGCGAACAGCCGTTCATGATGTATAAGCCCGCAAAAGAGGTCGTCAGCGGTTCTACGTCGGATGCAAAGGTCCTCGTGCAGGGCGTCGTAGACCTCGTGATTCTCGGAAGAAAAACGGGCGGCGAAAACGTGATAGTGGACTACAAATATTCCTCTCTCACCAACGCCGATGCAAAGAAAAAGTACGAAAAACAACTTAATCTATACAAAACCGCGGTAGAAAACGTCGTTTCGGGAAAAGTGGATAGGATATTGCTCCTTTCTTTGAAGACGGGAAAGACGTTGGAATTTTGATTTTTTCGCGCGTCGAAAGAGTTTTTGTCCCTCTCGGCGCGCGCTTTTAAAAAAATGCGTTCAAAAAGGTTGATTTTTTCCCGTCTTATGATATAATCATAAATAGTATTTATTCGGAGTAACGAAGTGGAAGTATTGAATCAAATCTTCGATATACTGACCAAAGCGTCTTCAGAGTTGCCGAAAATCGAAGTCGGCACGTTTTTCATACTCTCGCTTTGCGCGGTCGTTTTGCTCGGAATAATCGTCGGACTTACCTATCTTTCGTCTTCCGCAGCAAAGTTTAGACGCGCTTGTCAAAAGGTGGTCAAATATCTGTCTTCGGTCGACGAAATCAACGACGACAACGCGGAAAATTTCACTTCGGCGTGCTTTGGGAAATCCGCTCCCGAAACCCTTCGCGGCGCGTGGTTGCAATATCTCGGAGTGCGTTTCGGATATCCGAGTGAGATAATCTCCGAATCCGCCGTTTTCGACAAAGAGGTCAAGCGCACCCGCAACGTGCGTGCAAACGTGTTTATCGGTATCGCGCTCGTAGTGGTCGCAGTGCTCGCGTTTTGGAGCCTTGGATCTAATCCTACCATGGAAACGGGTGCGATAGTAGGGCTCGGACTTTTGGTGTCCGGCGTTATCTATCTCGTGTTCACGGTCGTCGGCAAAAAGCAATTCGACAAAGCGCGCGACCTTTTCTACGAAATGGAAGACGATTTGGACGCAAAGGTTGATTTCCACGTCGAAAAAGACTATGCGATGGATTCCTCTCCGCTCCTTGAAATAACCGCAATCCTCGACGAAATCATCGCGAAGAATACCGCGAAAGTGGTCGACTTCGAAGACGTGAAGAGAGAAGTGGAAGAAAAAGAAAAATCCGAATCCGAAACCGTCGAAGACGAATATATTGAGGAAGCGCCTCTTGAAGAAGTCACTGCGGAAACTCCCGTAGAAAACGAAGAATCCACTCCTATCGAGGAATTGATAGATGAAACTCCCGAAGCACAAGCGGAGGAAGTCGTAGAATCCGACGAGATAGAATCCGAAACCGAAGAAAGTGCGGAATCCGAAGTGGTCGAAAGGGCAGAGAACGAAGAAACTCCCGCGGAAGAAGCCGAGGAGCCCGAAGTGAAAGATGAAAGCGACGAAGTCGCCGAGTCCGAGAATATTGAAAGCGAGGCGGAAACCGAAGTTGAGGACGAAATCGAAAACGACGTCGTCGAAAATGAAGAAACCGTCGAAAACGAAGAAATAATCGAGCAAGAGGAAAAGGCTGAAGAAGTCCCCGTCGAAGAAAACGACGACGTTTGGGGGGACGAAGATAAGCCGCAATCCGAAGAAGAGGCGATTGCCAGAATCAGCGAAATGTTGAGTGGCAAAACCTCTACCAAGAAAAACGCGAACACGTCGCGCGTTATGAAACAGAAAGGAGTAGGCGATTGGCTCTCCGGTCAAAACGAATTCGCTATGGCGTCCAAAGTGGAGGCCTTTGAAGAAGTAAATATAGAGGATGAGAAAGTTATGTTCGGAAGAAAGAAAAAAGAAGCATTGAAAGCACAGCAAGCGGCAGAACAAGCGCAAAAAGAACAACAAGTGTTCCTTGACAGCGAAATCATCGAAGAACCCGTCGAAGAAGTCGCTCTCGAAGAAGTGAACGAAGCGCCCGTCGCGGCGGCACAAGCACCCGCGCAAGAAACTTACGACTTGCCCGAGTTCAAGCGTACCGTCATCACCAACGCACCCGTGACCGCACTCGACCCCGAAATCGTTGAAGAGTACGAAGACCTCGACGAAGGCGACGAGGATATCAAAGCCCCCAGGCTTTCCAAACTCCCTCACCTTGTCGATTACGTGCTTTCTTTGAACGTTTCCAAGAGCACCAAAATCAAGGTTGCGCAACTTATGTTCCAAGCGTATGCGGTGTTCAAAAACAGCCCTGAAAACAAGGCTATCGTCATTCAATGCATAAGCAAAATCATGACCAGCCTTGCCGCTGACATGAAGAAGTAATTTTCCCAATTAGAATATCGAAAAACCCGTTCGCGTCGAATAATTTTTCGGCGTGGACGGGTTTATTTTATTTTTTAATTTGAAATCAGCCGTTTCAAGCGTTCTATCCGCGTTAAATTTGAAATTATAGGTTCGTGAACAACTCGTCGAAGCGGTGAATAAACGCGCTTAAAAACGATACGGTGCGCTCGGTGATTTATCCTAAAAATAACGCAAGAAAAACGCCCCTCGAAAGGGGCGCGTCGTTTGCTTATTTTAGCATCTTTTTCTTCCATAGCACGATTGTTATCGCTATGCATATGACGACGGATATTCCGATAACAACCCAGAATCCCCACGGCTGTCCCTCGAAAGGCACGCCGGTATTCATTCCCCAGAACGAGCCTATCATGCTCGGTACCGCGACGATAAGGGTGAGGGAGGTCAATATCTTCATGACGACGTTCAAGTTGTTCGAGATAATCGAGGCGTAAGCATCCATGGTGCCGTTCAAAATGTCGCGGTAGATATTCGACATTTCGATTGCCTGTCTGTTTTCGATAAGGACGTCTTCCCACAAGTCTTCGTCTTCTTCGAAGAATTTTACCAGTTTGGGTAGTTTGTCCAAAACGACGGTGTTCGCACGAAGGGAAGTGGAGAAGTAGACGAGGGATTTTTCAAGGTCGAGCATTTCGATGAGTTCCCCGTTCTTCATGGATTTTTCAAGTACGCTTTGTACGCGTTGACTCGCTCTGTTGATTTGTTTGAGGTATTGCAGATACTTCTTAGAAATCGCGTATTCGAGTTGGAGCAGAAAACGAGTGCGTTTGTGTATGTTGAAATCTTTGATGAAACGCCCCGTCATCAAGTCGTAAATAATCGACGTTTCGTTTATGCAAACGGTGATGACTACCTCGTCCGTGCATATGAAACCGAAAGGCAGGGTGGAGTAGGTGTAGTGGTCGTCGTCGTCCTCGGTGATAGGAATGTCGGTGAGGGCGAGAAGAATCCCGTCTTCTTTTTCGACACGCGCGCGTTCTTCTTCGTCCAGAGCGGCTTTGATGAAGTCTTCGGGGACGGAGGTCGACGAAGATACGAGTTCGATTTCTTTGTCGGTGGGGTTGGACATGTGGACCCATTGACCGGAAAAGTCATAGCCGTCGACTATGAGTTCAGGGTCGACCGTCACGATTGCTTTGTTGATTTTCTTGTAAACTTGGAGCATATCGTTCCTCCTATTCGGCACAACGTAATTCATCACGCCTCGGAGAAACCCAAAACGTGCGATTACGGGAGAATTTCTATCCTACTTCGGTAGTAATCCATAAATGGCACCTCAAATTTAT
>CAZRHE010000034.1:0-12627 GCA_964599875.1 uncultured Bacteroidaceae bacterium
TTCGCACAAATCGAAAATTTTCTTTTCGTTGTCACTCATAGTTGTTCTCCTTTTTTTTACGCTTTAGCGTTATATAATTTTTATTGTTATTTAAGTTTGGATGCCGTTTCGTATGCGGCGCGAGTTGCGTCTGCTATTCTGCCAACCTTATCAGCGTCGCCGATGACGAACACGTTCTTTCTGCCCTCGAGTTCTTTCGCGAGTGCGTTTACGGAGCGGGAGCCGAGAGAAAGCACGACCTTATCGAAGTCGAGATGTTTTCCTTCTCCGTTATCCTTGAATTTGCCGCCGCTTTCCTTGACGGGACGAATGGTGATGCCCTTGTCGTCTATCGAGCATAGTTTGTGAGAAAGAATGAATTTCGTTCCCGCTTTTTCGAGTTTGGGCATAGCGTCGTCCACGTGTTGGAACCAAACGCCCTTTGCGATTGCGTCTTGCATTTCGACGACGGTGACTTTATTGCCTTGTCCCACTATCATTTCAGCGGTTTCAAGACCGGTCATGCCGCTTCCGATAATAGCGACGTTTTGTCCCTCGAACGCAACGCTTCCGTTGAGAATTTCAGTCGTAGTGAACACGTTTTTACCGTCGCTACCCTTAATGGAGCGAGGTTTGACCGCGACCGCACCTGTTGCAATAATAACCGCATAAGGATTGATTTCGTCGATGAGTTCTTTGGTTGCGACCGTGTTAAGACGGATTTCCGCACCTTGTTTTTCGGCGGCGTGCTTTGCGTCTTCTACGCACCAACCGATTTTCTCTTTGTGAGGAGGCGCAGCGGCAAGAAGAATTTGTCCGCCGAATTTGTCCGCTTTTTCAACGACGATAGGTTTGAATCCGCGTTTGCCGAGAATTTCAGCCGAAACGAGTCCTGCCATACCCGAGCCGACGATGACGACTTTTCTGCCGTTGCCGTCTTTGGGGAGATTCGCATATTCTTTTTCAATACCGATTGCGGGGTTGACCGAGCAATGTCCGCAGTCGCCGTGATATGCGTTTTCTTGCATGGATTCTATGCAATACAAGCAGCAAATGCAACGTTTGATATCTTCGGGTCTACCCTCTTGCGCTTTCTTTGCAAAATAGGGATCCGCGATATGAGGTCTGCCGAGAGAGATGAAATCTTGAATACCTTCTTTGAGTTGCGCTTCCGCTTGTTCGGGAGTGCGGACGAGGTTTGCCGCGATGACGGGAATATCCACGACCTTTTTGACTTCCGCGGCAAGATATTTTCTCCAGCCGAGTTCGAAGGAAGTGGGTTCGAGCCAATAATTGAAAGTGTCGTAACCCGCCGAGGACACGTCGATTGCGTCGATGCCCATAGCCGCAATTGCCTTTGCGTATTCAAGACCGACTTTAATGTCGTAACCTTTGCCCGCTTTGCCGATTTTGTCGTAAAACTCGTCAAGAGTAAGACGGACGATTATGGGATAATCCGCTCCGCACTCTTTTCTAATACCCTCGATGATTTCGCGCAAGAAACGAAGACGATTTTCAAAACTTCCACCGTATTCGTCCGTGCGCTGATTGGTGTTGGGGCTCAAAAATTGTTGAATGAGATAACCGTGCGTTCCGTGAAGTTCGACGCCGTCTACGCCCGCCTTTTGGCATCTGACCGCGCCGTCCACGAATTGACGGATGACTTTTTTGACTTCCGCGTTCGAGAGTGCTCTCACTCTGCCGCCCGCAAAATAAGCGGGTTCGCAAGCGGATGCGGACACTGCCGACAACGCGATTTTATATTTTGAAAGCGTAGGTGCGATTTTGGGTGCAATCGAGAATAACGCTTTGGGGAACTTTTTGCAAACTCTCGTGCATGCGATACAGAGAGGGACTGTTCCGATTGCAAGACCTACGTTTTGTCTGCCGGGATGATGAAGTTGCACGAACAATTTCGCACCGTGTTTGTGAATACGATTTGCAAATTCGCGCATAGGCTCGATATGATAATCGTGGCTCATCGCAAGTTGTGCGAACGCCGCCGCGCCGTGCACGTCGTTGATACGGGTGATTTCGGTGATGATAAGACCCGTGCCGCCTTTCGCGCGTTCCTCGTAATAGTCCATGAGGGCTTCGGTGGGAGTGCCGTCGAATTGTCCGAGACCGATAAGCATCGGGGACATAACGAGGCGGTTTTTGATTTCGCATTTGCCTATATTCATAGGCGAAAACAGCATTTTGTACTCCATAATTTTTCCTTATCTTAATTATTTTACTTTTTTCATGTTGCCGGTGAGAAGACCGAGTGCGGTTTCAAAAGGCATATCCCCTTTCTTGATTCCGCCGGGAAGAGTCGCTTCGATGAGTTCGAATGCGGCGGAATGGTCGTCCTTGCCGACGTACGCATAATCTATGCGCATACCTTTCGACATAAAGGACGCTTTCATAAGTACGACGAGTCCTTCTTTCTCGGACGCCGCGATTGCTTTCGCTAAATCTTTTACGTAATACTGAACGTGATGGATTCCTTCTCCGAAATTTTTGAGATAATCGGTGTAAACGTTTTCGTCCCCTCTGGATTGGACGAGTTCGATCTTGGTGTGACCCTTTCCGCCGAGCCAAATCGTGACGTCGCAGTTGCGTTTTTCCCCTTTATATTCGAGGTCGAGAGGACTTGTGCGACGAAGTTCGTACCAATGCTTAATGCCGAGAAGGCGAGAATAATGATCGGACGCCGCGTCGATATCGTTGACGACTATACATGCGTGAGCGATTTTGCCGAGTTTCATAATTTCCACCGCCGATAATCCGTCTTTGCAATCGAAATCGCAATCAAAGAACGAATTTGCTTTAATATTGCTTTAAGTATATAATACTTACGCTTATCTATTTTAACATACGCGCGTAGAACCGTCAAGCCTAATTTTAACCTACTTTGCTTGCGTTGCGTCTTTTATAGTGTTATAATGATGAAAACCGCATAGCGAGGCATTATGGACGTTATTATTATGGGACTTGGTGCCGTCGGCAAAGTGTTGACGGAGGAATTGTCCGAAAAAGGTTTGAACGTAGTCGTCGTCGACAAGGACGAAAACAAGGTCGAAGACGCGGTCGCTTCCTACGACGTGAAAGGCGTCGTCGGCAACGGCGTAAGTCAAGAAGTGCTCGAAGAAGCAGGCATTTCGCGTACCGAAGTTTTTATCGCGGCGACAAGTCAAGACGAACTTAATATCCTTTCGGGCATTATCGCGGGCAAACTCGGTGCGGATACCACTATCGCAAGAGTGTCCGAACCCGAATATTTCAGCATGTTCTCGAACGCGGATTCTTTGGGAGTTTCCCTCATGGTCAACCCTCACCACGAGGCGGCTATGGAAATAAGCAGAATTCTCCGCTTCCCTTCCGCAATCAAAGTCGACCAATTCTCCGAGGGCAAAACCGAACTCGTCGAATTTAAAGTAGACGACGACTCCGCTCTCGTCGGGCTTATGCTCAAAGATTTGAACGGCAAATTCACGTCGAAAGTCCTCGTTTGCGCCGCCACGAGAAACGGTAAGGCTATTATCCCTACAGGCGATTTCATCATCAAACCCCAAGACCACCTCTTCCTCACCGCAACCAAAAAGCACATAACTTCCTTTTTCAAGGAACTCGGCTGGAACAGACAATCCAAAGACGTAATCATAGTCGGCGGAAGTAAGACCGCGGTTTATCTTGCAATCGAACTCGAAAGAAAAGGCATCCACGCCAAAATCATAGAGAAAAACAAGCAAAAATGCGAAACGCTCGCAGAAAGATTGTCTAAAACCGAAATCATCTTCGGGGACGGCACAAATCAAACGTTGCTTAAAGAAGAAGGCATTATGGACGCGGACGCATTCGTCGCTCTTGCGGATATCGACGAGCAAAACATCATCATGAGTATGTTTGCAAAATCCGTCGGAGTGCCCAAAGTGGTCACCAAAATCGACCAACTCGAATACTACGCAATGCTCCAAAGCAGCGGCATAGACAGCGTCGTTTCCACAAAAACCTCCACCGCTGATCAAATTATCAGATTCGTCCGTAACTACGGGCACAAGGACGGCGCAACAGTCAAACGTTTGTTTAGAATTATCGACGACCAAGCGGAAGCACTCGAATTCGTCGCAACCAAAGCGTTCAAAAAACTCGGCGTACCGCTTATGGATTTACATTTGAAAAAAGACTTGCTCGTTGCAGGAATCATCCGCGACAACATTCTCATCACCCCGTCGGGCAAAGATTTCATTTGCGAGGGCGACGGCGTCATTATCGTCACGCTAAACGAGGGACTCGTGCACTTGAACGACATACTCGACACATTCTAAAATAGGCGGTTAGATATATGAATTATCGCGAAATGTTATTCATATTGGCAGAGATTGCCTTGATATTTGCGGGAATATTGCTCATTCCTCTTTTCGTGGCGGTCGGGCTCGGTGAAAGCGCAACGATACACGCTTTCGGGGTCGCAATCGTAGTGAGCATAGTTTTCGGCATAATCGGCGTTATCTGTCGTCCGCCCAAAGGAAAACGCGAGATGAAACCCGCCTCTGCTATCGTGCTTTGCGGCATCACTTGGATTTTTATCGCTCTCATCGGCGCAATTCCTTATAGACTTTCGGGATGCGTCCCCAACTATATAGACGCACTTTTCGAAACGGTTTCCGGCGTCACGACGACGGGCTCCACGATAATTCGCAACGTTGAAATTCTCCCCCGCAGCATACTTCTATGGCGCGCGCTTTCTCAATGGATAGGAGGCATGGGAGTGCTCGTTTTCGTCATAGCGGTCCTTCCTAAAAACGAATCCGCGGCAACGCAACTCGCAAAAGCGGAAATGCCGGGACCGCAGTTTGGCAAACTCGTCAGCAAACTCCGTTTCACAGCACAGATTTTATACGTCATTTATATAGTATTGACCTTGATAGAAGCAGGAATTCTCGTTGCGGTCAAGATGCCCGTGTTCGACAGTTTCTGCCACGCCTTTACAACGGTTTCGACGGGTGGTTTCTCGGTAAAAAATATGGGAATAGGCTCCTATGACAACGTGGGCATAGAAGTCGTCATAACCGTTTTTTCCCTGATTTCGTCGGTGAATTTCAACGTGTATTATCTCATCCTTGCGGGACAAATAAGAAAGGCGATTAGAAACGAAGAAACTTTATGGATGTTCGGCATTTACGTTGCGGCGACGATTGCGGTCACTTTGTCCCTATTCATCACCACGCTTAACGAACATAACTTCGCAGAATCATTACGCTACGCCTCTTTCCAAGTCGCAACCACTATGACGACTACGGGTTACGGCGTTACGAATTACGCAGGCTGGCCCGTATTTTCGCAATTCGTGCTTATTGCGCTTATGTTCATAGGCGGCTCTGCGGGAAGTACGGCAGGCGGTTTGAAAGTGTCGAGAGTCGTTATTTTGGGCAAATCATCCTTTTTGAACGTAAGAAAAGCAATGTCGCCCCGCTCGGTCAGAGGGGTCAAAATGGACGGCAAAACCTTGACGGAAGACACCGTAAACACCGTGCAAAGATTTATGGTTATCTACGTTTTGTTGTTCGTTACGTCTTTACTTCTCATCAGTATTCTCTCCCCCTTCAAAGGCTCGGACGGAATGGTGACTAACTTATCAGCGGTTGCAACCTGCCTTAACAACGTAGGCTTGGGCGTCATGTCCCTATCCAACGGACTGTTTGCGGACTTCGGTTATTTTGCAAAAATCGTTCTTATGTTCGATATGCTTTTAGGCAGGCTCGAACTCATGCCCATACTCCTAATTTTCGCACCGAAAGTTTGGAAACCCGCAAAATAAGTTTTCGATATTCTAACACAGCAAAATCAAATTATTCGCCTGTTAAATATCAATTTTTTTCTGCGTAAAATTTTGTCGAAAAGCGCCGTAAAATCAGATACGACTTTTGTCGAATTTTGACGATTGAATAATAACAATCAACGAAAGTGTTTGTCGAAATTTGTCAAATTAATTTAACGATAAGGAAAACGCCTTGCGATTGCAAGGCGTTTTCTATTGAATTGCGTTTAATTATTGTTTTCGTTTTGCTCTGCAATGAGTTTTTGCTCTTTATATAACTGCACGGCGTTTTTCATCAGCATAGTGACCGTCATAGGTCCTACACCGCCGGGCACGGGAGTGATATAAGCGCATTTTTCGGATACGTTTTCAAAGTCCACGTCACCGCAAAGTTTACCGTTTTCGTCGCGATTTATGCCAACGTCGATAACGACCGCACCGTCTTTGACCATATCCGCGGTGATGAGTTTCCCTTGTCCCGTCGCAACGCAAAGGATATCCGCCGTTTTGGTGATTTCGCCGAGGTTTGCGGTTTTAGAGTGGCATATAGTCACGGTTGCGTTTTCATCGAGTAACATTTGTGCAAGCGGTTTTCCGACAAGATTCGACCTGCCGACGACCACTGCCCTTTTGCCTTCAATCTCGACGCCGTAGCGTTTCAGAAGTTCGATACAGCCGTGAGGAGTGCAAGGATAAACGGAAGGTCTACCCGTCCACAACAACCCTTTTTGTACGAAATGACAGCCGTCAGCGTCTTTCAACGGGCTGATTGCATCGAGGAGCATGGATTCGTTAAGATGCTTCGGCACGGGAAGTTGCAAAATTATGCCGTTAACGTCGGGATTCGAGTTGAGTGCATAGATGTTTTCAAGCACTTCTTCGTTTTTGACGTCGGCGGGCAATTCGACGAGATAGGATTGAATGCCGATTTCGTTGCACGCACGCATTTTATTGCGCACGTAAATCTTGCTCGCGTCGTCGTCGCCGACAAGCACGACCGCAAGACCTACTTTTCCGTCCAGCCCGAAGACTTCGGATTTCAATTCTTCTCTTATTTTTGCAGAGACTTTCTTTCCGTCGATAATTTGCATATTCACCTCAATCGGTTATATTATGCCGTTTGCCTCGATTAGTCAATCAATTATTGACGTAAGTGGTATTTTTTTGGATGACGTCGTGCGCTCCGCCCTCGGTGATGGAGATTGCGGACACCAAAGTCATCTTCGCATTCTTATGGAGAGATTCGATAGTGGTCGCTCCGCAGTTGCACATAGTGGATTTCACTTTGTAAAGGCTCTTTGCGACGTTGTCTTTGAGCGAGCCTGCATAAGGCACGTAACTGTCCACGCCTTCTTCGAAGGACAATCCCGACTTTCCGCCGAGGTCGTAACGTTGCCAGTTTCTCGCGCGGTTGCTACCCTCGCCCCAGTATTCTTTGACGTAGTTGCCGTTGATGACGAGTTTGTTCGTAGGGCTTTCGTCGAAGCGCGCGAAGTATCTACCGAGCATCATAAAGTCCGCGCCCATTGCAAGAGCGAGAGTCATGTGATAATCTTGCACTATGCCGCCGTCCGAGCAGATAGGAATATAAATACCGGTTTTTTCAAAGTATTCGTTTCTTGCTTTCGCAACTTCGATAAGTGCGGTTGCTTGTCCTCTGCCAATACCTTTTTGTTCGCGGGTAATACAAATGGAGCCACCGCCGATACCGACCTTGATAAAGTCTGCGCCGCATTCAGCAAGGAAATTGAATCCGTCTGCGTCAACGACGTTGCCCGCGCCGACTTTGACTTTGTCGCCGTAGTTTTTGCGGATATATTCAAGGGTGCGTTTTTGCCAAACGGTGTAACCCTCGGAAGAGTCTATGCAAAGCACGTCCGCGCCTGCCTCGATGAGTGCGGGAACGCGTTTTTCGAAGTCGAGAGTGTTGATACCCGCACCGACCATATAGCGTTTATGCTCGTCGAGAAGTTCGTCGGGGTTCTTTTTGTGTTGGTCGTAGTCCTTTCTGAAAACCATATAAAGAAGGTTTCCGTTGTCGTCAACGATAGGAATGGAGTTGAGTTTATGTTCCCAAATAATGTCGTTCGCCTCGATGAGAGAGGTGTTTGCGGGAGCGGTGACCAATTTCTCAAGCGGAGTCATGAATTCTTTGACTTTGAGGTCTTCGCTCATACGGCTAACTCTATAATCGCGGCTGGTGACCATGCCGAGAAGTTTGCCGTGAGGAGTGCCGTCCTCTGTGATGGGGATGGTGTTGTGACCTTTGGACTTTACGATGGCAAGAACGTCTGCGAGAGTGTTTTCGGGGGTGAGATTGCTGTCGGACACGACGAATCCCGCCTTATAACTCTTTACTCTTCTGACCATTTCCGCTTCGCTTTCGATGGATTGAGAGCCGAATATAAAGGAAATTCCGCCTTCTCTTGCGAGTGCGATTGCGAGAGTATCGTTACTGACGGATTGCATGATTGCGGACGTCATGGGGATATTCAAAGAAATCGCGGGAGTTTCGCCCTTTTTGAATTTCACGAGGGGGGTTTTCAAACTGACGTTTGCGGGGATGCAATTCTCGTCCGTGTAACCGGGGATGAGAAGGTACTCGTTGAAGGTACGAGAAGGTTCGTTAAAATAGGTTGCCATAGTATATTCCTCCGTAAGACTTTATTCCTTGGGTATAAAAAAAGCAGAATTGGCACGCAATTCCGCAAAACGACAAAACTCAACACCGAAAGTGTGGACTGCACGGATATTGAATTTCGAACTTACTCTTTCCATAGATAGATGATACACTATTTAAAAACCTTTGTCAAAAGAATGACGAAAGTTGCGGACAAAATTTGCATACGATTTCGTCGTTTTGACGGTTTATCCGTGTAATCGAGGATAAAAACTCTTATTTATGCGGTTTTCTTTTTATATTCCGCGTACAAATTCTTCGCCTCGTCTACGGAAACGGACTTCTCTAATTTTGCCAAAACCAAATCGGCAACCATTTCGTATCCGTCGAGATTGCCCGTTTCAATCAGTTTTCTTGCAACGGACGGGGTGTCGGGATGCTCTCCCATATATTCCGCGATAACCGCAACGTCCTGCCCTTTAATCTCGTTTACGGTTTCGAGATACGCTTTCGCGATAGCGGAATAAGTCGAATATCTGACCGCAATCACAGCGCCCAACAAAAACAGCGCAAGCGGCGCTATCAGCAAAAACAGATACCAACCGCCGAAGTTTTTCACGACGAGAGTCACGATAAGCACGAATACGACCACGGCAAGCACGCACGCGAGCGCGCCCGCATATCCTATAATCTTGTCCTTTTTGACGACGGAAGCAAGGTCGGGACGGATGATTTTGTTATAATCGATTTTTACACCAACGTTATTAGCCATAGTTAAATTTTAACTCACGGCGTGCCGTTTGTCAATCGAAGTCCCCTCCGCGCTTAAACCAAATTATTAAGTTTACGTTAAATCTTGAATGTGTGAAAATAAGTTGTTGACAAACGTAAAAATCCTGTGTTATAAATTAGGCAATAAGGGAGTAATCGGCACCGCAAGGTGTAATAAAGCCGCTAACACGAGTTTTCTCCGGTTTTATTTTGAATGATGAGACTTATCCGTTTCGGGTAAGTCTTTTTTCTTTAATGAAGTATTACTCCTACGAATGAATATAATAATTAGATAATCAATATCAGGAGCGTCCTATGAAAGACTATTCCAAAAATGCGAAAGACGTCGTGACCGACCTTAATTCCTCGTTTGACGGACTATCCGCCGTCGAGGCAAACGCAAGGCTTATCAAAAACGGTAAAAACAAACTTGCGGAAGGCAAAAAAGAATCCATAATTTTGCGATTTTTCAAACAATTTATCGAGCCTATGACTTTGATTTTGATAGTCGCGGCGATTATTTCGGGAATTATGAACGGGCTTAACAACGAGTTTCCCTCAGACGTCATCATAATTATGGCGGTCGTCGTAATCAACGCACTTCTCGGCGTGTTGCAGGAAAGCAAGGCGGAAAAGGCTATCGACGCGTTGCAAGAGATATCCCCCGCGACTTCAAAGGTCGTGCGCGACGGACACGTGAGTCAAATCAAGAGCGAAGACCTCGTCGTCGGCGACGTGATAGTGCTCGAAGCGGGTGACGCCGTGCCTGCGGACGCAAGAATAATCGAGTGCGCAAGTATTAAAATCGAAGAGGCGGCACTCACGGGAGAGTCCGTCCCCGTCCTGAAAACCGAAGAAACTCTCCCCGTCCCCGAAAACGGAGATATTCCCCTCGGTGATAGGAAGAATATGACCTTTATGAGTAGCACCGTCGTCTACGGCAGAGGTAAGGCGGTCGTCACCGCAACGGGCATGCAAACCGAAATGGGCAAAATCGCCACCGCCCTCACCGTCGCAAAAGAAGGCAAAACTCCCCTTCAACAAAAACTTTCGCAATTAAGCAAAATTCTCACGTATATGGTCATTGCGATATGCGTGGTTATTTTTGCGGTCAGCCTCATTCGCGCAGGCGTCGACGGCACTCTCAAAGCGGACGCCGTTTCCACTATTCTCAACACGTTTATGATTGCGGTATCTCTTGCGGTCGCGGCAATTCCCGAAGGACTTGCAACCGTCGTCACCATAGTGCTTTCAATCGGCGTGACCAACATGTCGAAAAGAAACGCCATTATCCGCAAACTCACCGCTGTCGAAACACTTGGATGCACTCAAATAATTTGCTCGGATAAGACGGGCACTCTCACGCAAAACAAAATGACCGTAGTCGAAAATTACGGAGCAGACGAAAAACTCATCGCAACCGCCATGTCCCTTTGCTCCGACGCCGAATACGACGCAGAAGAAAACGAAGCGGTCGGAGAGCCTACCGAGTGCGCGCTCGTAAACTACGCGAATTCCTTGGGCCTTAACAAAACCGATTTAGTAAAAATCTATCCGCGCGTCGGAGAAATCCCTTTCGACTCGTCGAGAAAGATGATGACTACCGTGCATAAAGCGGAAAACACCTTCGTTCAATATACTAAAGGCGCACCCGACGAAATCGTAAAGAGATGCACGAGCGCGATTGTAGACGGCAAAGAAATCGAATTGACGGATGCTATCATTGCCGATATCGCAAATGCAAACAAGGAAATGGCGGATAAGGCGCTCAGAGTGCTTGCAGTTGCGAGAAAGACTCTCACCGCCACCCCCGAAAACTACTCCTCCGACGAAATGGAAAATAATATGTGTTTCATCGGTTTGGTCGGAATGATAGACCCCGTCCGTCCCGAAGTACTCCCCGCAATCGAGGAATGTCGCAAGGCGGGCATACGTCCCATAATGATTACGGGCGACCACAAGGACACCGCCGTCGCAATCGCAATGCAACTCGGAATAATATCCGACCCGTCCGAAGCGATTACGGGTGCCGAACTCAACGAAATCAGCGACGAGGACTTTGCAGAGAAAGTCGAAAAATTCTCCGTCTACGCAAGAGTTCAGCCCGAACATAAAACGAGAATAGTCAATGCGTGGCGCGAAAAAGGTTACGTTACCGCAATGACCGGGGACGGCGTCAACGACGCTCCCTCAATCAAAAACGCGGATATCGGCATCGGCATGGGCATCACGGGCACCGACGTCACCAAAAACGTCGCGGATATGATTCTTGCCGACGACAACTTCGCGACCATAGTTTCCGCTGCGGGCGAGGGCAGACGCATTTACGACAATATAAGGAAAGCAATCCAATTCCTGCTCGCGTCCAACCTCTCCGAAGTACTGTCCATATTCTTTGCGACAATACTCGGATTCACCATTTTCAAACCCGCGCACCTACTTTGGATAAATCTCATTACGGACTGCTTCCCCGCCCTTGCACTCGGCATGGAATCTCCCGAAGCGGATATCATGAACCGCCCACCCAGAAACTCCAAAGACGGCATTTTCGCAGGCGGAATGGGCGCGGCAATCGCATATCAAGGCGTATTCCTCACCGCTATCACCATAGCGTCCTACTTCATCGGAAGCGAAGTTCTTGCCAAGATGCCTCAACACGCAGTCGCACTCCCCGCGGACATCGGTTCGTCAATGGCTTTTTTGACGCTGTCTATGGCGGAAATTTTCCACGCGTTCAATATGCGCTCCCTCCATGGCTCCATATTCAAATTCAAAAAACAAAACGTATGGCTTTGGGGCGCAGGCGCGCTGTCCTTGCTTCTCACGACCGTAGTCGTCGAAGTCCCCTTCCTTGCATCCGCGTTCGAACTTGCAAAACTCGACCTTCTCGAATACGGCATAGCAATTGCGCTTGCACTCACGACAATCCCCCTTGTTGAAATCGTCAAAGCAATCATGCGCGCCATCCGCAAGAAAAAAGGTATCGTCCTGACCTAACAACCTACTAAAAACTCATCATCTCACCATATAAATGCAAACGGCAGACACCCTGCCGTTTGCATTTATTGTTTCGGGTATAATATTCAATATAGATCGTGCAGTGTGACCGCCGGTCACAGACGCGCATTTGCGCGTGGCGGATTTCATCCGCCAAGTTCGAGCCTGTCCATGCTAAAAAAAATGAAAAACTCTACTAAACAGTAGGGTTTTTAGAATCTGGTGGGGACAACAGGACTCGCCTTTCAGCGAAGCGTCGTGCTTGCACGGTTAGCGGAGCGTGCAGTGTGACCGCCGGTCACAGACGCGCATTTGCGCGTGGCGGATTTCATCCGCCAAGTTCGAGCCTGTCCATGCTAAAAAAAATGAAAAACTCTACTAAACAGTAGGGTTTTTAGAATCTGGTGGGGACAACAGGACTCGAACCTGTGACCTCATGTATGTGAAACATGCGCTC
>CAZRHE010000035.1:0-11659 GCA_964599875.1 uncultured Bacteroidaceae bacterium
TTCGGGCGTCCCTCACGGGGCGCCTTTTCTATATTAAAACTTTACTTTTTCGCAAACTCGTATTATATTAAAACTAAATAAAATCGACAGATACAGATGAGAGGGTGATTTTTATGAATACTGAAAAGACAATTACTAAAGCAAAAGCAAAGCTACTTGATAAAAAAGCATTAAAAAAAGTGTTGAAATTTGAGGGCGCCGATTATGTCAAAGTGATGATTTCTTTGTATGACGGATTGAAAAAAGACTTGGAAAAAATAGATGAAGAACG
Organism: uncultured Bacteroidaceae bacterium; assembly: GCA_964599875.1. Lineage (GTDB taxonomy): Bacteria > Bacillota > Clostridia > Christensenellales > CAG-917 > RGIG4097. Next base: position 272 of record CAZRHE010000035.1, read on the forward strand.
CAGTGAATTAGCAAACAGCATTAGATCCACGATTGAAGCAAGGTTAAAGTTTATCAAAGAATCATGGGAAGATCTTGAATTGACAAAAGAAGAAAAACAAAAAATTTATGAAGACTATATGGATACCTCTAAAGCATATTATCAATATTTGATTGATAAAGAAAAACGAGAAGATAAAAGAAAGCAAACAAAAGAGGTTATGAAAGTTGTAAGTATTGGGGGTATAATACTTACGATATGTTGTAGTGCTGTATTTTTTGCGGCAAAAGAAGTTGTTGATGTTTTAGAAATAAAACAATAAATAAGCATTTAACTGGGCGTTCCTCATGGGGCGCCTTATTTTTTTCGGTCGGGTAGGGCGGTTTCGATTGTTTTTGCGGAATGAGAGTCCGCAAGTTTTTTTCGTCGCTTAAATTGTTTACTTTTTTTCGGATATGTAGTACAATGACCTCACTAAAAAATCGGAGGACAAAAAGGTTATGCCATTGGTAACAACAACCGAAATGTTCAAAAAAGCGTACGAAGGCGGTTATGCAATCGGTGCGTTCAACGTCAACAATATGGAAATCATTCAAGGTATCGTCGAAGCGGCGACCGAAGAACAAGCACCTCTTATTCTTCAAGTTTCGTCCGGCGCGAGAAAGTACGCAAACACCACCTATCTTACGAAGATGGTCGAAGCGGCTGTCGAAACAAGCGGTCTTCCTATCTGCTTGCACCTCGACCACGGCGACACGTTCGCACTCTGCAAAGACTGCGTCGATAGCGGTTTCACTTCCGTTATGATCGATGCAAGCGCACATCCGTTTGCAGAAAACATCTCCATCACCAAACAAGTCGTGGAATACGCACACGATCACGGCGTAGTGGTCGAAGCGGAACTCGGCAAACTCGCGGGTATCGAAGACGACGTCAACGTTTCTGCAAAGGATGCAAGTTACACCGATCCCGACCAAGTCCAAGAATTCGTCGAAAAGACCGGCGTGGACAGCCTTGCAATCGCAATCGGCACCTCCCACGGCGCATTCAAATTCAAAGGTCAACCTCAACTTCGTTTTGACATTCTCCAAGAAGTCGCAAATCGTCTTCCCGGATTCCCCATCGTTCTTCACGGCGCGTCCAGCGTTCCTCAAGAATACGTCAAAATCATCAACCAATACGGCGGCAGCATGCCCGGCGCACAAGGCGTTCCCGAAGAAATGCTCCGTAAGGCGGCGGAAATGGCAGTCTGCAAAATCAATATCGACAGCGACCTCCGTCTTGCAGTGACCGCAACCATTCGCGAACACTTCGCCCTCAACCCCTCTCACTTCGATCCCAGACAATATCTCGGACCCGCAAGAGAAGCAGTGAAGAAGATCGTCAAACATAAATTGGTGGACGTTCTTGGTTGCAACGGCAAAGCCTAAAACGGCGCTATTTGGCGCATAACTGTGTCAACTACAAAATCCGACACCCTTACGTACGTCAGTACGCCGCGGTCGTCGGATTTTTTGTTTTCTTGTTCTGCATCCAAATATCGCCGTTTTATGAATTAGTAATAGATGGGCGAATAACTTCGTCAGGCACACCTTGCCCGAGCAGTTACGTACACAGAGTACGCGCCTGTCCGTTCAAGGTGTGCCTTTCTCGTTCTTCATCGATTTATCGCGGTTTTATTAATAGGAGCGAAAGGCGTCTAACTTTGTCAACAGCAAATTTCAATACCTACACCCGTTTCGGAGCGTTCTTATAAAAACACGCACTCTTTCGAAGACGGAACACGAGGCGCGACGCGCCGAGAACTTCGAGTGTTGAGCGAAGTCGCAAGGCGAGCACCGCCTTGCGTCAGTACAAGCGACTGCGTGCATTGGGTTTGCGTAGCGGCACGCACAAAGCGCAGTGGCATAACGAGGAACGTTACTTAACGCGAAACCGAGTGTGTCCCTCTGCGCAAGCAGTCGTCGTGGGCCCCTTTAGGGGGGAATGGCGATAGGGGAAACACGTGAGGAAGGGGGAAATTTAGATTAGAGTGCAAGCACTAAAATTTATTTCGCTTTCGTGTCGAAAGCGACGACGGAACGCTTCCGCGAGATTCCCACGCTATGCTCGGGATGACAGGTTATTTTTCTATTTTGGGGCGGGACACCCGCATCCGAATTGAAATTATTTAAATCCCCCTCTTGATTTTTTTGAAATAGGTGCTATAATCATCTCACTAACGTTTAGGGGGTTTGTATGGTAGATTTTGATGAAATCGATAATTGCATGATTAGCGACGGAGAAAACGGCGGTCTAAACGGGTATATCGTTTACGTTTTTGAAAACGGCGACAGATATGAAGGCGAAGCGCGGAATAGCAAGGCTCACGGACACGGCGTTTTTTATCTTGCGGACGGTACGGTTGTCGAGGGGGACTGGAAGGACGGTGATTTTTGCGACGGCGAAGTCGTTGCCGCTTATCCGAACGGTGACCGCTATGAAGGCGAATGGGCGGACGGCAATCGCAACGGGCATGGAAAATATTTCGTCGCAAACGGAGATGCTTTCGTCGGGAAATTCGAAAACGGCGAGTTGGTTGCGGGTGATTTTTACAACGCAAAATATAACGCGCAAGTTGCATCTAAAGGCGGCAAAAGCGACGGACCCGTCATAATGTATAAAGGTAAATTCAAAAATTTCAAATTCCACGGATACGGCAGTTTGCACTGCGTCTTTGAGTATATCTACGACGGAGAATTCAAGGACGGCGTATTCGACGGCCATGGTGAGTATAAGTGGCAGGGCGGCGACGTTTTCAGCGGAGAGTGGAAAGACGGCAAGCCTTACGGCAAAGGAATTCTGCGCTTTTTCGACGGCACGACGAAAGAAATCGAAACAAACGGCGACTTCGCCGTGGTCGAAATTGAAAGAAACAAGTTTAGCAATAGATAAGAGTAGGGTTGAGCACTGCAATGAAAATTGCAAATCAGTATTCTTTGCGGTTGAAAAGGGAATCTAAAGAAACGTCGTAAAAATCTGCGATTTTGATAAGAGTTTCGTAATCGGGGCTTGACGCTCCCGTTTCATATCGCGTGTAATTGACGCGCGAAATTTCCACCGAATCGGCAAGTTGCTGTTGAGTGAGTCCGCGTGCGGTTCTCAACGATTTTAGATTTTCACAAAGTTTGATTATCATATTGACATTGTACATAATGTGTACTAAAATATGAAATATGTACAGATATTGTACAAAGGAGAGCAGAGATGAAGAAAAACTTGTTGCAAAAATTATTGTTATTGACTATTTCGTTGGTTCTTGTATTCGCGCTTGTTGCATGCGACGACAAAGATGAGGGCAAGTCGAACGAAAACAACGGTTCTGTCGAAGAATTGAAACCGATAACCCTCACCGAAAACATGACGCTCGACGAAGTGAGGGCGGCGCTTAAAGACGTCAAAAATTTCAAACAAGAATGGAATTATGATGATGTATACGGTGATGTTAAAGAAACGCATTATTGGTGCGAAAACGGCGGCGGTGCTTATTACAACGACGGACGCGGTGACCAATATATGATAGTAATCATCGAAGATAACGTGTTCTATTGTTTGGAATGTGAATATGACGAGGATTTAGGCAAACTCACGTACGAAGAGGAAATAGTAAACGCAAAAGAATATGAAGTTGCAAGTGATTTGTCATTAAACAATTTGAAACAAGAACTTGAATGGTATATTTATGATGTAATGACGGAAGAGAAGTGGGAGATTGAAAACGGACAAATCGTCATATATTACGATGACGGCGACATTGATAAAATGTACGATTTTAATTGCACCGAAACGTATATTCCCGAATACTATGCGAATTACAAAAATTTGAAACCGACGAAGGAAATTGCAGAATATTATGATTATATGTGGGGCGATTCAACAAACGAAAGCATGTTGGTCGATATAAACGGGCATCTAAAATCATTTGTCGTCCCCGAAAGTTATAAAGGAAAAACCGTAACGGCAGTGAGCTTTGAAAGTGGTAATAGTCAAAAATTTTATTCATCGGAAGGATGGTTCAAGAGTTATCGCACGTTAGAAGAAATAACTGTTCCGAAGTCTGTGACGATGATGATGGGTCTTGGCTACTATGAGAACTTGAAAACAATCAATTATCTCGGCACACAGGAAGAATGGAGCAAGGTCAGTGTATCGAGTAGCGGAATATCAATGATAGGCAGCGTTACGCATAAAACCTACACGGTGAATTGCACGGACGGAACGATAACGATAGAAAAATAGCCGATTAGATCGTCGAAATTTCAGGAAAAGAGTCGTTTTTGAACGGCTCTTTTTTATATGTATTTCCTCTTGGGGACGGGGATTAAAACGGCAATTATTGCCGCTTTCGTCCCCGTCCCCAAGAGGAAATGGGTGGAGAAAAACGACAGGTGTATTGGTATTTTGCGAAAAGCGGGCGGGTTTTTGTAGACAAAGCGGTTTGTTAGTGTTAATATATAATATATTAAGATATTATACTTTCGGAGAACGTTATGTCAAAAGCGACGATTATTGCAGTTGCAGGAAAGGGCGGCGTCGGAAAGACGAGTTTAGCCGCTACGATAGTTCGCGTCCTCGTGGACAATTTCAAGGATAAAAAGATTCTTGCAATCGACGCAGACCCTGCCGTCGGGCTTTCGACTGCACTCGGCGTTGACGTCAAGCACACTATCGACGATATCCGCAAAGATATCATTGAAAACGTAGAGGACGGAAACTCCAAGCAAGCGATAGAAATTCTCGGAGAGGCGCGTTATCGCATATTCGATGCAATGGTCGAGAAAGACGGCTATGCGTTTATCGCTGTCGGTCGCCCTGAATCCGCGGGTTGCTATTGCAAAATCAATTCCTATCTCAAAGACGTTATCAGCATTTTATCCGAAGAATTCGATTACGTCGTCATCGACGGAGAGGCGGGAATCGAACAAATAAATCGTCGCGTCATGGAAAAGGTGTCCCATCTTATTCTCGTGACCGACCAATCCAAAAAGGGAAGGGACGTTTGCAAGACAATCAAAAAGGTTGCGGACGACCTCGTCATGTATCGCGAAATCGGCATAATCGTCAATCGCGTGAGCGACGAAGAAGCAGTGCGCGCACTCGATTACGACGGCGTACGACTTCTTGCGACCATAGGCGACGACGTAAACCTTGCGACTTTCGACCTCAAAGGCGAAAGCGTATTCGAACTTCCCGCAAATTCAAAAGTAGTAGAGGGAGTCGAAACCGCGCTCCGCGCGCTCGAAGTTATCGACTGACTCTAATATAAATTAGGAGAGAAATATGAGAGATCTGAAACACCTGCTTTATTTCGAAAACCTCTTGCAAGAAGCCAACAACGAACTCGTCAAGCAAGCGGTCGAAAAAGACGGCAAACTCGCACTCGGCTACACCTGCTATCACGTGCCTGAAGTTCTTCTCAATCTCGACAACTGCGTCAGCATAAGATTGCGTGCGCCTCGCACGGGTTCGGTTGACATCGCGACGTACTATCTCAGTCCGTTCATTTGCGGATACGCAAAAGCGATGCTCGAACGCGGAATCGAGGGTGGATACAATTTCTTGTCCGCGCTGTTCTCGGGAGAAACCTGCTCTGAAATGAACAGAGCGGTGGAGCATTATGAACTCATGCGCCTCGTCGACAACGACAAATTCTTCATAAGTTTGTTCGACATGCCTTTCAAGACCAATCAACACTGCCTTGAAAGTTACGCCAAACAACTCCGCTTGAAAGTCCTCGACAAACTTAAAGACGTCTACGGCGTGGATACGTCCGACGACGCAATCAGAAAAGCGGTCGAACTTCACAACAGAGTGTGCAGAGCAATCACCGCAATCGGCGAATATCGCAAAGATGAAAATCCGCGCATTACGGGTTACGAATTCCACGTGCTTTGCCTCGTCAGTTATTGCTGCCCGAAGTATCTCATCGTGGATAAACTCGAAGAAACTCTCGAGGAACTTAAGACCCGCGAGCCCGATCAAAAGAAATTCTACAGAGCGAGAATAGTCGTCGTCGGAAGCGAAATCGACGATCCCGACTTCACCAAACTCTTCGAAGACAGCGGCGCGTACGTGGTTGCGGACAGATATTGTTTCGGTTCTCTTCCCGGCAGAGAGGAAATCGTCCTCAACGACGAAGAAGACGTCCTCACGCAAATTTGCCGTCACTATATGAAGACCGCACAATGCCCCAGATATATGGAACACGAAAAAATCGACGGAAGAAGACAATTCGTCAAACACCTCGTGGAAGAATATCATGCGGACGGCGTCGTCTACGAACAACTCAAATTCTGCGAATATTGGGGATATGAGCGCGCGCTTGCGTCCCATATCATGACCAACGAATTCGGCATCCCCTCGATTGCAATCGACCGTCAATATACGGCGAGTGCGTCGGGACAACTTCGCACGCGTATTCAAGCATTCGTCGAAAGTCTTGAAATCAAACGCATCCAAAAATCTAAAAAGGAGAGTAAGTAACCTATGGCAAAGAAAAAATACGGTGGTTACAAAAATCTCCACGAAGATAAGACAGGGCTTCTCAAACACCGCGAATGGCGCGGATTCAAAGATACCCTCGTAGACTACTACAGATGGCTTGTCACGTGGAAGGATATGATTGTGATGATTCTCAAAAATCCCGTCGCAGTCGTCAAGGGACTCTGGAGATATCGCTGGATGGCGTCTTATCTTTCCACTCCCGCGTTCGTCGACCGTCACACCGAGGGTTTGAGAGGACCTCAACTTCTCATGACGCACCTTCATTTCAATATGATAGTCAAGCATGCTACGGGGCTTATCCTTACGGCGTTCGAGTGCGACGAGAAATTGTTCCCCAACAACAAAAAGAGCAAAAAACTCATCTGCATCGACGAACTTATTCCCGTGGAATTCGGCGCGGGTTTCCCCGGATACAAAGTGTATCCCATGCAAACCATGCCTATCTTCCTTTCGAGTATGGTCGACCAACAAATCACGCCCCCTTATCTCGACGCAATCGAGAGTTTCGGCGTGCCCGCGGACGTTTGTCCTCTCCCCAGTGCAGAGGCGGGCGTTGCAGTCGAAGACGACTATCCCAAACTCGGCAAATGCATGATAACCTGCAATATGCCTTGCGACGGCTCGATTATGACTTCGTCTTTCCAAGACAGATATTTCAAACTGCCTACGCACGTGTATAACGTACCTTTGAGATACAAGGGCGAGGACGTGCAGGAATACGCGGTCGAAGAAATCAAAGACCTCATCAAATTCGTAGAAGAACAAACCGGTCAAAAATTCGATTGGGATTCCTTCATCGCGGCGCTTGAAAATTACAACAAGCAACTCGATTACGAGATGCAAAAGTGGGAAGTCAACAAGACCAATTATCCTCAAATGACGGGCGCAACCTTCTGGCTTTACAGAATCTACTATTATCACCTTTCGGGCGGATACGACAAACGCTTCCTCAAGGTCGATAAGAAAGTCAACAAGATTATGATGAAAGCATACGAGAAGAAGACCCCTGCAAGCAAAGAAATGCGTCACAGAGCAATCGTTTGGAGTTGCCCCGCAAACTACTACACGTCGCTTGCAAACTGGCTCGAAAACTGCTGGGGTATCAACGTCGTCATGGATATGGAAACCATGATTTCCTATCTCAAATTCCGCACTGATACTCACGAGCACGCACTCGAAGACCTTGCAAAGACCTATCAACGCGCGACCATGCGTACTCACACCAAGGGCGGTTATCAAAACGTTCTCGACGAGTGCTGGCGAGTGGTCGAGGAATACAATATCGACACCGTCATCATGTACGATCAAATTTCGTGCAAGGGCATGGACGGACTCGTCGGTATTTTCGACGAGCAGGCAAGAGAAAAGGGCGTAAACTTCATTTGGGTACAACAAGACCTTATGGACCCCAGAACAATTTCTCGTCGCGATATGCGTGAACAAATCAACAAATATATGCAAACCGTTCTTCAAGAGAAACCTCTTGACGAAAGCATGCTCGATTTCGACGATACCGAAGCGTGGTAAAATTAAATTTTTGGAGGAAATAATATGAAATATTTTGGTGGATGCGACGTGGGTTCGACCTACACGAAAGCAATAATTCTCGACGAGAACGGCAAAATCCTCGCCGATACGACAATAAAGAGCAAAATCAACGCGGCACAATCCGCAGACGCCGCAATGGCGGAAGTGGTTGCCAAAGTCCCCGCGCTTAAAGGCGACGTCAAAAATCTCGACTATCTCGTGGGCACGGGCTACGGCAGAAACAAAGTCGCGACCGCAGACGAGAATATCTCCGAAATTTCTTGCCACGCAATGGGCGTTCACGTATCCGATCCGTCCGTCAAAGCGATTATCGATATCGGCGGTCAAGATATCAAAGGTATCGCAATCGACACCGACGGCACCGTCAAAAACTTCGCGATGAACGATAAATGCGCGGCAGGTACGGGCAGATTCTTCGAGGCGATGGCACGCTCCTTTGAAATGTCTTTGAGCGACTTCTCGAAACTCTCTCTCAAAGCGAAAAGCGTCATTCCTATCTCTGCACAATGCACCGTTTTTGCGGAATCTGAAGTTATCTCTCTCGTCGGAGAGGGCAAGCCTATGGACGAAATCGCGGCAGGTATCGAAATGTCCGTCGCAAAGAGATGCTTCGTCATGGCAAAGAAAGCGGGCGCAACGGATAGCATAACCCTTTCGGGCGGCTGTGCGAAGAACGACGGACTCAAACAAGCAATCGAACAAGTCCTCAAAATCAAAGTCATCGACCTGCCCATCGACCCCCAACTTATGGGCGCACTCGGCGCGGCGGAATACGCAAGACAAAAAGGGCTGGCAAGAGCCTAACCTTAGGAGGTAAAGACTTATGCTTTGGTGGCAAATACTATTGATAGTGCTCGGAGCACTCGTCGGCGCGGGACTGCTTCTTTTCGCAGTCACTTTCACGCTGTATTGGTTCAACCTCGACATGAAAGTCATTCATTGGTTCTACGGAAAAATGAAGAAGCATTACGATAACATGGACCGCGACAGAAAGATATGATTGATTTTTTCGACGCGTATCTTGAAAAAACACAAAACCTTTTGGACGGGATTCCGTCCGAAAGGTTTGCTTATAATCCGCTAAAATGCGCTACGATTATTCCTCGCGCGGAATTGGTGCTTTTGCGTGATTCCGCCTACGAACTCGGTGGCAGCGACTTGCCGAGCGTCGGTTATTCTCTCGTGACGTCCAAGGATTTCGAATCCGAAACCGTCGTCGTAGGGAGGGACCTTGACAAAATCAAATCCGACGTCTCGTTTGCAAAAATCGTTTTGCTTTCCGTCGAAGGATTTTCGGGGGAAGAGCAAGCACTCTTCGACGAAATCAAAGACCTTGAACACGCGAAGTATAAATTGAACGTCGAGGGATTTATGGCGCGCGCGTCCTCTATGAGCCATAGAGAACAAGTGCGCGTGAGCAAGTCCGCGTTGAAAGGCGGATTGTCATTTGAAAAAGTCGGCAACGCTCTTATCAAAGAATATCTCAAAGAGAAGGGCGTAAAAGCCGTCAAAATCATTTTCGTTACGGCGGACGGCGCAGATTACGACGCACTCGATAAGGTCGCTGAAAAGGCGTCTGAAATCCTCGACGCATTCAACCATATCTACGACAATCTTATGGTGGACTGCAAGTCTTGCAATTTGAAAGCGATTTGCGACGAGGTCGAGGGCATGCGCGAACTTCATTTCAAGTCCGCGGCAAAGAAAAAGAAATAGCCAATCGCAAACGATTTAGGCTTATTTATTTAAGAAATCGCAGAGATTAAAAAAGACATTGTAAAAGGGTATCTCAATGCGATACCCTTTTATGTTTGAGAAAAGTTTGTATTAGAAATTTACGCGCGGTTTCTAAGTTTTATTGTTACGCTATCGTCTACCCAAAAAGAGTATCCAGACAATTTAATCGAATAAACATTGTCGGTTGATTTACTGGGCGTTTCGAAAGCGATACTTAATGTTTTGGTGATCCCCGGATTAATATCATCCAAAGCGGACATCCCGTTATCAAGATAGAAAGTCGAACTACTATATTCGTATTCGGAACCGTTGCAAATCAATGTGCAATTATTGGGGTTTTGTGACCAAGCTTCCGTTCCGTTGTTACTGATTTTAAGCGTAACAATTATAAAATTGTTTTCGGTATGCGTATAACCTATGGTAGTCTTATTTTCTACAGCAGTTACGGTAAAACAAACATTGTCAGAGTTTTTTACGGTTTCACCTATATAGTATTCTCGGGTTGTGTTGTTTTTGTTAGATGTATTGCCTGTACTTGATGAGTTGTTTGTGCCTGTTGTATTGTCGTCGTTCTCGTCTGAACTTTCAAACGAAAAATCACATCCCACAAATGCAAACAAACATAAAACAAGACATAAAGAAACGATAATAATAAATGCTTTTTTCATAATAATATTCCTCCAATAAAATGTGCCTTTACAATTTTTAGTTAAGTAATCTTTTTTTGTTTACGCGTTACGTTTTCCTCATAACAATCATCCTCCTATAAAAAAAGTGCGCCAACCGAAGTTAACGCACCGAAAAATGCGAAACTCCAAGTTGTCGCCAAACGAACTTTATCGCAAGTAAAGCATAGCCATACTACCGAACGGGAGTCGCACTTTTACCAAATGGATTGCTGTTCGAGTAGTGTGGCAAAATAGGAACATAATATTCCATAAAAAAATACTACGCCTATTTGCGATGATATTAAGTTCGTTTGGCAAATTTATTATAGCATATGTAAAAATTTTTATCAATATCTTTTGTTGTCAAAGAAAATATGAGTTTTTGACGTTACAAAATAGTCTTTAAATATAAATTAGAATAGGGCTTGTTCGCCTAAAACAAAACCGCCTGAAACGGCGGTTCGATTTTGCCCGTGTTGTGCGTTGCGTTGCGGACGATAATGGTGATTGCTACGCAATCGATGGTTTATATGTTCGTTTTATTGCGTTGAACTTGCGGTTTTGGATATTATTGAGTTTTTCAGCAGATACAATGCGCCCAGTCCCGAAAAGGACGGCCAGTATGCGTCGCACTCGAGGGCGTCTTTGAAAGCCTTTTTGGCAAGTGCGTTTTCTCCTTTCATAAGGTAGTAGTGATACAGCCCGAAAAGGTACATAATTCTTGTCAGGTCGTTGCGCTTGGATTCCTCTTCTTGCTCTTCGGGGGTCTTGTCTATGAATAGGCGCACGGCAAGGTCGTATCCTACGTGATGACTGATTTCGTCGTCGAGATATAGGGCGGTGCCACGCTTTACGTCATCGCCTAATTGCACGAGGCAGAGGATATACCAATAAAGAGTCGCGATATACATTT
>CAZRHE010000036.1:0-9561 GCA_964599875.1 uncultured Bacteroidaceae bacterium
TTTCGTTTTCACCGACTCTGACTGTGGACATTGAATTCACCTCCTCTTGCGATTATTACCTTAATAATTATACACAACTGCGAAAACTTGTCAAGGAATTTTGCAACTTGGGGGACGGTTTTCGGCAGAATTATTTCAAAAATTAAAAAATTATCTTCAGACGGAGAAAACCGCCTCGATTATTGACTATTTTTTCAATATATTGTAAACTTAATTTAACAAAACCATTAGAGGTAAATATGAAACGCAAACCTATTATACTCGTTGTGCTTATGATATTCGTGCTGACTATCGGTGCGGCAGTTCTCACCGCCTGCAACGATAACGACAAACCTAAAACAGACGACAACCTTATCTTCTGCGACGACTTCAACGCCCTCGACACGTCTATATGGAACGTCTACACCAAGAAGACGGATACCGACCCCGGCTGGGGCCCCGAAAGCGGCGTGCGTCGCGGTGCGTACTGGGACAAAGACCAAGTCTTCACCGAAAACGGAAACCTTATCATCCGTACGGAATTTAAGGACGGCGTTTGCTACACCGGCGCAATCGACTCTGACAACAAACTCGAAATGCATTACGGCTACTACGAGGCGCGTTGCAAAGTGCCTCTTGCATACGGCATGTGGTCTGCATTCTGGATTTTCTGCGACGAAATGGGCGCCGCCAATCCCGACCCCGACGTCTGCGGTTGCGAAATCGATATATTCGAATCCCCCTACTACGGCGTCAAAGTAAATGGCAAACGAGTATTCCAAAGCGCACTTCACATGGGCGATTACGGCAGCAATTACAATAAAGTCGAAAAACTTGTGAACGCGGTCAATATCTACGACGGAGAATTCCACACTTTCGGACTTGATTGGCAAGAAGGTTATTATCGTTTCTACGTGGACGGAATCATGACAATCGAAATTACCCCCGAAAAAGACGATATCAAGATTTCTCAAAAAGACAGTTTCCTCTTCCTCTCATGTGAAGTCGGCGGAAGTAACGGAGTCGTCGGTGAAACGCCCTTCGCTTTTGCTCGATTGTTGGCGGATGAATCGATGCTCAGCGAAGAATCCACCCCCGTAGATTTCGTAGTGGACTACGTCAAAATCTACAAAACCATGCCTCAAGCATAAAACGAAAAATTGAGTTTATAAATCGAAAAAGCGGTTGTAAAACCGCTTTTTCGTTGTTTTAGATGATTTTTAGATTCAATCTGCGTTCAGCAAAACCCGCAAAATACAGGTGGATTTTTAGGCTGGATTTTACGCCATGGTGTCCGAGAGTTTTTCGCCACCGAGGATGTGAATATGCAAATGTTCTACGGATTGGCAAGCGTCCGCGCCCTTGTTTGAAACGAGTCTGAATCCGTTTTGAAGTCCCAATTCGTCAGTCATGGTCGAGAGTTTTTTGACGCATTTTGCAAGCGTCGTCGCTTGTGCGTCGGTCATTTCAACGATATTCGCATAATGCTCTTTGGGGAGCAACAAAAGGTGCACTGGTGCTTGAGGCGCGATATCCTTTATGATGAGCATATCGTCGTCCTCGTAGACCTTTGCCGAAGGAATTTCACCTTTGATTATTTTGCAAAAAAGACAGTTATCCATATTTCCTCCTACCCTTTCAAGCCGTCCTTAAACCGCTCTGTCGGGGTTATAGTTTTCAGCGTATTTCTCTCTCCCGATCGGGAGTAGACCTTTATATAATTAGGCGTATGTCCACACCAATATCCGTCCTCTTCGGTTTCGAAAAGCACTTCGACGGGAACGCCGATTTGAGCGTCGAGATAGGCGGAGGAAAGCGCGCTTTTGACCTCTCCCATTCTCTTTGCCCTGTCGTCGGACACTGCGGACGGAAGGACGGGCAATCTACCCGCAACCGTGCCTTTTCTCGAAGAATACGGGAATACGTGCATATCAGAAAATCGCACTTTCTTGCAAAATTCCATACTGCGTTCGAATTGCTCTTCGGTTTCGGTCGGGAAAGCGACGATGACGTCGGTGGTGACGCCTGCGTTCGGATAATATTTCCTGATGAGTTCCACCGCTTTTAAAAACTCTTCGGACGTATAGTGACGATTCATCGCTTTAAGCGTTTCGTCGTCTCCGCTTTGAAGGGACAAATGAAAATGCGGACAGAAACTTTTAAGTTTTTTGGTTGCGTCGAGCAAGTTTTCGTCGATTACGCCAACTTCGAGAGAACCGAGGCGGATTCTGCAATCGTAGTTTTGAAGTGCCGTCAAAAGTCCAGATAGGGACGAGCCGTTATCTTTGCCGTATGCCGACAGATTTATCCCCGTCAACACGACTTCTTTGGACACCTTGACCGCCTCGTCGAATTCCGCAAGAATACTTTCGAGTTTTCTCGTTCTGCTCCTCCCTCTGACGTAGGGCACGAGGCAATAACTGCAAAAATTATTGCAACCGTCTTGCACCTTTATGTAGTGACGAGTGCGCAAGGACACCACTCCTTCGTTTTCCTCGAATTGCTTGCTAATTTCGAAAGATTCGGGGGTTATATCCGAAAAATATCCGTCGTCGGTTTCGCCGTAGCGCACGGCAAGTTCTTTTGCAAGGCGGATTTTTTTATCCGTACCGCTAATGAACGCCACCCTATCCTTTTCAAATTGCGAAAAATTGTTTTGGGAAGCGCAACCGCAAACGTAAATTTCAGCATTGGGATTGACTTTCAAAATCTTCGTGACGTACTGGCGGGATTTTCTCTCAGCCTCTGCGGTAACCGCACAAGTATTGAGGACGTACACGTCTGCTTTTACGAGTTCGTCGAAAATTTCAAAACCCGCCGCTTTCAAAATCGCGAGCATGGCGTCCGAATCGTATTGGTTGACCTTGCAACCGAGTGTTATAACTGAAACGGAGGGCTTATTCATAATCGAGTTCTCCGAGTTTATTCAAAGTAAATGCGGAGAGGACGATTGACGCCGTTTCCGCGCGCATAATACGACGACCGAGGGTTATGGTTTTTGCGCCGTTATCAATTGCAACTTTTGCCTCGTCCGAGGTAAATCCGCCTTCTGCGCCGACGACGAGCAAAACGTTATCTCCTCTTTTAAGATTGATATCGTCGATTTTCGTATTCTTCTCAAATTCGTATGCAAATACGACTTGGTCGTAATCTCCGAAAGTTTTGACAATCTCGTCAAACGCGGTCAAATCGCCGATTTCACTGATATAAACGCTACCGCACTGTTTCGCGCTTTCGACCGCGATTTTTTCCGCTCTTTCCCTATTGAATTTGTTTTCGACTGTATTCGAAGACGTGAAAGGGATAATTTTGTCAACGCCCAATTCGATACATTTTTGAATGACGAAATCCAGTTTGTTGTTTTTGAGAATACCCGCGCATAGAGTGACGCGCGAGCGTTTGGAATCCACGATTTTTTCTTCGTCAACGATAAGGATTGCGCTGTCTTTTGCGATTTCCGAAACCGTGCACAGTCTTTCAATCCCGTCGTTTGCACACACGATTGCCTTATAGCCGACCTTGTAACGCAAAACTTTTGTCATATGCAAAAATTCGTCACCCGTCAGAGTGACGATTTTGTCTGCAATATCGCGTTTAGAAACGAAAAATCTTCTGATTTCCATAAAAATATTTTATAATGCGCGCGCCCGCAAGTCAAGCGTTACGCTTAATCAGTTTCAAAGCGCGCCAATCGTCCTTTTGCGCCCTGTCGATAATCTCGTATCCCGCGTCCTCGTAGCACGCAATAACTTCGTCAAGGCGGGAATCGATTATACCCGACAGCACGATGATTCCGTTTTCGTTGAGGTGCTTGCCGATAGAGCGAGAAAGGCGCATAAGTATATCAGCCGTAATGTTTGCGAATATGAAATCAGCTGAGTGACCTCCTTCGATAAGGTCTGCTTTTTCGATTGTGGCGGATACCCCGTTGAGTGCTGCGTTGCGTTTTGCAAATTCCACGGCTTGCTCGTCTATATCGCACATATACACGCTTTTCGCACCGCAAAGTTCAGCCGCGATTCCGAGAATTCCGCTGCCGCAACCGACGTCGATGACGTCTTTATTCTCGACGTCCATAAGGTCGAGGCACATTCTCGTCGTAGCGTGCTCACCCGTCCCGAAAGCCATCCCGGGATCGAGGCGCATAATTTTTTCATCCGCCGTCTTCTCGTATTTTATCCAAGTGGGGACGACGGTGATATGCTTTGTGACGATAGGTTTATAATACTTTTTCCATTCGTTGACGTAGTCGCACTCGTCGATTTCGCCGACAATGATTTCGCCGTACTTGACGCCGAAGTTTTTCATCTCGTCAAGGCGTACGCGAAGACGATTTTCAAAGTCCTTGTCGTTCACGTCGACGACCGTCGAAACCTTGACGACATCCCCTGCGTTAACAATGCTTTCGTCGACGTAATCCCAAATGACGTCGCTGCCGATAAGGTCGAGAAAATCTTGTTTATCGATGATACTGACGCCCTCTGCTCCAACGTCAAACAACGCCGAAGAAATAAGTTCGGCGTTGTCGTGATCAGTGTCTATGGTTATTGTCAAATATTTCATATCGGCACTTTATCCTATTGTTTTGATTGTTTAAAGTTTGCTTTTGAACTCTTTCTTCTTCGGAAACTGTTTCGAGTCAAAGGAATTTCCGAGTTTCGAGAGCAAGTCTTTTTGCTCTCTGTTTACACTCTTCGGCACTTCAACGAGCACCTTGACGTATAGGTCGCCGTACTCCGTCTTGGAGCGGAGTTTCTTTATGCCCTTGCCTTTAAGTTTGAACGTCGTACCGTTTTGAGTGCCCTCGGGGATTTTGAGTTCTTCGTCCTTGGTGAGCGTAGGCACGATGATAGTCGTACCGAGTGCCGCTTCCACAATCGAGATGGGATATTCGACCATTATATCCGCGCCGTTGCGCTTGAATATCTTATGCGGTTTGACGGCGACTTCGACGATGAGGGAGCCGTTTTCTCCGCCGTTTCTACCCGCGTGACCTTCGTTGCGATAAGTTATGCGTTGGCCGTTTTCGATACCCGCGGGGATATTGACCGAAACTTCTCTCGTCTTTTCCCCTCTGCCCTGTCCGCCGCAAGTGGGACAAGGATCGGAAACGATTTTGCCTTTACCCTTACAATGAGGGCAAGCGCTTTGGGATTGAAAACGTCCGAACGCGGTGTTTTGAATCTGCGTTACGACGCCCGAACCGTGACAGTTGGGGCAAGTTTTCATGCCGCCGGGCTTTGCACCAGTACCGCCGCAAGTAGGACAATTTTCCACTCGTCTGACGTTGACTTTTTTCAATACGCCGAAAGCCGCCTCTTCGAAAGTAAGCGAAATACCGACGAGAATATCTTGTCCGTTTTGAGGTGCGTTGGAGCGCGAGCCGCTACTGCGACCGCCACCGCCGAATCCGCCGAAGAAGGAGTTGATGATATCATCCATATCCATGCTGAAACCACCGCCTCCGAATCCGCCGAAACCGCTTCCGCCACCGCCGAATTGAGGGCCGTTTTCAGAACCGTATTGGTCGTAAGCCGCTTTCTTTTGGGGATCGGAAAGCACGTCGTATGCGTGGTTGATTTCCTTGAATTTTTCTTCCGCATTTTTCTTTTCGGCGTCGCTCTTCCCTGCGTACATATCAGGGTGATATTGCTTTGCCAAACGACGATAAGCGGACTTCAATTCGTCCGCCGTAGCCGTCTTGGGTACGCCTAATATATCGTAATAAGATTTGTCTGCCATAATCCTTTGCAGTCCCTTTATGTCCGATCGGCGACGGATAAACCGTCGCCGTCGTCGTAGTTATTAGTGTTGATTTTAGTTCCAGCCGCCTTCGGGAGGAGTCATATTGTCGTCGTCGACGGTGCCGTTTGCCGCTCCGCCCATATCGTTAGGATCGAAGCCCGCCGCTTTTGCAGCCTCTGCCGCCGCTTCGGGATTTTCTTGATAGAACTTCGTGAAGACGGGGTCACTGACTTTTGCAAGTTTGTCCATTGCGGTGCGGACGTCGTCTTCGCTTTCCGCCTTTGCAAATTCGTCGCGCGCTTCTTTGACTGCGTCGTTCAAGACTTTCTTGTCGTCCTCGGTGATCTTGTCGCCGTTGTCCGAGATAAACTTCTCGATGACGAATGCGAATTGTTCCGCGTTATTCTTTGCGTCCACAAGTTTTCTTCTCTTCTCGTCCTCTTCCGCGTACTTCTCTGCGTCTTTGATTGCAGCGTCGATATCGCTTTCGGAGAGGTTGGAACTTGCGGTGATGGTGATGGATTGAGATTTATTCGTTCCCTTATCGACCGCTTTGACGGACACGATGCCGTTTGCGTCGATATCGAAAGTGACTTCGATTTGAGGTACTCCGCGAGGTGCGGGAGCGATTCCGACGAGTTCGAATCTACCGAGAGTCTTGTTGTCGCGTGCAAATTGTCTTTCACCTTGCAAGACGTGGATGTCAACCGAAGTTTGATGATCCGCCGCAGTGGAGAAAATTTGAGATTTGCTGGTAGGAATGGTGGTGTTTCTGTCGATGAGTTTGGTGAAAACGCCGCCGAGAGTTTCGATACCGAGGGACAACGGAGTTACGTCGAGGAGGAGCATGTCTTTGACTTCGCCTGCGAGGACGCCCGCTTGGATTGCCGCGCCGATTGCGACGCATTCGTCGGGGTTGATTCCCTTATAAGGTTCTTTGCCGGTTGCTTTCTTGACCGCGTCGTAAACTGCGGGAATACGAGTGGAGCCACCAACCATAATGACTTTGGAGAGGTCGCCTGCGGTGAGTCCCGCGTCTTTCAACGCTTGATTCAAGGGGTTCATGGTCTTTTGGACGAGATCCGCGGTGAGTTGGTCGAATTTTGCTCTCGTGATATCCATTTCGAGGTGTTTAGGCACACCGCCGTCGACGGTAATGAAGGGCAAGGAAATCTTCGCTTTGGTCACGCCGGAGAGGTCGATTTTCGCTTTTTCAGCCGCTTCTTTTATACGTTGCATCGCCATCTTATCGGAAGAAAGGTCAATGTGTTCTTTCGCCTTGAATTCCGCCACGATATAGTCCATGAGGCGTTTGTCGAAGTCGTCGCCGCCAAGACGGTTGTTACCCGAAGTTGCGAGAACTTCGAACACTCCGTCGCCGAGTTCGAGGACGGATACGTCGAACGTGCCGCCGCCAAGGTCGAATATCAAAACTTTTTGTTGTTTGTTTTCGTCCTTATCCACGCCGTATGCAAGTGCCGCCGCGGTAGGTTCGTTGATGATTCTCTTGACGTCGAGGCCTGCGATTTTGCCTGCGTCTTTGGTTGCTTGACGTTGAGAGTCGCTGAAATATGCGGGAACGGTGATAACCGCTTCCGAAATTTTTTCGCCGAGATATTTTTCCGCGTCGTTTTTAAGTTTGGTAAGAATCATTGCGGAAATCTCTTGAGGAGTGTAATCCTTTCCTTCTATATGCACTTTGTGGTCGGTGCCCATTTCTCTCTTGATAGAGGTAATCGTATGGTCGGGATTGGAAACCGCTTGACGTTTTGCTATGTCGCCCACGAGTCTTTCGCCGTCTTTTGCGAAACCGACGACGGACGGAGTGGTACGCATACCTTCCGCATTTGCGATAACGACGGGTTCGCCGCCTTCCATAACTGCTACGCACGAGTTGGTTGTACCAAGGTCAATACCGATTATTTTTCCCATTATTATTTCTCCTTTCGGGTTATGCCCGATTCGTTTTTTTATTTAGTATCCTACTTTTACTCCCGCAGGACGAAGGAGTTTGCCGTTCAAGGTGTATCCTCTGGATACGACCGCGACGACCATATCTTCTTTACCCTCTGCCTTCTCTCTTTCTACGGCATTCATAGTCTTTGCGTCGAAGGGCTTTCCGTCCGCTTCGATTTCTTTGAGTCCGAAGGATTCGAGTGCGTCGAGTATTTGTCTTTCCATCATATTGAAACCGGTCAGCGCGCTTTCGTCGGAAATATATTTCCTTGCAAGGTCGCAGTTGTCGAGCACGGTGAGCATCTTTTCCACAACCATGGATACGCCGAGTGCTTTCATATCTTCGCCTATCGAGTTGTTGCGCTTGCGATAATTGTCGAAATCCGCTTGAAGACGTTGAAGAAGGCTTCTACACGTAGAGATTTCTCCGAGTGCCTCCCCGAATTTCACTTCGAGTGCCTCGATATACTTCTCGTCGCCGAGTTCTTCTCTGTCGAGACCGAAAGTTTGTTCGTCTGATTCGGTTGCGATTTCTTTTTCTTTCACGTCGTTTTCCTTTTCGGATTTGACGTCGCTACGTTTTTTGTCTTTCATATTCTAATCCTTATCGTTTTCGAGAATGGAGTTGAGTGTGTGTTTGATATAGTCGAGCACGCCGATGACTTTCTTATAGTCCATACGCTCGGGTCCGATGACGCCCGCTTGTCCGACGACTTCGTCACCGACCTTGTACGCCGCAGTGATTATCGCGCATTTGTCTACGCCGCTGTCCTCTTTGCCGATACGGACGGAAAACTCAATGCTTTCTTCGTCGGACGGAAGGATTTCGGACATGCTCTCGTGGTCGGATATGACTGCAAGGAAGTTTTTCGCATCCTCAATATTGTTATATTCGGGATAGTCGAGCATTTTGAGTGCGCCTTCGACTACGACGTTGTCGCCGTGCTCGGACATATAACTCTTTATTATGGTCAGGACTTCGTCGAATATTCCTTTGAAAGAATCAAGTTCTTCGTCGATTTCGATTGCGAAGTCAGTTCCTATAAATTCTCCGATTTCCTTGCCTGCAAACACTTTGTTCAGCACGCGAGTGGCGGTGTCAACGTATTCGGAGCGCAAATCCTCGTCGATTTCAAGCGTCTTATCCGAAAGTATGCCTTGGTCGGTGACGATAAGCACTATCACGTGTCCTTTCTTTAAAGGTACGAGTTTGATTTCCTCAATCATCACGTGCGGATTATTTTTCGTCACGAGGAAGGACGTGTAGTTCGTCATATCGCTGATTATTTTCGCCGCTTGACGAGATAGGTCGCCCACTTGGGAAAGTTTCTCGTCGAAACGCTTGCGAATGAACGCCGTTTCCGCATCCGTCAACGCGTTGTTGCGGTCGAGGTCGCCGACGTAGAGTTTGTACGCCTCTTTCAAAGGCACCCTGCCCGCCGACGTGTGCGGTTGGTCAAGATATCCGAGAGCCTCGAGTGCGCTCAACTCCGCCCTAATGGTCGCCGACGACACTTCGGGAAGATATTTCGACTGAATGTCCGAACTCGAAACTGGCTCGCCCGTAGTGATATAAAGGTCTACTACCGCGTGCAATATTTTGCGTTTTCTTTCGGAAAGTTCCTTGCCCATATTTTCTCCTTTGCTAGCACTCTTTTTATCTGACTGCTAACAGTATAAAATTATGTTTGCCAAATGTCAACCATTTATTCCGAATTTTTTTGAAAAATTTAACTTATTTTCTTAGAAAATAACTTTTTTTTGAAAATCCTACTCGAAAACTGCAATTAAATTTAGTTTTCTCCGTCCAAAACACTTCTAACCACACTTTTTACCTATTACCTTTTACCTATTACTTCTCCAAAAATCCGACAGCAAGTT
>CAZRHE010000037.1:0-8299 GCA_964599875.1 uncultured Bacteroidaceae bacterium
CAGCAAACGTTAACCGTTTTACCAAAGAAGAAATCAACAGCAAAAAGCACCGATCATTTCGGTGCTTTTTGATTATACTTTGTGTTGATTTTTTGAAACGTAGAAGCCATTGATTATAAAACAATGTATAAAGCGTATCCCTATGGAAAACCATGTAGGGATATGTTTTTTGATTAAATACATTCGGGGAAAAACTCACTCATTTTAGTGCTCATAGTGCTCTAGAAGTTTCAAATTGTGGTGAGAATAGGCATCAATGAGAAATATGTGATTATTTGTTTACGGGAAGAGATAGGAGAGGTTTGCGCTGTTTGTAGACGATGAGGAAGAGGATGATTGCGACGACGAGGGTTAGGGCTTCGGCGATGGGGGTTGCAAGCCAAAGACCCGTAGTGCCGAGTAGGTGGGAGAGTAGGAATGCGGAGGGGATGATTATCGCATAGCCGCGGAGTAGGGATATTGCGTGCGCAGGCATTGGTTTGTCGGAAGCCGCAAGGAAAGAGGAGATAAGCAGGTTGATTGAACTGAACAATGCGGAAATGAAGTAGAGTTTGAGCCCGAGAGTTGCAAGGGATTGCATGGTTTCGTCGTGCTCGTCGTTGAATATGCTCGTGATGCCGTCCGCACCGAAGAAGATAGCGACGTAGATGACGATGGATAGGGTGAGGGCGGTGATAAGCGCATAGCGGAAATAGAGGTAAGATTTTTTGATATCTCCCTCTCCGTAACTCTTGCTGACGAGGGGTTGTATTCCGCTTGCGACGCCGTTGTAGATGGATATGACCACGTAGAAAACGTTGACGATGACGGTGTATGCCGCAACGCCGATATTGCCTGACAATGACAGGAAGAGTTTGTTGAAGATTATAAGAATGATAGCCGTGGAAAATTCGGCGAGGAGAGAGGGAAGTCCCGCTCCCGCGATTTTGCCGTAGGTGCGTGCGGACAGTTTCGTGCGGCAAAGGCGGAATGTATTCTTTTTGCGGAAGAAGAATATAGACAATATCATAAGACTGACGACGGGGGAAAGGGCGGTTGCGAGTGCGGCACCGAAAATTCCCAGTCCGCACGGGAAAACGAGCACCCAGTCGAAAAGGATATTGAATAGATTTCCCACTATCATCGCAATCATGGTGAGCCTCGGCCCGCCGTCGTTTCGCACAAAGGATTGGAATAGATAGTTGTTGAGGAAGAAAGGTGCAAAGCAGAGAATGACCATAAGATATTCCTTGCACATTTCATAGGTGGCGTCGTCCGCGCCGAGGGCGGTGGCGATGGGACCCGATGCGGTCATCCCGATAATCAAGAATATAACCGAGAATATTTCGCTCGCTATAAGTGCGTGTGTGAACGCTCTATTCGCGCCCTCTTCGTCCCCCGCGCCTTTGAGGATAGAGAATCTCGTCGCTCCGCCTACGCCGAGCATAAGCCCCAATCCGAACATAAAATTGAACGCGGGGCAAGCGAGATTGAGGGCGGTGAGCCCGTTGGAGCCCATGCCTTTGGATATAAAAAACGTGTCCGCCAAAATGTAGCAGGACATGCCTATCATGCCGAGTACGTTTGAAAGAACGTACTTTGAAAATTCTTTGAGGGTTGCGTTGGATTTCATTTGTTTTCTCCTGCGCGGTCATAAAAAAAATCAGACCTTCGTATCTGCTACGGCCTATCGATACGAACTCTGACGCGTCCACCCGGCGGCGGATATTTTTTTATTTCGATGAGATGATAACAAATATGCGGATATAAGTCAAACGGAAAAACAAAATCCGCAAACAAAATTTGCATTTTGCCTGCGGATTGATTTAACCCCCGCTCTACGGTTGATTTTTCTTCGTTCTATTATTCCTCGTCTTCAATTATTATCGTTCGTTCCGTATAGAAGAATTTGTCGCTAACTTTTACAAATTCACCTGCATTATCACTGTGATTGTCACAACTGTCGTTGAAATCTTTGACCATTTCATCGGACGCATCGTCTAACAAATAGCATAAATAACTGTTCCATATTGTTATTTCGTCCTGATAAGTAACCGTGTTCGAATAGATTTCGCCTTCCTTGTGAAAAACACAATATGCATATCCTAAATAATAGTCGCCTAATATGAGTTTCGAAATATTGTATTTATAGCGCGATATGGCTTCAGCGGAGATAAGTGAGTTAATTTTATTCTCGGAGTTTTTTATCGTATTATAAAACGAGCCGTCGCCGCTGTCCCAAATTATAACGTTGCCGTCTTGGAAGTAGGTGCCACCCATTTCAAGTCCGACGATTACTTCTTTTACGTATTGAAGATTTTCGGTTGCGGCTGTTTCGTTATTGAATTTTATTAGATACAAATCTTTTAATGCGTAATTGAAATAGCCGCCGCAGGCGAGATACCATTCAAGCGCGTTGTCACATTCTTCTTCCGGAAGATTAAAGTTCATTTGATAGTCATATTGTTCGTCGTGTTCGTACGAGCCCGTTATATCGTCCAAATTTTCAAGGACGTATGTCGCGAGTTTGCCGACGAAATCTTCGAGTCTGCTTTCGTCCGACGCAGCGGGGTTGCCGTTGCTCGAGTTGTCGTCTTTGTCGTCGCACGCAACGAAAGTGAATACGCACGCAAGAAGTGCGATACATAACAGGATTGCTAAAAGTTTTTTCATGGTAATACCTCCCAAAGTATAAATGTAACGAATTGTTACAAATATTATAGTAACAAAATGTTACATTGGTGTCAAGAGGTAAATATGGTCGGCTTGAAAAAAATAAGAAAACAACGGAATCTGAATCAGCAAAAAGTTGCGATTGATTTGAACGTTTCAAGAGAGGCGTTGTCGTTGTACGAAAACGGAAAAAGAGAGCCGAGTTTCGATATGCTAAACAAAATGTCCGACTATTTCAACGTGTCCATAGACTACTTGATAAACGGCAAAGAGTTTACGAAAAAGTAAAAAATAAGCACCGTATTCGAAGTGAATACGGTGTGTTTTTTAGTCCGGATTTACGTTGTCGCGCCGTTTGTCGATAGGTGCGGCGACTGCGTAGTAACAGGGAATTATAAAGAACAATGACCAGTAAGGATGCCATGCGTTAAGCACGAAACCTATCGTGAGATAGATTGCACCGATTATGATTGCAATAGGGAAGGACGTCGCTCTTTTGTTTGAAAACGCATCCCACGTGCAGAAGAATATGGGGAGCGCGAAGAATACTATCCAACCGGGGTGCCACCAACCGCCGAGGGTGCCGAGGAGTAGATAGGCAAGCAGAATAAGAAAGGGAACGACGCAATCCGCAATTCTGCGTGCGGTCGAGTGAATTTTCACTTTCGGGGGCTTTACGTGTGGTTTATGGTTGTGTAAAGTGCCGTTTTCGTCGATATTCGACGTATCGACGTTAACTTTGACGCCTATTTTGTCGATAACGGTTTTCGCTATTTTTGCAGGGCCGCCGCTTATTTCGGTTTGTTTGCCGTTTGCGTCGACTATGCGTATTTTTTCGTCGTCTATGAAAACTTCGGAGCCGTCGTCGTTTTTGACGTGGAAGGCGTCTTTCTCGTCGTCGAAATTCGGGATTTCGTCTTCGTCGACTTTTTCGGTTTCTTCGGCGGGTGTTTCTTTCGTATCCGTCGGGCGTAGTCCCACGAGTTCGTCGAGGCTTACGCCGTACAGGCGCGCAAGTGCGATAAGATTATCCGTGTCGGGTGAACTTTCCCCTCTTTCCCACTTGGATATCGCTTGACGGGATACGCCCAGCATATCCGCAAGTTCGTCTTGTGAATAGCCGTGTGCTTTCCTTAGTTCATACAATCTGTTTGCAGTTTCGTAGTCCATAATAACCTCTCGTTACTATGCATATTGTGGCACGAAATTCGATATTGCGCCACCAAATCCGCTTGTCATTTCCGCAACTTTCGGTTGCGAAACAATCAATTCAGCAAAATGGTCGCATAAGCCGCGATTGCGTTGCCGTCCCCGATATCCCCGACTTTTTCGTTCGTGGTTGCGGTTATGCCAACCTTGTCCGCGGTTATATCGAGCGCGCCCGCAACGCGCGCGCGCATTTCATCTATATATGGCGCGAGAATGGGTTTCTCCGCAATTATCGCGACGGATACGTTGGAGACGCCGCAACCCGCACTTTCCGCTATCGACTTCACTTCGTCGAGAAGTTGCATGCTGTCCGCTCCGTCGTACTTTTCGTCGTCAACGGGGAAGTAGTGCCCGATATCCTTTTTGCCGAGAGCGGAGAGGATTGCATCCATAATCGCGTGCACGGGGACGTCGCCGTCGCTGTGCGCGACGAAAGAGTAGGGGCAGGGAATATATACGCCGAGAAGGCGGATTCCTTTGCCTTTTTCAAGCCTGTGGATATCGTATCCGCAACCGACGAGAGGAATTTTCAAATCATCTTTCGTGGTTATTTTGTAGTTGGATTTTTCGCCCTCGACCATTGCAACGGGGCAGGGTGAATACTTCTGCACGACGGCAAGGTCGTCGAGATATTCGCCGTCCGCATCGCGATACGCCTTTTCGAAGATATCCCTATCGAACGCCATAGGAGTTTGGATTCCGCGGAAATTGTCGCGATTTAGGGAAACTACGCCGTTTTCTATCCCCGCGATATTGTCCGTGAGTTTGACAAGGGGGACGACTGCGTTTCCCGCTCTCACTTCGGCAAGAACTTTCCCGATTAGATTTTCGGTTACGAAAGGTCTTGCGCCGTCGTGTACGAGGACGACGTCGCAATCGTCGGTCAGGGACGATAGTGCGTTTTTCACGGTTTCCGTTCTGCATTTGCCGCCGATAGATAGCGTGATTCTATCGTCCTCGTCGAGATGAGTGACGGACAGCCAACCCATGATTTCGTCGAAGTAAGAGGAGTCCGTCGAAATCACCACCTTTTTTACCGCTTGGAACGCCAAAAACGGCTTGACCGCTTCGAGAAGCACGCAAGTAGAATTGCATTTTGCAAAGAGTTTGTTTTCCGCGCCGTAGCGTTGCGACGTGCCTGCCGCCGCGATGATAACGTTGACGTTCATATCAGCCTTCTATGATTCTATACATATTTTCCGCGGATTGCTTGGTTTGTTTCTCGTCTACGGAAAGGACTTCGAAACGCAAGACGTTGTTGCCGAAAGAAACCGCTACGATATCCCCGACTTTCACTTCTTTTGCGGGCTTGACCGCCTTGCCGTTGATTTCGATGCGACCGCCGTCGCACGCTTCCTGCGCGACGGTGCGGCGTTTGATAACTCTTGATACTTTCAAAAATTTGTCTATTCTCATTTTCGCTCCGAGGGCGGAATTTTCCTCGATTTCAGGGCTGAAAAAAGGTGTGAAAAACGGCAAAAATACTTGCGCGCGTCACTTGACAACCTTGAAAATTGCTGTTAAAATAGGAAAATGCGCCACTAATACGATTGCCTGCCCTCGAAATCACCGATTTTGGGGGTAGGGGGTTATATAACAGTGACAAGTATAGCGCAAAGCAGCAAAAAAAACAAGGCATTTCCGCAAAAAACGATTTTGCAAAAAAATTTTTTTCGGAAATCAAAAACGGTAATTTTTTTTAAGGAGTGAAGCATGTCCCAACAAAGAATTCACAAGGTCATGTACGGCAACACCGAAAGATGTTCCTTCTCTCGTATCAACGACGAAGAAATTCTTCCCATTCCGTACCTCATCGAACTGCAAAGAAAGTCTTATGCAGAATTCATCGATACCGGTATCAAAGAAGTTTTGGAAGAATATTCTCCCATCAACGACTTCGCCGGAAAACTTCGTTTGGAATTTATTTCCCACAGTTTGACCGGAGAGCCCAAGTATTCCGTCAAAGAATGTAAAGACCGCGACACCACGTACGCAGTCCCCCTCAGAGTGAAGGTCAGATTGTCCCACCTCGACGGAGAAGAAGTGGTCGAAAGCATGGAACAAGAAGTGTTCATGGGCGATTTCCCGCTTATGACCGAATCCGGTTCTTTCGTCATCAACGGAGCGGAACGCGTCATCGTCAGCCAACTTGTCAGAAGCCCGGGCGTTTACAACTCGGAATCCAAAGACAAAAACGGCGTTTCTCGTTATTTCGCGCAAGTCATCCCTAACAGAGGCGCGTGGATCGAACTCGACCAAGACGCAAACGACGTATCCTGGGTTCACGTTGACCGCAACAGAAAGATTTTGACGACCGTCCTTCTTCGTGCTCTCGGTTACGGCACGGACGAGGAAATCATCGAACTCTTCGGCGGGGACGAAATGATTGCGAACACCTGCGCCAAAGACGCGACTTGCAAGAGCGAAGAGCAAGGCAAAATCGACCTCTTCCGCAGAATGCGTCCGGGCGAAGTTCCCACCCTCGAAGGTGCGAACAACCTCATTCGCAATCTCTTCTTCGACGACAAGAGATACGAACTCGGCAAAGTCGGCAGATATAAATACAACAAGAAACTCAGTCTTGCCACTCGTATTGCGGGACAAACCGTCACTCGCGACGTCATCGACGCGGAAACCGGTGAAATCATCATTTCCAAGGGTGAAGTGGTTTCGAACGAAACGGCTGTCGAAATCCAAAACAAGGGTATCAACGTCGTTTATCTTGCGTACACCGACGCGGAAGGCGTTGAAAAAGAATTCAAATGCATCGGCAACAACACCGTAGACCTCAACGCATACGGCGTCGACGCACGCGAACTCGGCGTGACCGAAAAAGTCCATTATCCCGCACTCAAAGCGCTTTTGGACGAAATCACCGATGCAAAAGAGTTGGAATTTGCGATTAAGGAAAGCGTCGCACAAGGCAAACTCGTCGTCAGACATATCACTATCGACGATATCGTCGCGACTATCAACTACAATCTCGGACTTCGTTACGGTTTCGGCACCTGCGACGACATCGACCACCTCGGCAACCGTCGCGTCCGTGCGGTAGGCGAATTGCTCCAAAATCAATTCCGTATCGGCATCAGCCGTCTTGAACGCGTCATCAAAGAAAGAATGAACACCGTCCAAGACAGTGCGGAAGTCACCGCGCAATCTCTTATCAACATTCGTCCCGTGACGAGCGCGATAAAGGAATTCTTCGGTTCTTCCCAGTTGTCGCAATTTATGGACCAACCCAACCCGATTGCAGAACTTACGCATAAGCGTAAACTCTCCGCACTCGGTCCCGGCGGTCTGAACAGAGAAAGAGCGAGTTTCGACGTTCGTGACGTTCACTACACTCACTACGGCAGACTTTGCCCGATTGAAACTCCCGAAGGTCAGAACATCGGTCTTATCAGTTCACTTTCCGCATACGCGAAAGTCAACGAATACGGCCTCATCGAATCTCCTTATCGCAGAGTCGACAAGGAAAGCGGCGTAGTCACCAAAGAAATCGTCTACATGACCGCAGACGAAGAAGATAAATACACCATCGCGCAAGCAAACGAAGAACTCGACGAAAACGGACGTTTCGTCCACGACCGTGTTAACTGCCGTCGTCGTGACGAAATCAACAGTTTCCCCAAAGGCGAAGTCGATTTCATGGACGTCAGCCCGAAACAACTCGTTTCAATCGCAACCGCGCTCATCCCGTTCCTCGAAAACGACGATACCAACCGTGCGTTGATGGGCTCGAACA
This sequence comes from uncultured Bacteroidaceae bacterium, assembly GCA_964599875.1. Taxonomy (GTDB): domain Bacteria; phylum Bacillota; class Clostridia; order Christensenellales; family CAG-917; genus RGIG4097. The sequence goes on from CAZRHE010000037.1 coordinate 7,610, forward strand.
TGCAACGTCAGGCAGTTCCTCTTCTCCGTCCCCAAGCACCTATGATCGCGACGGGCGTCGAACATCGTATCGCATACGACAGCGGCGTGCTCAAAATCGCGAAGAAAGACGGTTTCGTCAAATACGTTGACGCGGATAAGATTATCGTCGAAGAAAACGACGGTCACGAACAAGAATATATTCTCTCCAAATTCGAGAGAAGCAACCAATCCACTTGCATCAACCAACATCCTATCGTGAGCAAGGGACAAAAAGTCGTAGGACCCAAGTACGACGAAGCGGGCAACGTTATTAGCGAAGGTACCGTTCTTGCAGACGGTCCCGCAACCGACGGCGGCGAACTCGCACTCGGCAGAAACATGCTCGTAGCGTTCATGAGTTGGGAAGGCTATAACTACGAAGACGCAGTCCTCATCAGCGAAGACCTCGTCAAAGAAGATCTCTACACCTCGATACATATCGAAGAACAAGAAATCGAAGCAAGAGATACCAAACTCGGCGAAGAAGTTATCACAAGAGATATCCCCAACCTCAGCGACGACGTGCTCCGCAACCTCGACGAAGACGGTATCGTCCGTATCGGTGCGGAAGTCAGAGCAGGGGACATCCTCGTCGGCAAAGTCACCCCGAAGGGTGAAACCGAACTCACTCCCGAAGAAAGATTGCTCCGCGCAATCTTCGGCGAAAAGG
>CAZRHE010000038.1:0-6996 GCA_964599875.1 uncultured Bacteroidaceae bacterium
TGGTGCGGATGACGAGACTTGAACTCACAAGGGCGTACTGCCCACTAGAACCTGAATCTAGCGCGTCTGCCAATTCCGCCACATCCGCAAGTGACTATATTTTACTCAAAACGGCTTTATATGTCAAACGATTTAATTCGCTGGTTCGATTGTTTTGTTTCATTGATTTTGAAAGTGTTGATTTCGGTGGGGGAATGGTGTAGAATATCGTTATCAAATTATTCGGAGTGAATATGAAATACGATTTCACGAGCGTTCCCGATCGCACGGGGACGGGGGCAACCAAATGGGATGATTCGCACGGCGCGTCTACGGAGTTCGTTCCGCTGTCCGTTGCGGATATGGAGTTTTACACCGCACCCAAAATCGCAAAGGCGTTATCTGAACTTTCCGCAAATTCTATTCTCGGCTACACGAGTCCGACGGAGGAATATTACAATGCGGTCGTGAGTTGGATGAAGCGTAGGCATAATTGGGACGTCAAAAAAGAGTGGATATTCGAAACTCCCGGCGTCATTTCGGCGTTATCCTTTCTCATCGAGGCGGTGACGAAACCTGCTGACGGTGTTATATTGCTCACTCCCGTTTATTATCCTTTCGACATGGTGACCATAGCGAAGTCCCGCCATATCGTGTACAGCAAACTCATAAACGACGGCGGACGCTACGTCATCGACTATGCAGACCTTGAAGAAAAGGCGAAAGACCCCAAAAACACGGCGATACTTTTCTGTAATCCTCACAATCCCGTCGGCAGAGTTTGGACGAAAGATGAACTTGAAAAGGTCGGCAATATTTGCACGGATAACGGCGTTTTCATCATCTCGGACGAAATCCATAACGACCTCATTATGCCGGGCGTAAAGCACACCGTCTTTGCGACCGTATCCGAAAAAATCAAAAACAATATCGCGGTTTGCACGGCTCCCAGCAAAACTTTCAATCTTGCGGGCGTGCAATGCTCGAATATTTTCGTGCCCAACGAGAAGTGGAGAGCAAGAGCGTTTGCGGTGTCTATGCTCAATATGAATATGCATCTCAACGTGTTTGCGTACACCGCATGCAGAGTGGCGTACGACGAGTGCGAAGACTGGCTGGACGAACTCATTCCCGTCGTGGACGGCAATGCGAAATACGTCGAAAAATTCATGGCGGAGAACTTCCCCGAAGTCGTCGTGCATAAACTCGAAGGCACCTATTTGCAATGGTTAGATTGCCGAAAACTCGGTCTTACGCACGTCGAACTCAAAAAGACGCTCGAGGCGCATAAACTCTTCCTCGACTATGGCGAAATGTTCGGCGACGCAGGCAGGGGATACGAGCGAATTAACCTCGCTTGCGCACGCTCGACGATAGAAAAAGCGATGCAACACTTCAAACAAGCGATAGACGACGTGAGAGCGGATTGGGCTGAAAACGGCAAACCTTATCATAAGACGCTCGCGGCGGGCGATAAACTCGAAAACTTCACTTACAAAATCGGAAACGAAGAGGTTAGATTGTCGGAAAATATCAAAAAAACCACTTTGATCGCATTCCTTCGTTATGCCTCTTGCGATATTACCAAAACCGTATTGTCTAAACTGTCGAAGGCATATGCCGGCATAAAACTTTTGGGAGCGGACGTGAAAGCGGTCGTGCAATCCACAGCGGAAGAAATCAAATCCGAAGGGTTAGATGCGCCGTTTGAGTTGATTGCCGACCCCGATGCGAAACTTTACGACAATTATAACGTGTTCGAGGCAAACAGCGCGTTTAATTTCGTTGCGGGGGACAAGACGTTTGAAGATATGACGGGGAACGATATAAAGAATCTACTCGGAGAGCCTGCGTTCGAATCTCTTATCGGAAGCGTGGTCGGAATGGGAGATAGTCATCCCGAAAGAAGAAGTTTGCAACTTTGCGCTTTCGTCGTCGTAGATAAGGCAATGAACGTGAAGTACGCGCGCTACTCTCGCACCGTCGGCGACTTCCCCGATACGAAAGAACTCGTCGCGGCGTTAAAAAAATAAGTAATTAATATAATATAGGCGAAAACGATTGACATAAGTCGGGAAATTTGTTAAATTAATCGTCGAGCCGCGCGGAAATGGCATATCAACAGAATCGTCTATCCTCATAGATTTTTAATTTTATGCACTATAGAGGAGCAACGGACGAGGACGGCCATCACGGCGAGACTGGTTAGAGGAGGTAAAAACATGTACGCAATCGTTGAATGTGGCGGAAAGCAATACAAAGTCGAAAAAGACATGCTCGTCAAAGTCGAAAAAATCGACGCGGAAATCGGAGCAAAAGTCGACCTTAAAGTGCTTATGATCGCAGACGGCGAAGTTGTCAAAGCAGGCGCGGATTGTGCGAACGCATCCGTTCAAGCAGAAGTCGTCAGACAAGACAAGTTCCCCAAAATCTTGGTCGTCCACTACAAACCCAAAAAGCAAATCAGAAAGCGTCAAGGTCATCGTCAACCGTATACCGAGTTGAAAATAACCGCAATCAAAGGTTAATCTCATGACCCAAATCAAGTTCTTCAGAAAAAACGGTAAACTTGTCGGAGTCGAGGCGAACGGACACACCGGTTACGCCGAAGAGGGCGAAGACATAGTTTGCGCGGCGGCATCGTCGATAATTCAGACCGCAGTCCTCGGACTTATGCAACTTTTAGGCATAGCGGTTGAGTTCGAAGCGGATGCAAACAAGGGATATCTCAAAGCGGTTTTGCCGAGCAAAATCACGGCAGAGCAGTCCCACGACGCCGATATCATTCTGAGAACCGCTTATTTAGGGGTGTCCGACCTCTACGAAGAATATTCGGACTATATAAACTTGGAGGTAGAATAATATGTTTATCAATATTCAATTATTCGCTCATAAAAAAGGTACCGGTTCTTCTCACAACGGTCGTGAGAGCGCCGCAAAAAGACTGGGTGCAAAACGTGCGGACGGTCAATTCGTTCTCGCAGGCAACATTCTCGTTCGTCAAAGAGGCACCAAGTTCCATCCCGGTAACAACGTCGGCATCGGCAAAGACGACACTCTCTTTGCACTTATCGACGGCACCGTGAAATTTGAGCGCACTGGAAAAGGTGGTATGCATAGACAAGTTTCCGTCTACGCAGAAGACTAATCGAAACAAAACACACTAACCGCAAACTCGTATATCGCGTGTTTGCGGTTTTTATTTTCTCGCATTGACTTTTTGCGGGAGTGCGGTATAATTGGCGTATGGAATTCTTCGTGCCGAAAAGCGATACTTTCGATATCAAACAAACCCTCGATTGCGGGCAGGTTTTTAGGTACAAAGAGGAGGACGGAAAATTCACGTTGACGGCGGGAAATCACCATGCGATTTTCTCGGTTTCGGCGGACGGAACGACCGTTGATTGCGACGACGAGAATTTTTTTCGAAAATATCTTGATTTTGACACAAACTATGATATAATACAGTTGAAATCGCAAGATAAAGGGCTTGTTTCGTCGGCAATCGATTTCGGGAAGGGCATCAGAATCCTCAAACAAAATTTTGTGGAAACCGTCTTTTCCTTCATCGTTTCGCAGAACAATCATATCCCTCGCATAAAGGCCATCATCGAAAGAATTTGTGCGGGAATCGGAGAGGATATGGGCGGATACAACGCATTCCCGACCGTCGAGGCTCTCGCGTCGAAAAACGAAGACTGGTTTGCGTCGTTGGGCGCCGGGTACAGGGCGGAATATCTTGCCCTCACCGCAAGGCGTTTCGTAGACGAAGGTATCCCCGACTTTACGGATACGGACACCGAAACCGCGCGGAAAATCTTGACGTCGTATAAGGGCATAGGCAGAAAGGTTGCGGATTGCATACTTTTGTTCGGGCTTGCGCGACACGACGTTTTCCCCGTCGACACCTGGATTATGAAGGTCTTCGAGGAAGAGTATGCGGGCGTCCCCGCAGACAAATTATCCCGTCTTCTCGTGGAAAAATACGGCGAATATTCGGGCTACGTACAGCAGTGGCTATTCTATTTTAAGCGAGAACAAAAAAAGTTATAGACAAAATCAAGTTTATAATATAAAATATAACTATAAAATACCATTTCTTGCGGAAACATACCGCAACTACAAGGAGAAGATTATGGCAACAATGAAAAAGTACGTAGTGCTTGCCGATATTGAAAGTGTCAGAGTTCCTTTCAGCGCATTCGCGGCCGCTCTTGAAGAACTTTCCCGTTATGGCGAAATCGCAGGCTGCAAGTTCTACGGTTATTCTGCAAAGCGCACCAAGGATTACGGTGAATTCATTCAAGAAAACAGTTACGACGCACTTTCCGCTCTTCCCAAGAAGAGAAAAGGCAAACTCGACCTTCGTCAAGTTATCGACGCAGCCAGACTCGCTCAATTCCCGAACATCGACGGTTTCTTCCTCATTTACGGAAACGGCGACATCACTCCTTTGATTGCGTACCTCAAAGCATACGGCAAAGACGTCATCGCAGGCGTCGTAGAACCCGATAAGAACAGCGTTCTTTGCAACAAGGTCATCACCCTCGATGCAAACGCAACCGTTTCCAGAGTTCTCGAACATGGTTATAAACAAGTTGCACCCGTCGCGGCGGCACCCAAGAAGGCTCCCGTCAGAAAAGCGGAACCTGCACCCGTTTATCAACCTGCACCTCAACCTGCTCCTCAACCGGCACCCGCACCTCAACCTGCTCCCGTTCAAGAAGCACCCAAGGCGGACACCTCTGCAGAAGATGCGCAATTCGCACTTCTTCTCGAACAATTCAACAAAATTATTGCAGGTAGCGACGACTAAAATCGCTTGATGTTCTATAGCAATTTGAAGTGCATCAAGGCAACTTGATGCACTTGTCATATTAGGAGTATATATGGCTAAACTGACTATCTTCAAAGATACGTGCAAAGGTTGCGGACTTTGCGTCACCGCTTGCCCCAAACATATCCTTGCCGTATCCAAAACCGAGAGTAACAGCAAAGGTTACTTCGTCGTGACCGAACTCGATCCCGAAAGTTGCATAGGTTGTGCGTTTTGCGCTACCATGTGCCCTGATTGCGCTATAAAGGTGGAAAAGTAGTATGGCGGAAAGAAAATTGATGAAAGGCAACGAAGCAATAGCGGAAGCCGCAATCAGAGGCGGTTGCCGTTTTTATGCAGGTTATCCCATTACGCCGCAAAACGAAATTCCCGAATATATGAGTTGGCGTCTTCCTCAAGTGGGCGGACACTTCATTCAGGCGGAAAGCGAAGTGGCGGCAATCAATATGGTTTACGGCTCGGCGGGCGCGGGCGGAAGAGCGATGACCTCTTCTTCAAGCCCCGGCGTATCCTTGAAACAAGAAGGCATTTCGTACATTTGCGGTGCGGAACTTCCTTGCGTCATAATCAACATGGTGCGTTCGGGCCCCGGACTCGGCGGAATCCAACCCGCACAAGGAGATTATTTCCAAGCGGTCAAGGGCGGCGGACACGGCGATTATAAGATGCTCGTGTACGGACCTTGCTCGGTGCAGGAGTGCGTAGACCTCCTTTACGACGCGTGGGATAAGGCGGAGAAGTATCGTCTTCCCGTTATGATTCTCGGCGACGGAATGCTCGGTCAGATTATGGAAGCGGTCACTTTGCCCGAAATGAAAGACCCCGCGACTTTCCCCAAGAAAGAATGGGCGACGGACGGCACGGGATTCGGCAAGACGCGCAGAATAATAAATTCGCTTTATATCGTCCCCGACGAACTCGAAGCGATGAACCATAAACTCCAAAAGGTTTACGACGAAATGTGCGCAAACGAAACTATGGTCGAGGAATATCTCGTAGACGACGCGGAAATCGTCGTCACAGCATACGGCACCGTCGCGCGTATTGCAAAATCCGCGGTGGATATGCTCCGTGCGGACGGCGTCAAGGCAGGACTTATCCGTCCCATAACCCTCTATCCGTTCCCCAAAGACTCTTTCCGCAAGGTTGCGGATAGCGATAACGTCAAAGAAATCGTTGCGGTCGAACTCAGTATGGGGCAGTACGTCGAGGACGTCAAACTCGAAGTCGAAGGCAAAAAGCCCGTTCGTTTCTTCGGTAGAAGCGGCGGAAACGTTATGACCCCGGAAGATATCGTAGACTTCATCAAAAAGGAGGTAGAATAAATGGCAATCGTTTTTGAAAAACCCTCGTTTTTGACGGATACTCCGTTGCACTATTGCCCCGGTTGTACCCACGGAATAGCGCACCGCTTGGTCGCGGAAGCACTCGACGAACTCAAACTTCAAGGCAAAGTCGTCGGCGTTGCACCCGTCGGATGCGCGGTGTTTGCATACAACTACTTCAACTGCGATATGCAGGAAGCGTCCCACGGCAGAGCGCCTGCGGTCGCTACGGGCATAAAACTCACTAATCCCGACAACGTCGTGTTTGCCTATCAAGGCGACGGCGACCTCGCGTCAATCGGTATGGCGGAAATCGTCCACGCCGCAACGAGAGGAGTGAATATCACGGTCATCTTCATCAACAACGCAATCTACGGAATGACGGGCGGTCAAATGGCACCCACTACGCTCCTTGGACAAAAGGCGACCACTTGCGTGAGCGGACGCGACGCAAAAGTCAACGGAAATCCCATTCGTATGTGCGAATTGCTCGCAACTCTCGACGGACCGAGTTATATCGCGCGTTGCTCCCTTGCCGACGTCCAAAACGTCAAAAAGGCGAAAAAAGCAATCCTTAAAGCATTCCAAAATCAGGTGGACGGCAAAGGATTCAGTTTCGTGGAATTGCTCTCGACTTGCCCCACCAACTGGCATATGTCCCCAGAAAAGGCGTTGGAATTTGTCAAGACGCAAATGACGACGCAATATCCTCTCGGAGTTTTTAAGGAGGTCGAATAGTATGGAAAAAATTATCGTCGCAGGTTTCGGCGGACAAGGCGTACTTTCCCTCGGACAAATGCTCGCATATGCGGCTATGTATGAAAATCAATATGCGACTTGGCTCCCCAGTTACGG
>CAZRHE010000039.1:0-4351 GCA_964599875.1 uncultured Bacteroidaceae bacterium
TCGTTCGCTTTGGCTACGCACAATTCACTGGATTGTGCGTTTAACGCGTCGCGCTCACCGTCGTTCCCCCTAAAGGGACCCACGACGGGTGCTTGCGCACGGGGACACACTCGGTTTCGCGTTAAGTAACGTTCCTCGTTATGCCACTGCGCTTTGTGCGCACCGCTTCGCGAACCCAATGCACGCAGTCGCTTGTACTAAACGACGCCGCTCAACACTCGAAGTTCTCGGCGCGTCGCGCCTCGTGTTCCGTCTTCGAACGAGTGAGTGCTTATATAACACGCTCCGAATTATATAGTCGGCGCCTCATATTAACTCTCGTTTTGCGCCGAGCCGCCTCTAGCAAAACGCACCGCTGTCGCGTTTGCGGTCGAGCAAACAAGCGACGTGCGTCGGCGCTCGATGCGTGCATCGACATTCGGCGCCGTGAGCGACAGACCAGGAAAACGAAGTTTTATCGCGTCGTCGCTCAATCAGCAGCAACTAATCAAATCCCCGCCCATGCACTCACAGCAGCAGTCTGCACACCAAAGCGCTTGGCATGCGGCGCAAATGCCGTCCGCAACGTCTGCGTTTTGCGAATAGGACTTGTTGTTATTCACGTTGTTATACGACGCTCTGCTTTTTTCTCTTTCGAAAGCGTGAGTGCCGTCGATTTTCTTTTTCATATTGTTCAACGCGTTTTGATATTTTGCATTGGACGGCTCCATTGACACCGCCATTTCGAGTTGGCGTTTGCTTTCGTTGAGCCAACTTTTCTCGTAGAAGATAACGGCTTGATAATAATGCCATTCCGCATTGCGGTCGTACATATCGTCAAGACGGCGTTGTGCCTCGTCGAACTTCTTATTCTTGATAAGATTTTTGACGTCGGAATATTCGTACGTTTCCTCGTTATCGGAAACCGTCGCGCCTTCGTGGGACGCCTCCATAGCGATTTGATATGCTTGATCGAGTTCTTCGAGTTTTCTTGCGGCCTCTGCGCCCGCCTCACCCTCGTCGAAGACGTGAGCGGAATATTGAGCGCGACGCGTTTTATATGCGTCGAGGATTTCCGCTTGCGACGCATCGCGTGCGATTCCTAAAATTACATACGGATCTTGTGGCATTTTTCTTCTCCTTTCAGAAGTCTTTTTATCTGTGCGTCTATGCCGAGGTAGACGGTGTTCGAGATGACGCCCTCCGCCACGACAACGTTCATTCTGTTGTAACTCTCAACCATTCTGTTGTAAGTCGATTTCAGCAAAAACGCAAGTTCATCGGCGTTTTCTTTGAGATAAACCACCTTTTCAGTGCATTTGCCGTAGTTGTTGACGACGACGTTATACGTGCCTTTTTTGCTGTCTTCCTCAACGTCGTCAACGGCGTCCATAAGGTAGATGAGTCGTCCGAGGTTATAGGTGAAAAGGTCTACGTCTTCGTTTGTAGGCACGAGAAGTTTTGTCATATCGCGCATAAGAGCGGCGGTGCAATCCGCGACCATATCGATTGAGTCGCTGTTTTCCTTTTCGAGTTTTGCAAGAGCGGAAAACTTCTCTTTCATGAGTTTGTCAACTTCCGGCAAACGCTTTGCGGCGGCGCGCTTTCTTAGATACAATCTCCACTTTGCTATCGCGCGGATTTTCTTTCCGTCCGCCACGTCGTCCGCAAGGTTGTAATACACGAGCAAGACGGATACGTCCGCGACTTTCATAGACAATTCATCGGGTGCGATAACGGGCTTTTTCTTTCCGTTTAGCATGCAGAATTTTCCTTCCGCCGTGACGGGAGTATCCGTCACCGCATGTAGAAACGCGTTATAAAAAGTCGTGTCGTAATTCGTGCATAAGCGCGTCAGCGGGCCGCCCGTCTTCCCGAGAGTTTTGCAAAGTCCGCAATAGAAACCCTGAAAGACGTTGAAGTCCTTTATATACATATTATTCTTGTCGGGAATTATATATCCGAACATATCTTACAGTTGTGCAAATCCGACTTTTCTATACACTTTGGAAAGGGTTTTGCTTGCCATACGGCTTGCGGCAATCGCGCCGTTTTTCATAATTTCGACGAGGACGTCCTTATGCTCCATATAGTATTTGTATCTTTCTTGTATGGGGCGCAAATGTTCTACAACCGCCTCTCCTACTTTCAATTTGAAATCCGCATAACTCGCACCTGCAAATTCCTTTTCCGCCTCTTCTATCGTGACGCCCTTGAAAACGGAATATATGGTGAGCAAGTTGCTGATGCCGGGCTTATCTTCCCTGTACACGATTTCGTTGCCGCAGTCCGTGACCGCACGCTTGAATTTGCGCATAATCGTGTCGGGGTCGTCGAGCAAGAACACGACGCCCGCGGTGTTGTCGTCCGTCTTTCCCATTTTCGAAGTAGGGTCGAGAAGGTTTGCGATTTTCGCACCCGTCTTCGGATATATACCCTCGGGAACGACGAAAGTCGGCGAATACTTTGAATTGAATCTACCCGCGATATCTCTTGCGAGTTCGAGGTGCTGTTGTTGATCTTTTCCGATGGGCACGTAGTCCGCCTGATAAAGCAAGATATCCGCAGCCATAAGAGTGGGATAAGAGAACAATCCGACGTTGACGTTGTCGGGATTCTTCTTGCTCTTATCCTTGAATTGCGTCATTCTGCTTGCCTCTCCGAATTGCGTATTGCAGTTGAGCACCCAAGCGAGTTGCGCATGTTCGGGGACGTGGGATTGAACGGCGAGTATACTCTTTTCGGGGTCGAGCCCGATTGCGAGAAAGAGCGCCATAAAATCGAAAGTGCGACGACGAAGGTCGGCGGGGACCGCGTCAACGGTTATACTGTGCAGGTCTGCTATCATATACACGCATTTGTATTCGTCCTGCATTTTGACCATATTTCTGAGTGCGCCGATATAGTTGCCGAGTTGCAAATCACCCGTCGGTTTCAACGCACTGTAAACTATCTTTTGTTTCTCAACTTGAGGTTTATCGTTCACTTTTTCCATAATAAACTCCGTTTTATGCAATCATCACGCTTTCATCAATTCGAGGACGATACGTTTCGTATCCCCCTTTTCGATGACGATATCGTGAAGTATTTTTTTGTTTTTCAAATTTGCAAGTCCCGCGGGACATTCGAGCCCGGTCGCAAATTGCAGTTTTTCGATTGCCTTTTCCGCGTCCGTTTCCTTGCCGTCCGCAATCGCGTTGAACACGTCCGTCGCAAACTTATAAGGGCTTGCGGTAGACACTATAACCGCGGGCGTATAATCTTCTGTTTCCCCTTGATATTCCGCGTACACGCTTGCCGCCACCGCGGTGTGAGTGTCAAGGATACAATCGTCGAGATCGAAGAAATTTCTTATGGCGTCAACGGTGTCGTCTTCATCCGCCCAACCCGCCTCGAAAATGCTCTTATCGAGCAAAGACAAATCGATTTCGAATTTGCCGTCATTTTTCAGTGCGGAATACAATTCTCTCACTTTTTCGTCATCCCTACCCTCGATTTCGAATATAAAGCGTTCGAGGTTAGACGACACGAGAATATCCATAGACGGCGACGAGGTCTTGTAAAACTTTCTGTCGAGGTCGTAAACGCCCGTCGAGAAGAAATCCGCAAGAACGTTGTTTTCATTGCTTGCGACGACCAGTTTATTTATAGGCAATCCCATTCTGTAAGCGTAGTAACCGGCAAGGATATTTCCGAAATTGCCCGTAGGCACGCAGAAATTCACCTTTTCTCCGTTTTCTATTTCACCGCTTGCGACGAGGTCTGCGTATGCCGATATATAATAAACGATTTGAGTGGCGAGCCTGCCCCAATTTATGGAGTTCGCAGAGGACATGGTGACGCCGATTTTACCGAGTCTTTCGTTGGTTTCGGGGTCGTTAAAAATCTCTTTGACGGCGGTTTGCGCGTCGTCGAAATTGCCCTTGATTGCGACTACGTGGACATTTTTCCCTTCCTGAGTCAGCATTTGCAATTTCTGCATCTTGCTCACGCCTTGACTGGGGAAAAACACGATGATTTCAGTGTCGGGGACGTCTTTGAAGCCTTCGAGTGCCGCCTTGCCCGTATCTCCGCTCGTTGCGACGAGGATGAGAGTTTTATCCTCTCTCCCGAGTTTTTTCTTGCTTGCGGTGAGAAGATAAGGAAGAAGGGTGAGCGCCATATCCTTGAAAGCGAAAGTGGGTCCGTGCCACAATTCGAGCACGAAAAGTCCGTCCTCGATTTTGGTGACGGGACAAGGGTCGCCGTCGAAACGAGAATACGCATTTTTCGAATACGAAAGCAGTTCGTCGTAAGAGAACTCTTCCATATACATATTTAGAATTTTCGCCGCTCTTTCGGGATAGTCGAGTTCGCAAAAAGACTCTATGAA
>CAZRHE010000040.1:0-3818 GCA_964599875.1 uncultured Bacteroidaceae bacterium
GCAGGCATAAGCGCACCGGGCATTTTTGCGATTTCTTTGAGTTCCGCTCTGAGTTTTGCTTCTTGTTCCGCCGTGCCTTTGAACGCAACCGTCGTCAGATTGATTTTTGACATATAGTCCTCCAAAATCTATTTTGAGTCATATTGTTGTAGAATTTATAAATAAATTCAATTACTTAGATATCTTAACACAATTCCCGCCCGATTGCAATAGGGAACTCGTTATTTCGATAAAAAAATATCGATTTTTTCGTATCGATTAAATTAATCCAATTAGAATGCCGAAAACTGAACGTTGTGGATAAAAAATAAGGACGGCGCGAACGCCGTCCGAAAATGGATATTCTAATTGTTTCAATCGGGAAAATATCTCGGCATACGTCTTTTATGCGCGCTGTTTCTCTCCGCTCTTTCGATTTTGTTTCTTGCCTCGTCCGAGATTTCTCCGCCCTTTATATAGGCGGTGACTTCGGCATAAGTCACGCCGAGTTCTTTTTCATCCGTTTGTCCCTGATAAAGCCCTGCGGAGGGTGCTTTACTGATAATGCTTTCGGGTGCGCCGAGATATTCGAGCATCTCGTAAACTTCGGGCACGGTGAGGTCGGATATCGGATTGAAATCGCATGCGCCGTCCCCCCATTTCGTGAAGTAACCCATAGTCATTTCGCAAAGATTCCCGGTCCCTGCGACAAGATATCCTTTCGCTTGTCCGAGGGCGTACAAAACAGACATTCTAAGGCGGGGATTTATGTTTATTCCCGCCATTTTGACAGCGTATTCGGATGCGGAATCAACGTCTATTTCTTCCCCTATCGCATTAAGAAAAGCGTTCTTCGTCGCGGTCAAGTCGACCTCGATTTGTTTTATGCCGAATTTCTCTCCCGCAAGCAAGGCGTCGTCGCGGTCGCTGCCGTAATTTTGCGCGGATTGACAAGGCATAATAACTCCCAAAACGTTATCCGTCGCAAGAGCGCACAAAGCCCCCACGAGCGTGCAGTCTTTTCCGCCGCTGTTTCCGTAAATAACTCCCTTTGCTCCGCTTTCCGCAATAACTTTCTTTATCCATTCGACGCGTTTTTCAACGCTTTCTTTGATGCTCATATTTCACCTCGTTTCGTTATAATTTGATTTTATCACAACCGACGGAAAACATAAAGACTTTTGTTGCACTTATCTAAAATTTTGCCTGAAATCCGCATTTTTCGTAAATTCGGCAAAAATTTTTTAAAATAATCAACATTTTAATCAAATTGGGTCTTGAAATCGCAATACAATAAGGTTATAATGTATCCATAATAAACAAAATTACATAAAAAAGGAGAATTTTTATGAGAAAAGCATTTATATGCCCCACCAAGTACGTACAAGGCGAAGACGAACTTTTGAACCTCGGTTATTTTGTAAAGACCTTCGGCAAAAAAGCACTCCTCATCGCAGACCCCTTTGCGCTTAACCTCGTCAAAGACAAACTCGAAGCGACCCAGAAAAAATACGGCGTCGAATTCATCTCTTGCGGCGACGTTTTCAAAGGCGAATGTTCCAGAACGGTTGTAAAACAACTCCAAGAAATCGCAAAACAAAACAAATGCGCATGCACCATCGGTCTCGGTGGTGGCAAAGCAATCGATACTTCCAAATGCGTTGCGGCAGGCAACAACCTCATCATCTGCCCCACCATCGCGGCAACCGACGCACCTACCAGCCACTCCGCGGTTCTCTACTTCGACAATCACGAATTTGACGATTATGCATATTTCCGTCAAAGCCCGTCCGTCGTCCTCATCGACCTTAACGTCATCGCAAACGCACCTTCTCGTTTCCTCGTAAGCGGCATGGGCGACGCACTCTCCACCTACTTTGAAGCAAGAGCAAACGTCAACTCCGTGTCCAACGTCAACGCGGGACTTCCCTGCGGCGCAAACAGAGCGAAAGGCACCCTCCTCGGCTACGGCACTCACACCGCGGCGGCGCTTGCGGAACTCTGCTACAGAAACCTCATTTCCGACGGTCTTAAAGCGAAATACGCATGCGATAACAACGTCGTCACCCCCGCATTTGAAAAAATCGTCGAAACCAACATCCTTTTGAGCGGTCTCGGATTCGAATCCGCAGGTCTTGCGGCGGCACACGCAATCCACGACGGTATCACCATCGTCCACGAAATCCATAACAACAACTTCCACGGCGAAGTCGTCGCATTCGGCACCATCTGCCAACTCATCCTCGAAAACGCCCCCGAAGAAGAACTCTACGAAGTCCTCGACTTCTGCATCTCCGTCGGACTCCCCGTCTGTATCAAAGACCTCATGACAGACAAGAAGACCGGTGAAGTCGCAAGAGAATCCCTCACCGAAGAAGAACTCAAAGCAATCGCGGCAAAGACTTGCATCCCCGACGAATCCATTCACAACATGCCCTTCGCGGTCACCGAAGACATGGTCGTCGCGGCAATCAAGACTGCGGACGCAATCGGCTACGATTACAAATACGGCTTCGAACTGTAATTAAACCATAATCACGGAACGGCGCAATGATATTGTGCCGTTCTCTATTAAGGAGATAGAAAATTATGAAAAAAATAATGAACACTCCCGAAACTTTCGTTTACGATATGTGTCACGGCCTTGCCAAAGCGCATCCCGAACTCGAATTCGTCGAAAAGTTCAAAATCGTCAAGAAAAAAGAAATCAATCCAAATAAAGTCAGCCTGATTTCGGGCGGTGGTTCGGGTCACGAACCCGCACACGCGGGATTCGTCGGCAAAGGTATGCTCGACTGCGCGGTTTGCGGCGACGTATTCGCATCCCCTTCCCAAATCCAAGTCTATAACGCAATCAAAGAAGTCGCGACCGAAAAAGGCGTTCTTCTTATCATCAAGAACTACTCCGGCGACGTCATGAACTTCAACAATGCGGCGGACCTTGCGAAAGAAGAAGACGGAATCAAAGTGGACGCAGTCTACGTCAACGACGATATCGCGGTCAAAGACAGCCTCTACACCGTCGGTAGACGCGGCGTCGCAGGCACCGTTTTCGTGCATAAATGCGCAGGTGCGGCGGCAGAACAAGGCAAATCCCTCGAAGAAGTCAAAGCGGCGGCGAATAAAGCAATCGAAAATGTTCGTTCTTTCGGTTTCGCACTCACTTCCTGCACTCCCCCCGCGAAAGGCACTCCCATTTTCGATATCAACGATACGGATATGGAATTCGGCGTGGGTATTCACGGCGAACCCGGTAGAGTCACCGAGAAACTCATCTCTGCGGACGAACTTGCAAAACGCATCGTCAAAGACCTTCTCGAAGACCTCGGCGCAAAGAAAGGGGACGAAGTCGCAGTCATCATCAACGGTTTCGGCGCAACTCCTCTCTCCGAACTTTACCTCCTCAACAATTCCGTGTATAACGAACTCGAAGCACACGGCATAGCGATTCACAAAGAACTCGTCGGCAACTATATGACCTCTCTCGATATGGCGGGCGCATCCGTCACCGTCATGAAACTCGACGACGAACTCAAAGCACTTATCGACTACCCCGTTTCCACCCCCGCACTCACTTGGGGCGGCGCGATGAACGAGCAAGCGGCAGCGGCGGTCGAGGCGATGAACGCAATCGCAAAAGCACTCGGCGTAACGCCCTCTCAAGCGGCGCAAGAAACCAAAGTCGAAAAGAAAGCGGTCGCGGCAAAAAAAGCGGCGGCAGTCTATGAAGTCAAAGGCGAAGCGAAAGTCGGCGAAACCATCAACACCCCCGCGTTTGTTAAAATCGTAGACAAAATGGCGGACGTCATCATCGAAAACGAAGTCCCCTTCTGCGACGC